>CALVGM010000193.1 GCA_944327095.1 uncultured Desulfovibrio sp. | reverse complement strand
AAGCTCCCTTTCGCCGATGATACTGCATATCTTCATGTGGGAAAGTAGGTCGTTGCCAAGATTTTTCAGCAAAGCCCCGTTGAGCGCAGTTACGCTCCGGGGCTTTTTTTTGATCTGCGGGCCTGATGTAGGTCCATGACACAAAAAAAGCAGGGGCCGCCCTCTTTCCCGGCATGGGAGAGAGAGCGACCCCTGTCCTGTGGAGGCCTTCTTGCGAAGGAGAAGGCAGCCAGGCCGTTCCTAGCGGATGAAGTTGGTGAAAGTGACTTCTTCCTGCCTTGGCAGAGCTATGCCGGCCTTGTCGGCAGCTTCCCTGCACTTCAGAAAGTAGGCCATGTTGCGGGCGAGATAGCGCATGTCCTGCATGCCTTCCAGATCCTGCACCACGTCCTCGGCGTCTGCGCCATGGACGCAGTTCCAGTAGCGGGCGCTGATGATGGGCATCTGGCTCAGGGCAAAGTACTTGTTCAGCTGATCAATGGTCGCCGTGGTACCCGCTCTCCTGGCACAGACCACTATGGCTGCGGGCTTGAAGGCGAAACGGCCGCCGTTGCCATTGAAGTCGGCAAAGAAGGCCCTGTCCATGAAACACTTGATTTGTCCAGAGGAGGCCCCCCAGTGGACAGGGGAGCCGAAGACAAAGCCGTCGTAGTCGGCTGCGATATCGAGGAATTCGTTCACCCTGTCTTTGAAGACGCAAAGGCTCTTTTCCGAGCACTTGCGACAGCCGAGACAGCCCGCCAGAGGCTTGATGCCCACCCAGAACAGGTCTGTGCCAATGCCTTCCTCTTTCAGGGTTGCTGCGACTTCCATGAGCGATGTATAGGTCGAGCCCTTTTGGTGCGGGCTTCCGTTCACAAGCAGCACTTTCATTGCTCTTTCCTCCCGCAGGCATGAACCTGCTTTTTCCAAGGATTTTGTCGCAAGGCTAGCAGACCCTGACCGGGAATCAATGGGCATTTTGTCTTGTCTCTTGCCTGATTCGCTCATTGGGTCTTTGGGCTGGGCGTCCATTCTTGCGGACGAAAAAAGAGGGAAGCAAGCGCTTCCCCATTTGTGCAGCATTGTCTCAGAGGCTTATCCCTTTTGGGCCACGTTGCTGTGCTGTTCCTGCGTCTCGCCACCCAGGGCTCCTGCAGCCTTCAGGGACGCAAACCACAGGGGATTGTGGTGCTGCGCATGGCTTTGTGGCACAAAGCCCGTGAACATGGAGCGCAGGGCAGGTCCTTCTCCAGGGGCCAGGGCTGCCATGTAGATGTGCACTGGCAAGAAGATGGCCATGACACCAGCGCAGGCAAAGTGCACGACAATGCACCACAGCAGGGCGTTTTCCCCAAGAGCCCACGAGACATTGCCGGAGAAGTAGCCCATGGCAACGCCTGTGATGGCAAGGCCTATGCTCGCTGCCACAGCCAGGACAGCCACCATGCGCTGGCCTGCGTTGTAGAAGCCCTGGGGAGGCAGCTTGGGATCCACGCCCATCTTGAGCATCACCTTGGGCCCGAGCACCAGCCACAGCCCCTTTCTGAAGCACCAGACAAGATCACTTGCGGGCTTGAAGTGCAGGATTTCCCGCAAGAAGGGGAGGACCTCCCTGCGACACGAGGTGAGGATGTAGATCGCGTAGACAGCGACCCAGACGCTGCCCACAAGGAGATGGGCAACCAACAGGCCGCGCTCGCCAAAGAGGGCTACCCACAGATTCCTCCACCACTGGCCAATGGGCTGCATATCGCCCACAAGCAGGGCAAAGCCCGAGAAAAGCAGAAAAAGCCAGCACACTGCATTGAACCAGTGCATGAATATCGCGGAACGGGAATGACGCCTGATCATCATGCCTTGTCCTCCTCTTGCCGCGCGCTTGCGGCCTCAGTCTTCTTTGCCTGGGCAGCAATTTCCTCGTCTTCCCTTTCCGAAGGCTTGACAAGCTGACGGACAAAGGTTCCTGCCAGGGCTGCCAGCACAGCCCCTCCAACCCAGGTGACAACCTTGGAGAAGGGCCGTATGGCCTCGACAGGATGGGAAACGGTCGAGGCCGCAGGAAGGCTTGCCGGTGTGGTTGTCTCCAGGTAGGCCAGCGTGGGCCTTGCTCCGCTGCCCTTGGGGACAATGTGGACAAGCTTGTGCGTTGCGGCAATCTTGGCGACTGCGGACGACGGATCGTCCAGATCCCCAAAGGTGCGGCAGTGCATGGGACAGACTGCCACGCAGGCAGGCGTTTCCCCGGGAGTGCTCCCCATGCAGTAGTCGCACTTGTCAGCTGTTCCTGTCAGCGGATGGCGGAAGCGCGCGTGGTAGGGACAGGCCTCTATGCAGCTGCCGCAGCCAATGCAGCGTGAGCGATCGATGTGGACTACGCCATCCCTTGCCTTCCATGTGGCACCCGTGGGGCAGGCTGCCACACAGCTTGGATCCTCGCAGTGCATGCAGGCGCCTGGCTGGAACTTGAAGCCGCAGGCCGATGCCTGGCTCTTGGTTTCGTGTACCCAGTTGCGATGGAAGCCGTAGGGAACGCCATTGCGCTGCTGGCAGGCCACAACGCAGGCCTTGCAGTCCATGCAGTGCTCGGAATTGATGAGCATTATGTATCTTGCCATGACCTTCTCCTACAGCTTTCTCAGGCGGCAGCCTGTACAGTTGTGCTGCGCGGATATGCGATCCCAGTAGTTGGGCAGGATATCGCAGATGGACGGGCTGCGGTTTTCCTTGAGCGGGGTTGTGCGACAGCAGTTGGCAGGCGTGAAGACCGCTCCGGGCAGCACACCGTCCGTGATGTCCACCCAGCATTCTATGCCGCCTACCTGCGTTTCCAGCATGACCCTGTCCCTTTGCCGGAGACCGAGCTTTGCGGCTGTCACGGGATTGATCTGCACAAAACGCCCCTTGGAGAACTGGGCCATGGAGGTGGCAAAGTTGGTGAGCGTCTGCTGCCAGTGCCATAGCTGCTTGCCCTGGGTCAGGACAAGGGGGAAGTCCTTTTTGCCCGTTTTCCCAAGAGGATGTCCCTTGGGGTAGTCCCATGTGCCTATGCCGCCGAAGACCCTGTCCACAACCTGCATCTTGCCTGTGGGCGTCAGAAGCCTGCCCTCGGTGAACACTGTGCCCTTGCGTTCCGCGCCGCCCTCCTCGAACACAGGCCAGGTCACGGTGGAGGAGGAACGCAGGCGCTCAAGCGTTATGCCCTTCCAGGAAGGCACATAGCGCTGCAGCATGTGGCACAGTTCTGCGGGATCCCTGAAGTTGGGCATGTGCTTAGGATCGACTGCCAGGGCCACGTCGCGGTAGAACTGCCAGCCAGGGACGCAGGACCCCGGGGCCTGCACAATCTTTTCCCTCCAGGCCAGCTGGTTTTCGTTGCCGTAGCCCACGCCCTCGCTCTCGGGCCCGAAGGTCGCGGGAACGAAGAGCGTGGAGACTTCCGTTTCCTCGTCCGGGAAAAAGCCCATGTGCACCACAAAGGGCACGTTCTGAATGGCCTTGCGCACGCCCTGGGCATCGGGGTAGCGGCGGTAGCTCGAATTCAGGAAGAGGATGTCCAGGGTCTTGCGCTCCATGGCCCTGCGCACGCGACGGAAGTTCATCTTCGGGGTGTTCAGGGGGCCAAAGTAGTGATCGACAAGCTCCTCGGATCCGCCAGGTTTGCCGCTCTGGAAGGTGAGCATGCCCTTGCCTTCCCCTATGAGGTTGTCCGTCACAGGGCCTGCAGCAAGATGATGCTGCGCACTGTGACAACGCCATTGGTCTGCCTGGAAAGAGAGCCGCCAAGCCACATGATGGACTTTTTGCTCTGGCTCACAAGCTCGTAGAAGGCCTGGATGTCCGCCGGGTCAAGGCGGGTTGTGGCTGCTACCTGATCCAGCGTGTACCTTTCCACCTGGGGCCGCAGGTTTTCGAAATCCTCAATCTGGAAGCGGGCCCGCTCCTCGTCGTAGGCGCCCTTGTCCAGGACGTAGCGTATGGCGCCAAGGGCCAGGACACCGTCTGTCCCGGGCTCGGGGCGCAGCTGTGTGTGGCACCACAGACTGGTGCGCGTCTTGCGGGGATCGATGTACACGATCCGTGTGCCTGCCTCGCGGGCCTTTTCCAGCCAGCGCGTGTAGGGCGGGTAGAGATCGTTGACGTTTGCGCCCCACAGAACCACGGTCTGTGCCTTGGGCAGCTCGTCCACCTGGGTGGAACCGCTGTAGACACCGAGCATGAGCCCCAGCATGTTGGAGGCTGTGGACACGCAGGTCTCGCCAGGGGGCAGGGCGTGCACGCTGCCCACTGTGCGCAGGCACATGAGCACGGCAATTTCCGATTCCAGGCAGTCCCACAGGGGCATGGTCATGGCAACGCGCGGTTTCCGGCCTTGTCGCCATACTTTTGCAGCACGGCCTTCATGCGTGTGGCCACCATGTCCACCGCTTCCCTGTAGGAGATTCTGCGCCAGCTGCCATCGGCTTCGTGGAACATGGGTTCTGTGATGCGGTAGGGACTGTTCACAAGCTCGACCATGGACATGCCCTTGGGACACATGGCTCCGCCTGTCCAGTGATTGTTCGGGTCGCCGGTGAGGCTGAGGATCTTGCCTCCCTGTACCCTGGCCCTGTACGTGCAGCGTACCTGGCAGAAGGGGCAGTAGCCCTTCGTTTCCAGGATTTGACCGTCACGCGGCTGCGTGTAGCCGATGGCACGGCTCTTGTCCGGGCAGGCAATGGCTGCCCCGCCGGCAACAAGAGCCGTGCTCAGCTTCAGAAAATGTCTACGTGATAACGCGTCGGACATGACAAACCAGCCTTGTAGAAAAAAAGACGGCCCACACCGTACACAGTTGCCACAAGCATCGCACCTCGGAAAAGTGATGCGGGCCTTGGGCTTCGGGCGGGCCGCCTGCTGTTTGGGGGTATCCTTGGTGTCGTCAGCAGTTGCAGTCGCTTCTGATGCCGGAAATGGTGGCCTCGGAAGCAAGAATGCCCATCTGCGCGTCTGTGAGATGCAGTTCCTTGAGATCGTCCCAGCTCTGGAAGCCGCCAAGGGAGTCGCGCAGGTCAAGAATGCGGTCCGCGTCTTCCTGCGAGAAGAAGCATCTGTCCATGAGCTCCTGTTCGGTGGCGTTGTTCAGCTCAAAGGGATGATCGGACATGGCATAGACTGAGGGAGCAAATGCCAGCATAAAGGCCATGATAAGGGTAAGAATGCGAGATTTCATGTTTTCACCTAAATTGGGTTTTCAGGGGTGTATGTCCCTTGTCCTGTTTGAGGGAATGTTCCCGTTCACAAGAAAATCTAGCGCATAAAATCATGATTTCAATAGAAAAAGAATATGTTTTTTGTATTTTTTTCGTATACATGTCTTTACATATCCTTTACATTTTCATCTGCAGGAAGACGAACTTCCGTACTTACAATGTGTCCTGCTGCCCAGCAGGGCATGATCATGCTTTTTTCTCCACTGCCTCCAGCCACTATGATGGGCATGAAATCGACATAGGGCTTTTGTACAAGGGTATTGCCATCCCGAATTTCAATAACACTGTCCGGCACACCCTTTCTGGCTTCCAGAGAGCCGTGGTACTGGGCTATCCATTCGGAGAAGGGGATGCGCGCCCTCTCCCGCAGCCAGGCGCGGATTTTGTCCCGATTCCAGCCCTCCCTGGCAAGCATTTGCGCCGTGTCCTGGGCTATGCACAAAAGGATGTTGGCGCGGTAGGGGCGATCGTGGCCCTTCAGCCACTGGACAATGAGATTCAGAAATTCCGGCCTTGTGTAGCCTATGCCCATGATGCCCGAATAGCCTTCCACAGCTGCCACTGTGACCACATTGCGATCCGGCATGAAACCAAGCTCTGTCTGCCAGGAGGCCGGGCCTCTCCTCCCCAACCAATTTACACAATGAATCTTACACTACCGATCGCCCGGACAAAGACGTAGCCTATGCTGCGCACTGTGCGAATGAGGGAAAAGCTGCCATCAACAGCGTCCGCGAGCTTTTTGCGCAGGGAAGAAATGTGGACATCCACGCTGCGATCGTACTTGTTCCATTCCTTGTCCGCGAAGAGATTGAGCAGCGTTTCCCTGGAAAAGACGCGGCCTGGCTCGCGCATCATGGCCTGCAGAATCTGGAATTCCACAAAGGTCAGATCAATGGGGCGTCCGTTGAAGGCAAGCTGCATCTTGCGGGTATTGAGCTCCAGCCCGTGCGCGCTCAATACCTCGTCCCGAGCCGGCGCAGCGGCAGCGGATCGCCGCAGCACTGCGCGTATCCTGGCCAGCAGTTCCCTGGTGGAAAAGGATTTGGCAATGTAGTCGTCAGCCCCAAGCTCCAGGGAGACAATGCGATCCGTCTCGTCGTTGTGGGCGGAAAAGATGATCACCGGCAGCCCGCTTTGCGTGCGTATGCGACGCAGCACCTCAAGACCGGGCATGTCCGGCAAAAGCATGTCGAGCAGCACAAGATCGTAGGTCTTCCCGGCAATGGCCTGCAGACCGCTCTCTCCTGTGTGCGCAAAATCCAGGGAAATATTCTGAAGCTCCAGATAGTCCCGTACCAGCAGGCAAAATTCCTCGTCACCGTCTATAAGCAGCAATCTGTCCCTTTTTTCACTCATGCTCCCGCACCCCTCATTCCATGCCTTCGTGCACGCGTACCACAAAATTCCTGCAAGAGCGCGCTCTTGGTCCCTGTGGCAGCTCTCTTCCCTGGCGAAAAAGAGCCGTAACCTTTTGAGCAACTGCAGTTTTATTCCTGTGCATGTCCATATCCTGCAGGAATATCAATCTGTTCAGAGGGTACTCCCATTGTTTGTCGTGAAGATGCATTGATTTTTTTTCTCCCTTTCTTTTTCCAAAAAGGTAAGCACGCAGTATCCTTTGTCATCTGCCAGGAGCGGGCAGCCGTAGGTCAGGCATCTGCCATGCTTGCGAAAGCAGGCTCTTTTTTGGGGGCGAAAAAAAAGAGGGAAGCCATTGCTTCCCCCTTTTTTTCCGAATCTGCGGCTATGCTGTGTTAGCTTTGCGCCTGACTGTCTATCCAGGCATTGGCCTCGGCAAGGTCCAGGGTCTTTTCGTACAGGGCCCTGCCGCTGATGGCCCCTTCAAGGCCCATGGCAGTGAGCGGGTAGAGTCTCTTGATGTCCTCCAGGGTGGTGACGCCACCGGCAGCAAGCACAGGCACGGTGGAGGCTGCGCAGATGGCGCGCATCTCTTCCAGGTTCACGCCCTGCTGCATGCCGTCGCGCTCGATGTCCGTGTAGACGATAAAGGCTGTGCCAAGGTCTATGAGGCGTTTGACCGCGTCCACGGCCCGGACGCCGCTGTCCTCTGTCCAGCCCTTGGTCTTGAGCACGCCCTTTTCCGCGTCCAGGGAAACGCCTATGCGTCCAGGATAGGCCTCGCACATCCTGGCCAGAAGCTCCGGGTTCTCGATGGCCACTGTGCCTATGAGAAGGCGCGTGACACCAGCTTCCAGGTAGGCTCTGGCTGTCTCAAGGCTGCGGATGCCACCGCCAAGTTCCACGGGGATGTGCAGCCTTGCGCAGATGGCCTGCACAAGCTTTTTGTTGGCGGGTTCCCCCTCGAAGGCGCCGTCAAGATCGATGACGTGCAGGTAGCGTGCTCCCTGGCGTTCCCAGGCCAGGGCAGCTTCCACCGGATCCTTTGCGAAGACCGTTGTTTCGTTGGCCTTGCCCTGACGCAGGCGCACGCAGGCGCCGTCCTTGATGTCCACGGCTGGGAGCACAAGCATGGTATTCTCCTTTTGATCTCGGATATGAAAAAACCTGACGCCCGGCTGGATGCCCAGCCTCGGGCGTCAGGCTCTTGTTGCGATTGGCAATGGGGCTACTTTGTGTCCTGCCTGGCAGGCTGCTGCGCGTAGGGACTCAAAAGGCCCATGTCCTGCAGCATGAGGGTCATGCCCTCGCGGGCAAGCTCTATGCCCGTGACCCAGGCACCCTTGCGCTTGAAAAACTCGCCCACTGTCAGAAGGTTGTTGGTCAGCCCCTCCTGCTTTTCCCTGAAGACCTGATGGCTTTGCACAGTGCCTGTTTCCGAGCGGATGAGGTAGAACTCGATGTGCACGCTGGCGGACTTGGTCACGCCTGCCGCAGAGCCCTCGCGCTCATGCCAGTCCAGGACCTGGGGGACCAGGATGAAGTCCTTGCCGGTCTTCTTGGCGAACTTGGCCCAGCCCGGCAGGGCCTGGGGCTCGGAAGTCGCCCTGTAGCTTGTGCTGGGTGCAAGGAAGGGCGGCAGGGTCTTCACAAAGGAGATGGAGCGCGCTCCCTCTTTGCTTTCGAGCAGGGTGCGCAGCTCGTTGTCCAACTGCATGAGCTGCTCGGCGGAGATGCAGCCCTGGTTTTCCGGCAGATGGCCCATGATTAGGTTGCAGGCCTGGGGTGGCTGCGAGAAGGGCACAACGGCTATGGAGCAGCGCGGGCTCAGGACCCTGGGCACGTCGGCTGTGGAGGCGGGCCTGCGCTGACAGGCTGCCAGAACAAGCGCGCAGGCGAGCACAAGAAGGACAAGGGTACGGAAGCGCAGCATGATTGTTCTCCTTCGGGAACGGCCGCAAGATGGGGAACGGCCACAGGAAGCGTCCTGTGCCAAAAGCTAGGCCTGGCCGTCGAAGTTGATGACAAGCTGTTCGCTTGTTTCCGAGGCGCGTCTGGCTATGGAGCCTATCTGCCAGGCCTGGTGGTTGAAGGCCCTGATGCGGTTGGTGGTTTCCTCGGCCTTCTCGCTGGGCACGACCAGGACGTAGCCTATGCCTGTGTTGAAAATCTGGCACATTTCTTCCCAGGAGAGATTGCCTGTCTCCTTGAGCCAGTGGAAGACAGGGGGGATGTCCCAGGAGCCGAAATTGATGTCCGCTTCCACCGTGGCGGGCAGCACGCGGGGAATGTTGTCGTAGAAGCCGCCGCAAGTGATGTGGGCCATGCCGTTGATGGGCAGATCGCGCCACAGGGACTTGACCGTCTCCACGTAGATGGCCGTGGGGGTGAGCAGAACCTCGGCCACTGTGCGGTTTTCCTCGCCGGGGAAGGGATCCGTGCCCTTGAGGCCTGACTGGGCGAGAAGCTTGCGGACCAGGGGATAGGGGTTGGAGTGCACGCCTGTGGAGGCAATGCCGATGATGGCGTGGCCCACGCGGATGGCCGGGCCGTCGATCAGGCGGTCGTTGCTCACAATGCCCACGCAAAAGCCTGCCAGATCGTACTCGCCGTCGCCGTACATGTCGGGCATTTCGGCTGTCTCGCCGCCAAGCAGGGCACAGGAAG
>CALVGM010000192.1 GCA_944327095.1 uncultured Desulfovibrio sp. | reverse complement strand
CTCAGGAAAAGCGTCAGCAGTCTGAACTCCATGGTGCTCAGGGGCACGATTACGCCGTCCTCGTCCTCGAGGTTGCGTTCCATGGGGTGCAGATGCCAGCCTCCGAAGGACACGGTGTGCGGACCGCAGACAGGCTTGTTTTCCTTGCTTTGTTGCGCACCCTGCGGCTGTCCTGTTCTTCGGCTTCTGCGCAGGAGGGCCCGTATGCGAGCCACAAGCTCTCTGGTCTGAAAGGGCTTGGCTATGTAGTCGTCGCCCCCCATTTCCAGGCCAAGGACGCGGTCTACCGTGTCCCCGAGGGCCGAGAGAAAGATGATGGGGATGCTTGTGTTGGGCTTGCCTGGGGTGCGTACCCTCTTGCACAGGGCAAGGCCGTCCTCGTCCGGCAGCATGATGTCCAGGAGGATGATGTCGAATGTCTCTCCCCTGCGAAAGAGCGCGAACATCTCCTCGCCGTTGGCAACAGACACAACTTCGATATGGTAGCCGGCAAGACTCCTGGTTGTCAGTTCCCTGATTTCCGGGTCGTCGTCCACCAGCAGTACGCGGGTGTTTCCGTGCATGACTTCCTCCCTATTTGCGGCTGCAAATAGCCGCATCAGGGCCGGCCCATCCCCGGAAGGTGCAGGGAATGGGCCGGCTTGCTACAGGAAGGAAGGAGGGATTGGGACGCAGGGCAGGGTGCAGGGGGACGAGCCCTTGTGTCTGCGCTGTCTGCCTGGCCCCCACGGGTCATGAATCGAATCCTGGCTGACAAGAGTGAACTCCAAAACACAAAAGCTGCTGACAAGGCAAGCCTTGTAGCACATTTGTCTCGGAGTGACAAGAATTCGGATTTCTATTTCGTTTTTGCCTTCTGTCAGCCTCGCTTCAGCTGGTATTTCACAGGCACAACCACCGTAAAGCCCGCTCCTGTCACGCCTGTGTCCAGGCCCTTCAGGCGCTCGGCAAGGCGCGCGCTTTCCAGGTCCAGGGAGCCTATGCCGCAGTTTTTTGCCACCGTGGCCTGCCTGACGCGACCGTTTTCGGCTATGCGGATGCGCAGGGTCACTGTCCCCTGGGCGCCCGCGCGCCGGGCCTGCCTCGGGTAGCGCTTGTTTTTCTCTATGGCCTCCATGAGCACTGCCAGGGCCTTTTGCCGCGAGGCTGCGGACACTTCGACCCTTGCTCCGTCTGCGGCTCCACCCACAACGCCTGCCTGGGGCTTGCCCTTTCCTATGGCTACGGATTGGGTCATCATGGAAGGCGAGGGGGCTGTCCTTTGTCTTTCCTTTTTCCTGGACCTGGGCTTCGGCCTTGGCTTGGGTTTGGGTTTTGGCTCGGGCTTTTTTTCCACCACCTTTGCAGGTTCTGGCTGCGTTACCTTCGGCGGATCGGGCTTTTTTTCCAGCTGCGGCGCGGAGATGGGCGACGAGTCCGCAAGGAGTCTGCGCCGCTCGCTGGACTCGGCCCTTTGCACAGGCTGCTCTGGCACCTCGTAGCGCATGTTGATGACCAGGGCCCTGGCCTTGGGCAGGTACAGCCTGGGCTGCTCGGCAAAGAGCACAAGGGGGACCACGAGGATCATCGACAAAAGGCCCATGGCGCCCCAGGCAAGTCGCTTGCTGGCGCGCCAGGCCGCCTGATCGCGAACCTCAACGATCAGAGGGAGCACGCGTACTGATGACAAAGCGACCTCCTTCCCGCTGCTTGGCTATGTCCACTACCTCCACAAAGGACTGGAACGGCGCCTTGGCGTCCACATGCAGATCGAGCAGGGCATCGGGCATGCGGGCGAGCAGGGCCACAAGCTCCTCCTTGGCCACCTCGTCCTGGTTGTGGTAGATCCTGCCGTCCTCGCGCACGCTGACAACTATTTCCCTTGGACGCTCGGAAAGGCGCGTTGCCACTTCCGACTTGGGCAGCACGATGTCGAGGACAGGCTTGCTGAAGGTGGTTGTCATGATGAAGAAGACAAGGAGCATGAAAACGCAGTCGATGAGCGGGGTGATGTCAATGCCGTCCTCTTCCTCGAAATCGTCAAGCATGGGCAGCCTCCCCGGAGATGTTCTGGGCCTTTGGGGCCAGGGGCTTCCTGCCTTCATCGGCTGGCTGGCTCTTGCCCACAAGGCCCTCGCGAGCCATGATGCGCGTGGTGCACTCGACGGTCTGTATGTAGTAGCCCTTCAAAAAGAGCCTCAGGTAGTAGTGGAACATGAGCATGGGTATGGCCACGGTAAGTCCCATGACCGTGGTGATGAGCGCTTCCCAGATGCCTGCCGCGAGCATGGTGGCGTCAGGGGCAGCGTTGGTGGAAATGACCTTGAAGACCGCGAGCATGCCGAGCACTGTACCAAGGAGGCCGAGCAGGGGTGCTACCACGGAGATGAAGCGTATCCAGCTCAAGTTGCGGAACACGCTTTCGAAATTGCGGTGGAAGCGGTAGCTGACCTCGCTTTTCACGTCCATGGTCGCTGCGTTGGGGCTGGTCACGATCTCGTGCACTATGGCCAGCACCGGGTTGTCGTGTATGCGGTAGATGGCGCCTGAGCCTGCCTTTTCCAGGCGGAAGTAGTCCAGCCTGAAGTGCTTGCGCACAAACCTGAGGTAGAAGTAGGTGCGTACCACAAGATAGACGCCTACCAGGGCCAGAATGACCAGGGCTACGCCAGCCTGGCCAATGGATGCGTATACCGACGATAGTGTCATTGCGACAATCCTCCCTTCAAAAGTGTGTGTGACTGATATTGCGATTGTTTGCAGCTAGTTGCGGGGGAAGCCTTCAGCCTGATTCAGGCAAGGACAAGCAGGGCAACAGCCGGAACAAAGAGAACAAGGCTCAGATGGCGTACCGCGCGCACATGGCGCTGGCAGGCAAGATCCAGGAGAATCATGAGGGCTGCGGCGAGCACGCAGGGCGCAAGCAGGCTCAGCCAGAGCACAAGGCCCTCGCCCGCACCATGCCAGTGCCAGGCAAAGATGTAGGCTGCTCCCAGGGGAAGGCAGACTTCCTTCCACCAGCAGGGGGAGTGGCAGGGCCTGGCCCTGTTCCCCTGCTGATCCTGTTTGTCCTGTCCGCCCTTGTCCTGTTTGAAGGCAGGGCTTGCGCCGTTGTGATGCCAGGCCAGCTGCAGGCAGGCCGCAAAGACCAGGAAGACGCAGCAGGCGTCGGCAATGCCGCCAAGAAGAGTTTGCAAAAAGGTGAATAGTGTCATTGTGCTTGTCCGAGACTGGTTGTATCCGAAGTGGAAGTGCTGGCTGTGTCCTCGCTCTCCAAAGCCTTGGGCAGTGCCCTGACCTCCTGCTTCCTTGGGGCTTGGGCTTTCTCTTTTTTGGCGAGGAAGGCCGGCAGCCTGAAGCCTGTGGGTTTTTTGTCCGCAGGGCCTGCGGGTTTTGCCAAAGCCTGTTCGCCACGCCCTTTTCCTTGTTTGCCAAGGTTTTGCGCGGCCCTTTTGAGCGAAGAGGGGAGGGTGGTCAGGCTTGCCCAGAGGCGTCCTGGCAGGCTCGTGTAGCGGGCAAAGGCTTCCCTTTTGACGCGCTCCCATTCGCGGAAGGTGCAAAAGATCGCTAGAATGGTGGCTGCCAGGAACATGAGTGCTGTGCCGAACAGTACGGGAAGGCCCGAAAAGAGGGCCTGCAGGGGACCGGGATCCTGACCGAACATGGCCTGCAGGCTCAAAAGGGCTGCGGCCACGCTTGCCAGGACAAGTTGTTCGAAACGAGCCACATGGCTGTCGCGCAAGAGGGCGTGGACAAGGCTTGCGCCCCAGATGGCGAAGAACACGGCCTTTTCAAGGCCTGGTCTTGCGGCAAGGCCCGGATCAAGCAGCCTTGTGGCCAAAAGGTGGCCTGCCATGGCAGTGGGAAGGCCAATCACCATCCAGGTGGTGATGGCAGAGGCAGCCCCACGGGCTGCGGCGCGCCCCTTGCGCTCGCGCAGCACAAGGCCCATGGCCAGGGATCCCGCCACGCACAGGGCAGAAAGACACATGAACAGGCGCGTGAAGGGGTCCGCGAAGCGGCCAAGATGCAGGGCGCTTGCCGCGTACCACAAGGTGGCCACAACGCCCGGCTCCCTGCCGCGCGGTTTGGTCACAATGTCCCCGCTTTCCATGGACGCTGTCAGCCGCTCGCCAGCGGTTCTGCGGCCAAAGAGTGTGCCTCTGGCCTCGCTGGCCTCTATTTCCGCAAGCCTGTTGTCCGCAAAGCGAAAGGAGACAAGGCCTGGTCCGCTGTCCCAGCGTTTTTCTGCCACAAGCAAAAGTCTTTCCAGACGCTCGCGCACCCTGTCGCCCTGTCCAGAGCCTGCAGCGTAGATGGCCCGCGCCTCGAATGCGTCCGGGGTCGTGCGTATGCCCTTGGACTCCACCACAAAGCTTCGCCTGTCCTCCCTGTAGTGGGGAAAGAGGGTTGCTGGCAGAAAGGACTGGGAGGCAAGCACAAGGCCCGAGACAATGAAGAGAGCCGCAAAGGGCAGGGTTGCGCCCGCGCCTACGCAGTGCCCTTCATACCACATGCGCGCGCCGCTCTTGCCAAGGCTGAACATCCTTGAGACAAGGTTCTTGCGCAGGAAAACGCCCGACAGGAGGACTGCGAGCATGCAAAGGGCCAGGAAGGCGACGAGTTTCCGTCCTGCAGGCCCAAGGCCGAAGAGGTCCACGTGCAGCCTGTAGAGGAAGTTGCCGCCACAGGTTTCGCGCGCGGTGAGAAATTCGCCTGTGCCTGCGTCAAAGCTTTTGAAGACCCAGTGATGGTGATCGTGCATGTCCCCGGGCTGGACCAGAGCAAGGGAGGGTACGGGATTGCGCTCTGTTGGCAGGGTAATGATCCACACTCCCTCGGGGGAGCCTGTTTTTTTCGCAAGCTCAAGGCCTGCCCTGGCAGCCAAAGCCCTGCTTTCCCTGTCCGGGGCAAGGGCTGCCCTGTGGGTTTCGGTCTGTGCCCAGAAGGTCAGCTCGTGGCGGTAGAGGGAAATGGCGCCCAGAACAAAGACGAAGAAGCCAAACCAGCCAAGGATGAGGCCGGCCTTGGCGTGCTGTTCGCGCAATGCCTTGGTAATGGGGATGTTCATGCCGCGTCCCTGCCTTTGTTTGCGCTGTTTTTGCGAGCTTTCGGCTTGTCGGCCACAAGCCCGCCGGCTACCAGATAGACAAGCAGGTGGGCGAGCAGGGCAAGCGGCGCGAAGAGCACAAAGGCCAGCAAAAAGGCTGCGGTCGTGGCCTCAAAGGCTGTGCCTGCCCAGACTGTGGCTATGCCTGGGGCAAGAACCCAGACAAGGACGAGGCCGAGAGCCGTGGAAAGCACGACTCTCAGCCAGGCTGCCAGATCCGTGGATCCGAGGAGGGTATGGCGAGGATATTTCATTGTTTTTTAGTGGGATCGTCTTCCCTGTCTATAGAGAAAGGCTGTCTTTTGTCGTTGCCCCTGTCCCGGGCCCTGTGCCTGTGGCGCACAAGGGGGACCAGTCCGGCAGGGAAGGCGCGGTATACGTGAGGGAGACCGTCCCTGCCGGAAAGGCATTCTGGGGTTTGTCTTGTGGCTATGCCCTGGGGGGGTGAGACAGGCTTTGGGCCTAGAATTCCCAGGCTACCTGGAACCAGTACCTGCGACCGTCTTCGGGGTAGGTGTAGGTGTCGTCGTTGGAGCGCTTGGCGTTGGTGATGTTGTAGACAGCGCCCGAGACCTTGAGGCCTTCCACGATTTCGTAGGTGAGGCCAAGGTCGATGGTCACCATGTCCTCGGAGTTTTCGTTCAGGGAGCCGCCCTGGCCCCAGTTCAGCTGTTCTTCCTTGCCCCTGTAGGCGAGTTTCGCAAAGGTGCTCAGGTTGTCCAGGGGCTTCCAGTCCACGGTCAGGTTGGCCATGTGCTCGGGCGTTGCCACAAGGCGCGAGCCCTCTGCCTGGGGATACTTGAAGTCGTAGGGGTTGTCCGAGGTATTGTCCACGCGCGAGTAGGTATAGGTGTAGTTGGCGGTCGCGGTGAGGCTTGGGGTAAAGTCGTAGCTGATGGAGGCTTCCACGCCGCCGAGCCGTGCGCCGTTGATGTTGTAGTAGATGCTCAAGGGATGCTCGGGGTTGGCCGGATCCATGATGATGTTTCCGTCCGGGCCCTGGAAGCCGCGCGAGCCTGTGTTGGCGATTTTGTTCTTGTAGATGGTGTAGAAGCCTGTCACATTGGCGCGCAGCTTGTCGTCGTGGTAGTAGAGGCCAAGTTCGTAGTTGGTGCTCAGCTCGGGCTTGAGGTCAGGATTGCCGCGGGTGATGGAGCCGTTGCGCTGGGGCAGGCCGAAGGAGGGATCGAGCTGTGCGGCAGTGGGGGACTTGTAGCCCATGGCAACACCGCCCTTCAGTGTCCAGTTGGGCAAAAAGTTCCACACAGCGTAGCCGCGCGGGGTCCAGTAGCCGCCAAAGTCCTGGTTGTAGGTGTAGCGCACGCCGCCTGTCAGGCTGAAGTTGTCCACCACAAACCATTCGGCCTCGAGGAAGAGGGCCTCTTCCATGGTTTCCACCTTGCCGCCGTCGGAGCTTACGCCCGGGGAGGTCAGGGTAGAGTAGTAGCCGTCCGGATCATTGAGCTTCTGGTAGCGGTGCTGACCGCCCACCACAAGGTTTACGGGCCCGAGCTCCACATTGTACTTGGCGTCCACTGTCCAGTTGGTGAGGAAGGGTGTGCCGGAGGAGGAGCCAAAGCTTTGCACTTCCTCGAGGTAGGTGCCAAGCTCAAGCTTGCCCTTGGGCAGTTCGCCCGAATAGTTGAAGCCATATTCCTGGCGATCGTAGAAGCTGTACTTGTCGGTACTTCCCTCGGTCAGGTTCTTGCCCGCTGTCTGGTTCATGATCTGGCGGGCGTTCACGTAGGAGAACATGAATTCCTGGCCGTCGATGGGCGTGAACCACAGCTTGGCTGTGCCGTCGAGCTTGCGGTGGCGCGGCATGCCGTCTATCTCGTTGGCCTCGTCCCTGGTCATGGCCTTGCCCCAGACCTGCAGGCCCAGCTTGTCCTTGATGATGGGGCCCGAGACATAGAGGTCGCCGCCAAACTGCTTGCCGTCCGGCTCCTCCCTGATGGTCGCGTCGGTGGTGAAGGAGCCGGACCACTTTTCGCTGTACTTGCGGGTGATGATGTTGATGACGCCGCCAAGCGCGTCCGAGCCGTAGAGCGTGGACATGGGGCCGCGCACAACCTCGATGCGGTCAATGGCCGACACCGGAGGCATCCAGTTGGTGGTCATGCCGGCATCGATGCCACCCTTCACCGTGGACGAGGAGGTGTTCTGCCTTCTGCCGTCCACCAGGATGAGGACATGGTCCGACTGCATGCCGCGTATGGAAATGGTTCCCAGATCGCCGCCAATCATGGCAACGCCCGGAACGGAGCGTAGGGCGTCCGCCAGGGAGTTCACGGACTTGTTTTCCATTTCCTGACGGGTGATGACACTGATGGTGGCCGGAGCCTCGCGAATGTCCTGCTCGTAGCCGGAGGCTGTGACAACAACGTCGGATGTTGTCACAACGTCCTCGCCACGGGCAGTGGAGAAGGGCGAGAGAACAAGCAGCAGGGCAAGGCAAAAGGAGAGTCTGCGCCTTTGCCTGTGTGTGAGAGCCATCTGTTTCCTCCTGTGGACACGAAAGGTATTCTGATACAAGAAAAGAAATTTGAATTTCCTTTTCATAAATATTGCAAGAGCTGGCAAAACAGGCACGGGACACGTAAACGTCACGCTGGCTGTTTTTCCATGGCTTGGGAAACTAGCCCCAAAACCTTGCACGAGTTTTGCAAGAGGAAATTTTTTTGCCCACGGGATGGTAAGGTTTTTGCAAGGAAATGCTCCGGGGAGGTCCCTGTTGATGTCAATTGTTGCAAGCCTGCAAGGTTTGGCGCAAGTCAGGAGCAAGGCCTTGTGTTCCGCGCCATTGGGCAGGACAGGCTGGGCTACTGCCGAAGACCCGGGAAGGGCAGTCCAGTCCTCTTCGGCACATCCTTGCAGCCTGGAAATGGCAGACAGTCCCTTCTGCCACAACTGTGAGACGACATAAAAAAATCCCCGCCCTGGGGCGCAGGACGGGGAAGAGAGTGTCTGTTGGTGATACGGCCTACTTGGCCTTGGGGGCTTCGGCCTCGGGGCTTGCGTCAGCCTTGTCCTGGGTTGCTGCGGCTTCCTTGGCAGGTTCTGCAGCGGGTTTCACAGCCTCGGGAGCTTCGGACTTGGCTGCTTCAGGCTTTGCGGCCTCGGAAGCGGGCTCGGCAGCCTCGGGCTTCGTGGCTTCAGCGGCTTCGGGCTTGGCTGCCTCGGGCTTCACGGCCTCGGGAGCTTCGGGCTCGGCAGCCTCGGGCTTCACGGCCTCGGGAGCAGCGGGCTTGGCAGCCTCGGGCTTTACGGCCTCGGGAGCCTCGGACTTGGCAGCCTCGGGAGCAGCAGCGGGCTTGGCAGCTTCGGGCTTCACAGCCTTGGGGGCAGCGGGCTTGGCAGCTTCAGACTTCACAGTCTCGGGAGCAGCGGGCTTGGCAGCTTCGGGCTTCACAGCCTTGGGGGCCTCGGTCTTGGCCGGAGCCGCTGTTTCGGGCAGGCCGAAGATCTTGGGCGCAGGCGAGTACACGCTCGCTGTCTTCACAAGCTGCAGGGTGGGGTTGGCAGCAAGGGGCGCGAGGACCAGGGCAAAGGGCTGGGCAATGACCGCAATGGCCACTGCCGTTGTGAGCAGGGGCGCAGCCGCTGTGCGGCTTCTCCAGGCCACGTGCAGGATAACCAGGGCAGCGAGCAGGGGCAGGAGAGGCAGGACAATGGTGGCCACAACGCCCATGCCGGAGAGCTGGGCAAGCACGGGCTTGAGGACCTCGGGCACCGTGATGCCAAGACCTGCCACCATGGGCAGGAAGATATCGCCCACAAGGGGTACTGTGAGGCTCAGGCAGGCCAGGGTGACCAGGAGAAGACAGATGGAGAACAGAAGGAAGAAGACTCTTATGCCCAGATGGCCGAGCTTCATGAGGGAGCGCGCGCACAAGACGGACATGAGGCACACGGCCAGGAGGAAGTCCGCCCTGTTGGCTGCCACGGCCAGGAGAAGCAGGGAAAGGGCCAGGGCTATCCAGGCGTAGGCAGTACCGCTTTCCTGACGGCTGGCCTTAAGGGAGCTTACGCTGTGGGCAAGGACCTTGGGCCAGGCAACGCTCAGGACAATGACCAAAAAGGGCATGAAGCAGGCAAGGGCCATGAGCACCGAGGATCCCAGGCCTGCCAGGCCCTGGGTGCCCACAAGGGCGCTTGTGACAGAGGCGCTGTCAGCGTTTGTGCCAAGCAAAATGCCCGCGTACCAGGCAAGAAGCACAACCACAAAGAGCACAACGCCAGCCACAGCGTCCGTGTTGCGCAGGCGCAGCATGTTGCCGCGCCACAGGGCAAAGACAAGGCCTGCCACTACGGGCACAAGGCCGTAGTAGAGGCCACCGGAGAGGGCTGCGGCACCTGCCAGCAAGCTGCCCAAAAGCATGCCCACCATGTCGAAGTTGTGCATCCAGGCGCGGCAGAGCACGCCCATGGCAGCAAGGCTCAGGCCGCAGGAAAAGGCCACCGGGCCTATGAAGTTGGCAACGCCCATGAAGATGGGCAGCGACACGAGCACAAGGCCGGCTGCCAGGGTCACGTACTTGTCAAGGCGCAGGCCAAGGCTCAGGATGCCAAGGCCAGCCAGGGCCACAAAGGCGCCGAGGTAGGAGACCAGGGGGCCGTAGAGCGTGTCCATGAAGGGCAGGGGCAGCTGCCCTATGCCCCAGGCAAAGTAGGCGTAGACAGGAAGCAGGGTCTTGTCCGCAGTGTGCGGCAGAAGGTCAAAGCCGTCCATGCCCTTGAGAACGCCAAGGTTTTTCACCTCGGCAGGACAGGCCATGTCGCCCAGGTAGGCAGCGGCCCAGGCAAAGAGGGCAAGCAGCACAAGCAGGGTCACCGGGCCCATGGAGGCAAGGGTGCGGAAAATGCCGTTGTGGCCTGTGGGCTCGGGCTTTTTGGCAGCCCCTTCTTCCTCGCCTGGAGCCACGTAGGTGTCGCGCTCGGGAACGTCACTGGCAAAGAGGGGTGTTGCGTTGTGAGCGGCCTCGTCCCTGTCCGTAGTCTGCTCCAGGGAGAACTCTTCTTTTCCTGGGGCCTGGGCCTCGGGCTGGACGCTTGCCTGGGGTGTGTCAAGGCCTGCGGCGCGGGCCGCGGACTCCAGTTCCTGCAGGCGTTTTGAGGCCTGCAAGAGCTGTTCCTGGGCCAGGCGCAGCTGTTCCTGCAGGTTCTGGGCCGCCTCGGGTTTGATGGTTGCTGTCTGGGCTTGCGCGGCCTTTTCCGCCGGGCTTCCCTGTTCCGCCTCCTGGGGCGCGCCTGCCGCGTGCGAATCAGCCTGCGCGTCCTGGCCTTGCTCGGGCCTGGAGGCAAAGGCTGCCCAGGGATCCCCTGCTGGCCTGGTCTGTTCCAGGCTGTCGGTGTTTGTTGGCTTGTCCATAAAACTAGTCCTTGGCTTTTGCAGAAAGGCCCGTGCCCGCGACAAGGTGGGCTGCCTGTCTGGCTTTGAGGGAAAGAGCAAAAGATGTGGGGGAGGAGGCCTGGGTGGCCTGCACCCCCGGGGTCAGGCTGGTGACTGCGTCGGGCCCGAGCCCTGTTGCGATCACAACCTGGGCCGGCTTGCGGGAAAGGTTGAGCACAGTGATCATGTACCCTCCGGCCGGCAGGGCCACAATGGTTGCCAGTGTGGATTGTGAGGGAACTATTGTTTTTACTAGTCTGCCCGTGCCAAGGTCAAGCCTTGAGCGCGCTTCGAGGGCCTGGGTCAGATGCAGCGCAGCCTTGCTGGGGGCCTCTCCCCCGGGACGCAGCAAAAGGCGCGCGTCGAGAAGGGCAAGGCCGGGAAGGCCGCAGGGCAGGGCAAGCAGAAGGTGATCCTCGCGGGCCTCAAGTTCCGCCCTGCTTTCGGGGATCTTGCCGCTTTTTGTGCCTGGTCCGGCGTCTGTCCTGTCCTTGGGTCTTGCGTCCCCTTGGTCAGGGCGCTCGGGCTTGCTTGCATCATCCTCCTGCTTCAGGGCAGGGAAGGCCAGGGCCCTTGTGTCCAGCTTTTTGTACTCTTCAAGCAGGTCGCGCAGGCCCTTTGCGTCGCCACCTTGCAGGGCCAGGGCAAGGGCTTTGGCAAAGCCCGGAGCCTCCACAAAGTCCGCCACCTTCAAAGCCTCCCTGGCCATGTCCGGGGAGACAGGGTCAAGGCACAGGCTCCAGCCCCCGCAGCGGTGCACTGTGCGCGAAAGCTCTCCCAGGGCAGAGAGGGCAGGCTCAAGGTCCGCGACTCCTGCGCCCGAGGCGGTACTTGAGTTTGTCGCCTCTGTGTCAAGGCCTGCCAGAGCGCTCACGTCAATG
>CALVGM010000191.1 GCA_944327095.1 uncultured Desulfovibrio sp. | reverse complement strand
GAGGCAAGGCGGGAGAACATGAGGCGCAAACTGTTCAAAAGCTCGCTGCCAGTGCCAAAGGTGGAGCGTATGCCGGGCACGCCGGGCCTCTGGCGCAGCGCAAGGGAGGCAGGGATGTAGAGCACCTCGCCCACGTCTGCCCTGGCAGCCTGTGTCATGCGGCGACGCGTGTAGGTGGACAGGGAGTCCAGATAGCGCCTTGAGCCCTCGGCGTAGAGGACGCCCAATGCCAGGGAGGACTTGCCGGAGCCGGACACGCCGGCTATGCCCACAATGCAGTTGAGGGGAATGTCCACATCAATGTTCTTCAGGTTGTGCACCCTGGCTCCGCGAACGACTATCCTTTCGGGAACCTGTCTTGTGCCTGCCATGTGTCAGCCTCCGTTTCTGCCTATGCCTGCTTCAGAAGGCAGCTCTTTCCTTCTCTGCGGCAAGGTGGTCGCACTATACGGCTCCCCCAAAGACCTGTCCAGAAAGCTGTCCATCTCGTCCACAGACCATGGCGCTCCGAATGCGAGGACACGCAAGGCGCGCGATGCCTACAAATCCCAACTGGACTGGGTTGCAACAGTGGCATCAGGGAAAACGCACTCTGCCCCCATGTTCACACAACAGAAATCCTGCAGGCGCTCATTCCCGCATCAACAAGCTTCCATGACCAGATCTCCGGCCGATCGACCACGCTTCCTGTTTTGACTTGACAATAGTTCAATTGTTGTTGAATAATTGACACATGAAAACAAAAACAGCAGCGACCCTTTTCGAGGCCCTGACATCTGAAGCCAGGCTCTCCGTCTTCAGGCTGCTGGTGAAATACGCACCAGATGGCCTCGTGGCAGGAGAGATCTCCAGGCTACTGGGCATTCCCAAGACCAATCTCTCGTTTCACCTGAAAACACTTGTCCACAGCGGCCTGACCAGTATGGAGCGTGAGGGCCGCAATACCCGGTATCGTGCCAACATCCCCCTGATGCTGGACATCATAGCCTATCTGACTGCCGAATGCTGCACCGGCAACCCTGGCCAGTGTCAGGCTTATCGTTCGGCAAGCGGCCTGGACACACGCTTTTTGCCGCCTCGCGCGGATCTTTTCAGAGAACAAGGAGGTACTACAGTGAACTCGCTTCTCACTTCCGATAGCGCAACTGCGGACAAACAGCGCCCGGAAAATCAGCAGGAAGAACAGCGTACAGACGATCAGGTCAGGGAACTTGTTCGCGCCAATTACGCTGCCATCGCCACAGGAAACCACTCCTGCTGCTGTTCGGGCAAGCGCAGTGGTCAAAACGATCCCTTCATGCTGGCCTGTTCAGTCGGCTATGACGCAAAAACCCTGGAAAGGCTTCCCCAGGGTGCCAACATGGGGCTTTCCTGTGGCAACCCGGTCGCCATCGCAGCCCTGCAGGAAGGCCAGGTTGTACTGGATCTCGGCTGTGGAGGCGGTTTTGATGTCTTTCAGGCAGGCGAACAGGTCAAGGCAGCAGGACGTGTCATAGGAGTGGATATGACTATGGAAATGATTGCCAGGGCCAGGAAAAACCAGGAACAG
This sequence comes from uncultured Desulfovibrio sp., assembly GCA_944327095.1. Classification (GTDB taxonomy): domain Bacteria; phylum Desulfobacterota; class Desulfovibrionia; order Desulfovibrionales; family Desulfovibrionaceae; genus Desulfovibrio. The sequence continues at coordinate 3,293 of CALVGM010000191.1, read as the reverse complement.
TACAAAAAGTTTACAGGCCTTGAGAATGTGGAGTTTCGCCTCGGAGAAATCGAGCATCTGCCAGTTGCGGATGCCAGCGTAGACGTTGTGCTCTCCAACTGCGTCATCAACCTCTCCCCTGACAAGGCACAGGTCTGGCGGGAAGTGTTCCGTGTCCTTAAATCCGGCGGCAAGGTCTCCGTGTCAGACCAGGCTCTCCTGAAGCCCTTGCCGGACAACGTCCGCAGCATGGTCGCGGCCTTGGTAGGCTGTGTGGCAGGAGCCATACTGGTTGAGGACACAAGGGCCCTGCTGAAAGCCGCGGGCTTTTCCTCCATCATCCTGACGCCCAGGTCCGACTATGTGCAAAACATGCAGAACTGGAACGATCCCCTATACAGACAGATTGGCGAAGCCCTGCCCGAAGGCGGAGAGCTTTCGGACTATATCACAAGCCTGTCCATCGAGGCATGGAAATAGGATCTGCAGGCTTACAGTCTGACTCTTTGCGAGGCTTCCTGCGAAACAGTAGGCGTGAAGCTGAACGGATCTCCCAAGGGGTGGACCTTTGACGAGGGCGAGGGTGGCGTGGAGTTTGTTGCCAATGTGGAGGACGAGGAGTTCCTTGTTGCCGTACGGGACAGGAAGATTGTCCTTGAGCACGGGAGCAGCATCCGGGCCATTGTGCGCACAGTCCAGAGAAGGACTACGCGCACACGCACTGACAGAACCATAGTGGAGGTAAAGGAAGTCTTTCCCCCGAGTGGAGCATAGATGCCCTTCGCAAAGGGTCCCCGGCCCTGCGGCGCATGCCGCGGGGCCGGGGACCCTTGCCAAATGTCTTTTCGAGGCTTTCTACGAGGCCGTCTCGAACATGTCCTTCATGGTGTACAGCTTGCCCGCCTCCTGGCCGCTCAGCCATTTGGCAGCGCGCAGAGCGCCCCTGGCAAAGTTTGCCCTGGACTCTGCCCTGTGGGTCACCTCTATGCTCTCGCCCTCGCCAAGGAAGTAGACCGTGTGCACGCCCACAACGGATCCGCCGCGCAGAGCCATGATGCCTATCTCGTCCTTGGGCCTCGGGCCGATGATGCCGTCACGGCCGCTTGTGCGCACCTTGTCCAGCTCCCAGCCCCTGGCCTCGGCTATGCACTCCCCAAGGCGCAGGGCAGTGCCGCTCGGCGCGTCCTTCTTGTTGTGGTGGTGGATTTCGGCAATCTCCACGTCGTAGTCGTCCCCGAGATCCTTCACGAGCAGGGGCAGGATCTTCTGCAGCACGCTCACGCCCACGCTCATGTTGGGAGCCCAGAACAGGCGTGTCTTCCTGGCGTAGGCGGCAAGCTGGGACTGCTCCTCCGCGGAAAAGCCGGTTGTGCCTATGACCAGGGAAATCCCCTCCCTGGCGCAGACCTCGGCCGTGTGCATGCTGTTTTGCGGATTGGAAAAGTCTATGACAACCAGATTCTCCGGGCAGGTGTCCACAACGGACTCGAAGTCGTCGGACACCACGCAGTCAACAGGAGCCACGCGGGGCTGATACTCCGGGCGCTCCACCATGCCGACCAGATCCATGTCGGGGTTGTCCAGAACCAGATCGCAGATGGTCTTGCCCATGCGACCGCCTGCTCCAACGACGATAATCGGTAAACCCATATTGTCTCCTTGGTATGAATACACCCTCTCGGGGGCTATGGGACCTCAGTTCCCCTGCCCGTCCTGGCCTTCCGCGGCCGGCCTGTTCCCGACAAGGCGCACAAAGTCTTCCTCGCTCAGGATGGTGACGCCAAGCCCGCGCGCCTTTTCGAGCGGGGAGCCGGGGTTGTCCCCGACCACAAGGGAGTCGAGCTTGCGCGAGAGCGAGCCTGCAAGGACAGCGCCAGCCTCCTCGGCCGGGCGCTGGGCCCTGTTGCGGGGCATGCTCAAGGTGCCTGTAAACAAAACGCGCTTGCCCTGCAGGGGCCCCCGGGCCTCCTCGTCCCGGGCCATGGTGGGCCACAGCCCAAGCTCGCGAAAGTGCGCGAGCATGTCGCGGTTGGCCTTCGAGTCCATGAAGTTGCGCACAGAACAGGCTATCTTCGGGCCTATGCCCGGCAAAGCCGTGAGCTCCTCCTCGCTTGCGCAAGCGAGGCTCTCCATATCAGCAAATCTTGCGGCAAGCAAACGGGCGGCCTGCTCGCCCACGTGATGTATGCCAAGGGCCGCTATGAAGCGGGCAAGGCTTGCCTTGTGCCTGGCAGAGTCCAGGGCCTCGACAAAGTTGCCTGCCAGGGTCTCGCCCATGCGCTCATAGCCCAGAAGATCTTCCTTCGTGAGGGTGAAGAGATCGCTTGGGTTGCGCACGCGGCCCGAGTTCACAAGCTGCTCTATCCACTGGCTGCCAATGCCCTCTATGTCCAGGCCCTGCGGCGAGACAAAGTGTATGATGGAGCGCAGGCGTACCGCAGGGCAGCTTGCGTTGTCGCACACCCAGGCAGCCTGGCCGTCCTCCCTGTGCACGGGCTCTCCACAGGCAGGGCAGACCCTGGGAAAGACCCAAGGGGCAGAGTCGGCAGGCCTTTTTTCGGGGATGGCCCGCACAACCTCGGGGATCACGTCCCCTGCCCTTTGCACCACAACCGTGTCGCCCACGCGCAGATCCTTGGCCCTGACCTCGTCCTCGTTGTGCAGGGTGGCGCTTGTGACCACCACGCCGCCCACGCGCACGGGCTCAAGCTTCGCCACAGGGGTCAGCACGCCTGTCCTGCCCACCTGGACCTCGATGTCCTTAAGTATGGTCTCTGCCTGCTCTGCCGGGAACTTGAAGGCCACGGCAAAGCGCGGTGCCCTGGCTGTGAAGCCCAGGGCCTCCTGGGCAGCAAGGTCGTTCACCTTGGCCACGGCGCCGTCTATCTGCATGGCGTAGGAGGGGCGGTTTTGGCGCACCATGTCCACGTAGGCCTCCACCTCGGCAAGGCCATGGCAGACCCTGCCCCCGGGTGGCGTGGCAAAGCCGTAGCCTGCGAGCATGGCCATGAGGTCTGCATGCGTACGCGGGGCAGCAACTTCCCCCCAGCTGGCGGATCCCAGGCTGTAGGCCAGAAAGGTCAGGGGCATGGCCCTGGCCTGGGCCACGTCAAGCTGCCTCAGGCTTCCGGCAGCCGCGTTGCGGGGGTTGGCAAAGACCTTCTGTCCAAGGCTTGCGCGGCGCTCGTTGACCTTTTCGAAATCCTCCTTGAAGATCACCACTTCCCCGCGCACCTCAAGGCGGAGAGGAAAGGGGCCCTGGCCCGCAAGGCGCAGGGGGATGGTGCGTATGGTGCGCGCCTGTTCAAGGACCA
>CALVGM010000190.1 GCA_944327095.1 uncultured Desulfovibrio sp. | reverse complement strand
CCTTGCGCACAAAGGTCCCGGCCATGGAAACGGCCGAAGTAATGGCGCGGCTGTTGGACCTGCCATGGCAGACTATGGCCAGGTTCTTCAGGCCCAGCAGGGGCGCTCCCCCGTATTCGGCGTAGTCAATGGTCTTGCGGAACTGCCGAAAGGCGTTTTTCGCAAGAAGTGCGCCCATCATGGGCATGATGCCGCTCTTGAAGACCTTCTTGAGCATGTTGGTGAGCGATGTCGCCAGTCCCTCGCTCATCTTGACGACAATGTTGCCCACAAAGCCGTCGCAGACCACCACGTCAATATCCCCTGTAAAGATGTCCCTGCCTTCCGCGTTGCCCACGAAATTGAGGTTCTTGGCCAGCTTGAGAAGCTCGTAGGCTTCCTTGACCTGGGAATTGCCCTTGCCCTCTTCCTCGCCGATGGACAATATGCTCACCCGCGGGGAGGCATAGCTGAGAATGTCCCTCGCGAAGGCGTCGCCCATGAGGCCGAACTGGAAGAGGTGGTAGGGACGGCAGTCCACGTTGGCACCTGCGTCGAGCAGGACAACGGGCTGCTTTTCCGTGGGAAGAATGGTGCACAGGGCGGGGCGTTCCACCCCGTGGAGACGGCCTATGGTGAACATGCCGCAGGCCACGGCCGCGCCGGAATGCCCGGCGCTGACCACGGCGTCCGCGACCTGCTGACGCACCAGGGTACAGCCGATCTGGATGGACGACTTCTTCTTGCGGCGCAGAACATCCGCAGGACGCTCGTTCATCTGCACGACCTCGTCGGCCTGAACAATATCGTACTCGGCGCCGGAAGTGTCTGTATTGGCAAGCACTTCCTTGATGCGCTCCGTTTCTCCCACAAGGAGAACCTTCAGATTGTTCAGACGCGAAGCCTCAAGGGCTCCCGGTACTATGACCGATGGCCCGAAATCGCCGCCCATGGCGTCCACTGCAATAATGGGGGACTGGCTCATGCTTGCGCTCGCTTCGTCCGGATACTCCCGAGCAGTCTGTCTGGACACGGGTCCGACAGGGGCAGATGCCTGGAAGAAGTCTCCAAGGAAACTGGAAAGGGGGGACCTACTTGCTGCCGAGGACTGTCTTCAGGTCCTCGTACTCCTTGGGCAGGGTGGTGCCGTTGTAGGTATTGCAGGCAGGGCACACGGTGTGGGGCAGGGTGGGCTCGCCGCAGTGGCAGAAGATCACAGAAGGAATGGCCACGCGGTCGTGGGAGCGGCGCATGCCCTTGCGGGAACGCGACTTTTTGTTTTGCTGAACAGCCATTGGAAGTTCTCCTTGCGAATCAGGTCAAAAATATGTTCCGGCCTTTTCATCAGGCAGAAAGGGCACGGGAAAAATGCAATAGACAAAACTCCCCCATAACGCGGGGGCGTTTTCAAAGAAGCCTGCTTTAGCAAAAACTTTGCCGTCTGTCTATGATTTTTCTACCTTCAGCCCCCGCAGGACAGCGAGTCTCGGGTCGCCCTCGTCCTTGGGGCAGGAGCAGGGCCCGAGGTTCAGGTCCGCTCCGCAGTGCGGGCAAAGGCCCTTGCAGTTCGGGCTGCATATAGGCGTGGGCGGCAGGGCCAGGGCGAACTGCTCCCAGGCTATGGCGCCAAGGTCCAGCATGAGTGCCCCGTGCTCGAGCAGAAGGTGGTCGTCGCCCTCGGCAAAGTCGTTTTCCGCAAGCGTCTCTCCCTCTTCGGGCCTCTGCACGTAGTCCTCGAAGGGTTCGTCCAGGGTGATCTCCATGTCCTTTGCGCAGCGGCAGCAGGGCACAACCACCCGCGCGCCTATGCGGCCGCGCATAAGCCAGCCCTCGTCCGTGGGAAGAATGGTCAGCTGCATGCACGGGGCCTCCACAAGCCGGCAGTCCATGCGGAATTCCCGCAGGGGATCCTCCCAGACATGGGTCTCGTTCACTTCATAGCGCTTTCCCTGCGGGGGGATGTCGCGCAGGGGAATGTGCAGGGGATTCTTGTGTGGCATGAGAAGCGTCTCCATGAACCATGCGGTATCTTGATTGATATGGCCGGTGCCCGTTTAGAGCTCGCTGACAAGCAGGAGCACAGCAAGGCCCACAAAGATGAGGGTGCAGGCCTTGTTCAGGATCATCTGTCCTTTGGCAGTGCGGTTGAAGCGGGAAAAGATGCGGCCTGCCAGCAGGGAAACAGAGGAAAAGGCTACGACTGTGGCAGCCATGAAGAGGATGCCAAGCTGCAGGCACTGAAAGCCTATGCTGCCCCTGGCAGGGTCGCAGAACTGCGGCAGCAGGGCCAGAAAGAACATGGTCACCTTGGGATTGGTGATGTTCATGATGATGCCGCGCCGATACAGGGCAAGGTAGCCGGGAAACTCCGGGGGCTTGCCCTGATGCTGTACTGCCGCGGCTTTCCAGGAGAGCCAGGCCAGGTAGAGCAGGTAGATGGCACCAGCGCTCTTGATGAGCGTGAAAGCCAGGGGCGAGGCCTTGATGAGGGCGGCAATGCCCAGGGAAACCAGGGCAGTGTGCACGCACAGGCCTGTAACAAGGCCTGCCATGGTGGCCAGGCCGGCCCTAGCCCCGTGCACCGCGGACTGGGCGAGCACAAAGATGATGTCTGGCCCTGGCGCGTAGCCGAGGAGCAGGGCTGTGAAGAAAAAGGATGTGGCTGTAAGCGCTGAAATCATGTTGTGGCTATGATGTGCTGGAGCGGGAGGACAGAAAGGCTATCTTGTCTGCCCGCGCCATCTTCTTGACCCTTGCCTCAAGGCGCAGGGCTTCTGCGCGGGAGGCGCAGGAAAGGCTTGCCGCAAGGACCACGGGCCTGCGCCCCCTGGTGTAGCGGGCGCCCCCGGCAACAAGGCCGTTGTGCTGGGCAAGGCGCCGCGCAAGATCCCTGGCTATGCCGCAGTAGAGCGTGTCGTCCGCGCAGCGCACAAGGTAGACCTGCCAGCCGGGGTCTGCTTGCGGCTGCCCCTCTTCCCTGCGCCGGCCCTGAGCCTGATCCTGGTTCTGGGCCTGTACCTCTTTCCGGACCCTAGACAAGCCAGGAAACCAGGGCGAGACAGACAATCCAGGAGCCTATGCGCCAAGGCCAGGGGTTGGGCACATGGCCAGTGAGCAGTTTGTGCGTGTTGTAGTACAGACCTGCCCCGGCAGCTATGGCGTAGAAGAAGGCAAAGCCCAGGGCTGCCAGAAAGCCCCACTGGAAAAGACAGGTAAAGAAGAGGACCATGGTGATGAAGTTGGCAAGCTGCATGCCCCGACAGGCGTCGAGCCTGTTGTTGTCCCTGAAGCGGAACACGGTAAACCTGGTCCTGCCGTGGGGGCCGTCCCCCCCGTTGCCGTATTCTCTGTATGTGTACTGCCCGTAGCTGTAGCTGCGAGCTGGCTCGTGCGCGGAATCGCCCACGTACTCGGCCTCGAGAACTTCCTTCTTGTTGTCGTCGGGCATGTGGTACCTCACAAGTGCTGTACCGGGGAGGTCGGGCCTTGCCCCGGCATGTCCTGCATCCGTGGCGCGCGGTCAGAGCTTGCGCAATCGGGCAGGGGCCCGATTGCGCCCTTGGTGCGCGCTCTCAATGGAAAGTATACGTTTCTTGCCTGTGGCGGACAAGGGCAGTGCGCAGGTCCTCTAGGCCTGGGGGAATTCCTCGTCCTCGCCGCATCCTTCCTCTTCGGCCGGGTCCTCGGACGGGGCCGGTCCCTGGGGGGACTGGTAGATGATTTCCTTGTCCACAGGGCCCCAGTCCTTGATGGTGAGCTCCGGGGTGATGAAGCCGTAGTGGTTTTCCCTGCGCACAGTGAAGACAATGCGTATGGGCTTGCCCACCAGATCCGCGCCCAGACGGTCCGCCATGCCCCAGCCCTTGGCGTGGAGTATGGTGCCGTCCTCGAGATCCCTGACGTTCATTTCCAGGCTGTCCTGGCGGGAACGGAAGGTCTGGCGACTTGTGATCTCCACAGGCTTGGACACAAAGACCGGCTCCGTGTTGCCCGGTCCGAAGGGCTCCATGAGCCCAAGCTCCCTGGAGATGGTGTTGGACCCCACGTTCTTGAGGGGCGTTTCCCCGTCCAGCCAGATGACTTCCTCGCCAGGATCCTGCAGGCGCTTTCTGGTGGCTTCCTGGAAGTCCTTGCGGAAGGCCTCGAGAAAGCCGGGCATGATGCGCACGCCAGCTGCCTGCCTGTGTCCCCCGAAGGCCATGAGGTGATCGGGGATCTCCGAAAGGCAGGCGTAGAGGTCAAAGCCCGGGATGGAGCGGCCGGATCCCTTGAGGGTGTCCTTGTCGTCGCAGATGATGATGCAGGGGACGTGGAATTCCTCGATGATGCGCGTGGCCACAATGCCGATAATGCCCGGGTGCCACTGCTTGCCGTAGAGCACAAGCCCGCACTTGCCGCTGGCCTTGATGTGCTGCTTGGCCTGGGCGCGGGCCTCGTCGAGAATGATGAGCTCCGTGTCGCGCCTTGTGGAATTGAGCTCGTTGAGCTGTTCGGCAAGTTCGAGGCCCTTCTTGTAGTCCGTGCAGCGCAGAAGCTGCAGGGCCACGCGGGCGTGGCGCATGCGGCCTGCCGCGTTGATGCGCGGGGCAAGCTTGAAGCTCACCTGCGAGGCAGACACGGGGGCGTTGATGTGCATGCCCGAGACTGCCTTGAGGGCCGCTATGCCCGGGCGCTTGGGGCGCTCGAGCCGTGCCAGGCCTGCGCGCACAAGGATGCGGTTTTGCCCTGTCAGGCGCATGACATCCGCCAGGGTGCCGATTGCCACCAGATCGAGCACGCGGTCCATCTTGTAGGATTTGCCCGTGTGCTTGCGCAGGCGCATGTTCACAGCGGCCATGAGGAAGAAGGCCACGCCCACCCCTGCCAGGTGGGGACAGGGCACGGTTTCGGGATCGCACATGCGCGGGTTGAAGAAGAGTGTCGCCGGCGGCAGGGGATTCGGGGCCAGGTGGTGATCCGAGACCACCACGTCCATGCCCAGTTCCCTGGCTCAGGCAATGGCCGTGACGTCGGCTATGCCGGAGTCCACGGAAAGAAGGAGCTGGCAGCCCATTTCGGCCAGCTTCTCGATGGCCGCCACGTTGATGCCGTAGCCCTCCCTGTGGCGGTCCGGAATGTGCCAGAGCACGTTGAAGCCGTGGTACTGGAGCACGTCCAGCACAAGGGCCGTGGAGGTGGTGCCGTCCACGTCGTAGTCGCCCCAGACCACAAGTTTCTTGCCGGCCAGGAGGGAGGAGACGATAAAGTCCGCGGCCGCGGGGATTTGCGGCCACTTGTCGGGATTGACCAGGCCTGAGAGGCGGGCGTCGAGGTAGGCGTTGACGTCCTTTTCCTCGACGATGTTGCGACGCCAGAGCAGTTCCTGCAAAAAGGTGGATATGTTCAGTTTCTCAGCCAGCGCGGGGGATGGCTTGGGCTCGGGGCCCTGTCTCATGTACCAGATAGCCATTGTTGTTTCCGAAAGACGATTGGAATGGTGAAGAACGCACGAATACAAGCTGGGGCGCATGCCTGCGCCAAAAGAATTTGGGTCCTGATGTTTGTCTGCCCGCTCCCGGGATCGTCGGGATTTTTCGCGGGCTGCCCCGCAAGGGACAAGTGGGGGGAATGCCTTTGGGGAAGCTAGGCCCTGATTTCGTCCAGGATGGCCCTGGCCGCAGCGGCCGGATCGGCTGCCCTTGTGATGGGGCGGCCCACGACAAGGTAGTCCGCGCCGTTGGCAACGGCCATGGCAGGCGTCATGACGCGGGCCTGATCGTTGGCCGCGGAGCCTGCCGGGCGGATCCCCGGGCAGAGCACCTTCAGGGAGGAGGCCTTCTTGATGCCCGCTGCCTCGTGACCGGAGCAGACCACGCCGTCCAGGCCCCAGGTGTCGGCAAGGCCAGCCAGCTCCATGGCAAAGTCCTGCGGATCCTTCGTGATGCCAGGCATGGTGCCAGGGGCAAAGCTTGTGAGCACGGTCACGCCAAAGATGAGGGGCCTTTCTTCGCCGGCCTCTTCCGCGGCAGCCTTGGCTGCCCTGCACATGGCCTCGCCGCCTTGGGTGTGCACAGTGAGCAGCCGCGCCCTGGTTTTGCAGGCCGAGCGCACGGCTGCGGCCACGGTATTGGGGATGTCGTAGAACTTGAGGTCCAGAAAGACGGAAAGCCCCATGGCGTCAAGCTCGTTCACAAGGCCAGGGCCGTTCTTGACAAAGGCCTCAAGGCCTATCTTGCACCAGCCAAGCGTGCCGCTCAGGCTGCGCGCGCAGGCCAGAAGGTCCCTGGGATCGGAAAAGTCCAGCGCTACAATAAGTTCTGCCATAAGCTTCTCCCTACCCCCTGGCGTGCAGAAGGTCGTCGATGGCTGCCCGATTCAGGGCTGTTTTCAGGGTGGCCGCAAGATAGAGAGCGCGAAGCTCCTCGTAGGCCCTGTCGAGATCGTCGTTCACAAGCACGCTGTCGAACCAGCGCGCCTCGGCTATTTCCCTTCTGGCATTGCCAAGGCGGGTTGCGATCACATCCTCGCTGTCCGTGCCACGCGTCCGCAGCCTGCGCTCGAGCTCCGCGAGAGAGGGCGGCAGAATGAAGACTGTGGCCGCGTGGGGAAGGCTCAGTCTCAGCTGGGCAGCACCCTGCACGTCCACGTCGAGAAGCACGTCCTGCCCCTTTGCCAGGGTCGCCTGCAGGGGAGCAAGGGGCGTACCGTAGAAGTTGCCGTGCACCTCGGCCCATTCGGCAAAGCCGCCCTCGCTGCGCATGAGGGCAAAGCGTTCCATGGTCAGAAAATGGTAGTCCCTGCCGTCCACCTCGCCCTGGCGCGGGGCGCGGGTGGTGCAGGAGATGGAAAAGCCGAAATCGGGGAATTCCTTCAGGAGCCTGTGAACCAGGGTGGTCTTGCCGGCTCCGGAAGGGGCGCTGAGTACAAGTGCTGTTCCGAGACGCATGAGTGATCCTCGCCGCCGAGCCTTGGGGCCTACTCCAGGTTCTGGGCCTGCTCGCGGCATTTTTCCAGTTCGTTCTTGTAGTCCACGACCAGGCGCGAGAGCTGGACATCCGGCACCTTGTTGCCGCAGGTGGTGATTTCGCGAAAGCATTCCTGCAGGGTAAAGTCCAAACGTCTGCCCACGTCCGAGTCGCTGGCAAAGAGCTCGCGCATGCGCTCAAGGTGCGTGGTCAGCCTCGTGAGCTCCTCGGTCACGTCCAGCCTGTCGAGCAGAATGACAGCCTCCTGCAGAAAGCGCGTTTCCGCAAGCTCGCCCAGATTGTGCACGGCAAGCTCTTCCATGATGCGCTCGCGCAGGGCCTCGGCCCGCTCTTCCTTGATGGCCGGGGCGCGCTCGCGCAGAATGTCCGTCCACTGCTCAAGGCGCAGGACCCTGGCAAGCAGATCGTGGCCCAGGGCCTCTCCCTCGGTCTCCCTGGACTCGTTCCAGTCCTCCAGGGCCAGGGCAAGGCCCTTTTCCAGGGTGAGAACCACGTCCTCGTCTACGTCCTCGGCAGAAGAGACCCACAGCTCGGGAATGGAGAGCAGGGCGTTGTAGTCCGGCTGGAGCGTATCGCCGCGCTCCTGCGCCAGAGCGGCCACTGAGGCCAGCATGCCCCTGGCTCTGGCCTTGTCGAAGTGCAGATCCGGGTCCGAGGTCAGAAACTGCAGGTTCAGATCGATGGTAACCCGTCCCCTGGCCGCGTGCCTGCGCACCATCTTGTCAAAGCGGTTTTCCAGATTGGCGACACTGGGGGGCAGAGTCCACTTGATATCCAGCCTTTTGCCGTTGACGCTGCGTATTTCCCACTGCTGGGTAAAGAGATCGTTTTCCATGATGCAGCGCCCAAAGCCTGTCATGCTTCTCATGTCTGTCCATCCTCGAAAGAAGAAAGCCCTGGTGTTAGCCCCTGCCACTTGCCATGCGGACAGGACAGCCCTTCGCGCGGGGCTTGCGAAAAGAAGTTGTCCTGTCAATGACAACAAAGCAAAAGACTAAAGGAAACAATGGGCAAATACAAGCTGTCGCGCTGTTTCCCGGATTGTTCCACAGACCTTTCGCCCTGTTGCGGCCCTTGGCGCGCAAGGCCTTGCGCAAGTATCCTGAAAGCTCGGGGCCGCCCCCCCCCCGACAGGCCCCCTGTCTTGGCAAGGAGAAGGGGAAGCTGCTAGAGTGGGGCCACGGCAGGCTTGCGAAAAGGATCGGGTCTTCCCGAGCCGGACATCCCCGTGTCAGGTGCAGGCCTTTTTCCCAAACGCATCCCCCAAAAGAAGGAGTCCCTTGTTGAAAGCTCTGAACCTGCAGCGCGCCGTGGACATGGTCATGGGGCGCGTGGCCTGCGACACGGCCCTTGTGCACGCGCGTGTCGTGGATGTCTTTGGCCGCGAGATTCTCGAAAACAGAACGGTCCTTGTTGGCGAGGGCCGCGTCCTGGCCGTCCTTGCGGACGACGAGTGCAGGGATGTGCAGGCAGGCGAAATTGTCGACTGCCAGGGCCAGACCCTGCTTCCCGGACTCATGGACGCCCATGTGCACATCGAGTCCACCATGCTCACGCCGCCTTCCTTTGCCAGGGCCGGAAGGGTCCTTGACGAAACAAGGGCCGTAGCGGTGCCGGACAACATCCTGCACAGCGTGCACGTGAAAGAGTTGGACAGCGCCTCTCTTGCCCTGCCTGTGCCCTCCGGGAAGGCCAGGGTCATTGGCCTTTTGCCCCACAGTCTCTGCACAAAAAGCCTTGTGCGCGAGGTAAGGGTGGATGCGAAGGGCAACTTTGACGCGGCAGGCAATCCCGGCCTGTGCAAGATAGCTGTCTTTGAAAGGCACAAGAACCTGGGACTGGTGGGCCTTGGCATACTCGAGCACTACGCCCTGGAGGGCAGGCTCCTTGGGGGAGCGCTTGCCACAAGCATTTCCCACGACAGCCACAACATAGTGGTGGCAGGCAGCAGCGACAGGGACATGATCGCTGCGGTGAGCAGGGTCGTCGAGATGAACGGCGGCATAGCCATAGTGCAGAACGGGGTATGCACGGCAGATCTTCCTCTGCCTGTGGCAGGACTCATGAGCGAGGAATCGGCCGAGTGGGTGGCCCACAGGCTTTCCGCCATAGAAAAGGCAGCGCTCGGCTTTGCCGTAAGCCCGGACATCGATCCGGTCATGACCCTGAGCTTCATGGCCCTGTGCGTGATCCCTGAGCTTCGCGTGCACACAAGGGGCCTTTTTGACGTGACAGATTTTTCCTTTGTCAGCGTGGACGCAGGCGAAGAACAGGACAAGACCCCGGACAGGAATACGGGAGGTGCGCAATGATCGAATTGAGAGCAGGACTGGAGGCAGAGGTGCAGGTCCTGGTTGCGGAAGAGAACACGGCCAGGACAGTGGGGAGCGGATCCCTGCAGGTTCTGGCTACGCCCATGCTCGTCGCGGCCATGGAAAGGGCTGCCTGCCAGGCCATTGAAGAAGCCCTGGGCGAGGGCGAGACCAGTGTGGGCACCTGGGTCGCAGTGGAGCATCTTGCTCCAACCCCAGTGGGCGGAGAGGTGCGCGTCAGGGCCAGGCTGACGGACGTGGACGGCAGAAGCCTGACCTTTGTGGTGGAGGCAAGCGATACGGCAGGCCTTGTGGGGCGCGGGGAGCACAAGCGCTTCATCGTCAATGCCGAACGCTTCATGGGCAAGGCCGCAAAGCGCCTGGGATAGAGTCAGCCCCTTTCAAAAAAACATGGCCCGGCGGATCACGGTACGTGATCCGCCGGGCCTGCCGTTCAGGAAAGGTGTTCTTGCGGCTACTTGCCCATGGAATCGAGGAACTCCTTGTTGGACTTGGTGGCCTTCATCTTCTCCAGGAGAAATTCCAGACCGTCCGCAGGCTGCATGGTGCCAAGGAGCTTGCGTATGATCCAGGTTCTGTTGAGCACGTCCTCTGGCAGCAGAAGCTCCTCCCTGCGCGTGCCTGTGCGGTGTATGTCTATGGCAGGGAAGATGCGCCGTTCGGCAAGATGGCGATCCAGGCAGATTTCCATGTTGCCCGTGCCCTGGAATTCCTCGAAGATGACCTCGTCCATGCGCGAGCCCGTGTCGATGAGGGCAGTGGCCAATATGGTGAGGCTGCCCCCTTCCTCGATGTTGCGGGCTGCGCCAAAGAAGCGCTTGGGCCGCTGCAGGGCGTTGGCGTCCAGGCCGCCTGTGAGCACGCGGCCAGAGGCAGGGGTCACGGTGTTGTAGGCCCTGCCGACCCTGGTGATGGAGTCGAGCAGGATGACCACGTCGCGCTTGCGCTCGACCAGGCGCTTGGCCTTTTCCAGGACCATTTCGCACACCTGCACATGGCGCTGCGGGGGCTCGTCGAAGGTGGAGCTGATGATCTCCGCTCCCTTGACCGTGCGGGCCATGTCCGTGACTTCCTCTGGGCGCTCGTCAATGAGCAGGATGATGAGGTAGCACTCCGGACTGTTGGTGGCTATGGCATTGGCCAGGGACTGCAGAAGCACGGTCTTGCCTGCCCGCGGGGGCGCGACAATGAGACCGCGCTGGCCGCGGCCAATGGGGGCGAGCAGGTCGATGATGCGGTTTGCGTAGTTGGTGCTGCCGTTTTCCATGACAAGCTGACGCGTGGGGTAGATGGGGGTCAGGTTGTCGAAGAGAACGAGGTTTCGGGCCTTTTCCGGGGGCTCGAAGCCTATGGTGCACACCTTGAGCAGGGCAAAGTAGCGTTCGCCTTCCTTGGGAGGGCGGATCTGGCCAGAAACAATGTCTCCCTTGCGCAGGGAAAACTTGCGTATCTGCGAGGGGGAGACGTAGATGTCGTCCGGGCCCGGCATGTAGGAGTAGAAGGTCGAGCGCAGAAATCCGAAGCCGTCGGGCAGGATTTCCAGAACCCCGTCGCCGTAGATGGCCCCGTCGTGGGAGCCGCAGGCCTGCAAAATGGCACAGAGGCGCTCCTGCTTGCGCAAGGAGCTTGCGTTTTCCACGCCGTAGGCGTCCGCAAGCTGCATGAGCTCGCTCATGGAGCGGGTTTTCAGGGTGGAGAGGTTCAGGGCCCCTTCTTCTGGGTGGTCGGGCAGAACTTTTTTCGGCATGGAAGATATCCGGGATGGGAGTGCGCGGGAAAACGTGCCAGTCTCGTATTGTGGCCGCCCTTGTGTGCGGCAGCCATGTGCCTGGAAAAAGAGAAAAAAGGGGAAGATAATGAGCTTTGGGACAAAAAAGGCAAGACAGGCGCAAAGACCTGCAGGGTGGAAGGGCATGCCTGCAGTGAGCAAGGCAGGCCCGAGACCTTTAGCCTATCCCGACCACTCTGGCAAGAGGCTTGGGGCCCGGGCACATCAAGGGGGCGCCGGGGATGGGGTGCGTTTCCCGCGAAGAGGATGTCCCGCAAGGGGCACCCCAAGGGCTAGTTGCCCTTGGCCTCGGCAGGCTGTTCCTTGGAAGAGTCTGCGGGCACGGCAGGCGCGTAGATTTTCAGGAGGCTGTCCCTGAGATCGTCCTGCGAGACACCCAGGACCTCGGAAATTTCGCCAACGACCAGGGACATGGCCTGCTCCTGCAGGCGCCGCTCCCCGTAGGAAAGCTCCTTGTCGCGGCCAATGACAAGCAGTTCGCGCAAGACTTCGGCAACCACGCTCAAATCCGGGCTTTTCATCTTGTCCGAGTACTTGCGAAAACGCCTGTTCCAGTTCTGTCCCACATAGACGCTCTGGGCCGTGTTGTTTTTCAGGTTGTCCAGAATGCCCGAAGCGGTTTCCTTGTCCACGAGCTGGCGCAGCCCCACATTGCCGGCGTTCTTGACCGGAACCATGAGGGTAGTGTTGTTGCTCTGTATGCCGACGATGTAGATGTCGCAGTCGACACCGCCAATGGTCTTCGTGTCTATGCGGTTGATCTTTCCTACGCCCTGCGCTGGGTAAACTACCAGATCGTCCACCTTGTACATGAGGACTCCTTACGGCAGCCCACGCTGCCGTGCGCTCACATGATCCCCTGGCATTGGGCATTCTTCTCTGTGTTGCATGCCTTGTGAACGAGTGCTGCAGGCCTTGTCCGGCAAGCCGGGCAGGGTCAGGTCGCAATGACGAGAAAAGAAGCTTGAGGATATGTGGATGAAAAATTCTCCTATGTTTGTGTATGTCTTGAGTACAGCCCGAAGGCCATCAAGGCCTTGCCGCCTCCCCGCGCGGGTCAGATGGGTGCGGGCCATGGACGCGGGGCCTTTGCGGCAGATCGAGCTATGGAAATAGCCAAGTTTCCTCAACTTACAGGGAAGTTGGCAAAAAGTCCAGTACTTGCAAAATTGGCATGACAAAAAGGCTGTATTTCCAGGTAATGTCCTGAAAATACAGCCTTTTTTTCGCAAATCTTCAAAATCTGGACTGTCCCGCGTGCGCGTCTTTTTGCGGGCTTTTGAGGCAGGCAATCAGGCCTTTTTTTCCTGGCTTTCCGCCGCAGCCTCCTCTGCTATGCGCCTTGAGACACGGTTTGCCAGGGCCACTGCCTTTTCCAGGCCCTTCCTGGCAAAGGTTGAGAGGACGTCCGCCCCGCACTCGATGGCCTCTTCCCACAGGGGGGCGTCTTCCTTCATGGTGGTCAGCACCCAGTCCGTGACCTGGCCGCGCTCCTTCGGGCGCCCAATGCCTATGCGCAGCCTGTAGAAATTGGGCGTGCCCAAAAGCTCACTGATGGACTTCAGGCCATTGTGCCCGGCGTTGCCGCCGCCAAACTTGAAGCGCAGGGCTCCTGGGGGAAGATCGAGCTCGTCGTGGGCCACCACCAGGGCGTCGGCCCCGAGCTTGTGCCAGGCGAGCAGGGGCTGCACGCAGCGCCCGGACAGGTTCATGAAGGTCATGGGCTTTGCCACAAGCCAGGTTCCGTCCAGGGCGTCCAGGGTCACGCGCCACAGCTCGCAGTTGAAGCGCGAGCCGTTCATGTCCTCGACCCTGCCATCGAGATGGGCAAGATCGAGAATCCTGTCCACCAAAAGAAAGCCTGTGTTGTGTCTTGTGCGATCGTACTTGGGGCCGGGGTTGCCGAGGCCTACCAAAACACCTCTGTAGTCCATGAAAATCCTCGGGGAAAAAATGCAGATCTCGCCTGCGAGAATGGGGCAAAAAAAGGCGGCATCCAGGGGACCCGGATGCCGCCGCGGAAATTTTGGAACCTGTGCCCCTACTTGGCCGGGGCAGCAGTGGCAGCAGTGGCAGCAGTGGCAGCAGTGGCAGCTGCAGCGTCGCCCTCGGCGGAAGCTTCGGGCAGCTCGTCCTTGCTCTTGGAGAGCACGGAAACGATGGTGTAGGCGTCGTCGTACACGGCGCGGGCACCTTCGGGGAGCTTCAGCTTGTCCACGGTGAGGTGCTGGTTGATGCCCATGTCGGACACATCCACAATGACCTTGTGGGGCATGTCCAGAGGCTTGGCAGAGACGGTAACGTACTCGCGGTAGGTCTCCATGACACCGCCGATCTTCACGCCACGGGCAGTGCCGGTGAACACCAGGGGAACCCTGACCTTCACTTCCTCGTCGAGATCCACGCCGTAGTAGTCGATGTGCACAAAGCGCTTCTTGTAGGGGTGCTTCTGCACGTCCCAGAAGAACACGGGATAGGTGGTCTTGCTGCCGTTGTCGTCGATTTCCAGGTTGAACACCGTGGTGTCGCCGATGGCGAAGTACAGCATTTCCAGTTCCTTGGCCGGCACGTCCACAAGGATGTTGTCACCCTTCTTGTTGTAGAAAACACCGGGAACAAGGCCCTCGGCACGCAGACGGTGGGAAGCACCCTTGCCAGCCCCTTCGCGTTTCTGGGCGCAGAGAGTTTTTTCGATAGTCGTCATCACAAATACAAGCGCAACGCCCCCTGCGTGTGGGCAGGAAAGGGAGCGCCTTCCTCCTGTTCTTGATTTTTTTTGGCGGGAGATTTGCCCCGCCCACAGTCTTGCGGCTGATCTTGGCTCCAGTTTCTCTGCCGGAAGGGGCTGTCGGCATTGCTGCCAGGGGCAGCTGCGCACAGGGGCCTGGAGTCACACCCCCTGTATTCCCGAAACCGGCGCGCCAGGCAAGGCTTGCCTGGCCCATCTCGACAGATACCCTAGGTGAACAGCACGCTCACGGAAGAGCCTGTGTGTATGTTGGAGATGGCCTTGCCAAGAAGCGAGCCCACATCCACAACGTGGAGCTTGGGGCAGCGTTCGAGCTTGTCTCCCAGGGGAATGGTGTCTGTCACGTAGACTTCGCTCATGGTCTCGGTGGCATTCATGCGGTCAATGGCCGGACCGGAGAGCACGGGGTGCGTCACACAGGCCATGATCTTGACAGCGCCGTTTTCCATGAGCACGTCCGCTGCGGCACAGAGGGTGCCTGCGGTGTCGATCATGTCGTCCACGATGATGGCGGTCTTGCCTGCCACATCGCCGATGACATGCATTGCCTGCGCCTGATTGGGCTTGTCGCGGCGCTTGTCCACAATGGCAAGCGGGGCGCCAAGACGCTTGGCGTAGGCGCGGGCGCGTTCCACGCCGCCTGCGTCGGGCGAGACGATGACGGGATCGCCCTCGATGGCCTTGCGCAGGGACTCGAGCAGAACGGGTCCGGCAAAGAGATTGTCCACAGGGCAGTTGAAGAAGCCCTGAATCTGGCCTGCGTGCAGGTCAATCGTCACCACGCGGCCAGCTCCGGAGCCGTAGATGAAGTCCGCCACCATCTTGGCGCTGATGGGCGCCCTGGGGCTGACCTTGCGGTCCTGCCTGGCGTAGCCGTAGTAGGGAACAACGGCCGTGATGCGTCCGGCCGAGGCCCTCTTCAGGGCGTCGCACATGAGGCAGAGCTGAATCAGGTTGCGATTGACGTCTGGCGGACAGGTGGGCTGAACGACAAAGACGTCGTCACCACGGACATTGGCGCCGATTTCAACGCGAAGTTCGCCGTCGCTGAATGTGGTCGCCAGCGTGGGAGTGAGCTGACAGCCAAGATGATTGCATATGGCCACA
>CALVGM010000189.1 GCA_944327095.1 uncultured Desulfovibrio sp. | reverse complement strand
GTGGAGCATGCCGTTGTCGAAGGCAACGCCTGCCAGCATGGCGGCGTAGGCAAGCTCGCCCCTGGTGGGCAGCTCGTCGGGATGGGCCATGGCCCTGGGGAGATTCCTGTAGACCGTGGAGATGGCATCCTCGGCCAGCATGATGGCAAAGGGGTTGGTACAGACAGTGGTGGCCGCCTCGATGCTGTGGTTCACAGCGTCAATGGAGACGTACAGCGTCTGCTGGGGAGAAAGCCCTGTCATGAGGGCAGGATCGTCGATGGAATAGGTGGGATAGATGCAGTCCAGGGCAATGGCCGGCTTGAACTTGAGCGCGGTCACTGTGGCTACGGCAAAGCGGTTCACCTCCGAGCCTGTGCCATGGGTCAGGTTGATGGCCACAATGGGCACAGCCTTGTCGGGAACAACGCGGCTGCAGAAGACGTCCTCGGCGGAAAAGCCCGGATTGGCAAGCAGAATGGCAGCGCCCTTGCCGCAGTCGATGGGGCTGCCGCCACCAATGGTAATGACCGCGCCAGCGCCCGCTTCCTTGCCACAGGCCGCGGCCTCTTCCACCGAGTCGGTGGTGGGGTTGGGCGTGACCTTGTTGTAGAGGGCAAGCTCGACGCCGTGGTTCGCGGCAGCAGCGCAGACCTTGTCCCACGCGCCCGTGAGCTTGTAGGAGTGGCCGCCCGTGACGCACAGCACGGACTTGATGCCGCGCCGCTTGAGCTCGGCCAGTATGTCGTCAATCTTGTCTATGGCACCCACGCCAAGATAGGTCGTGACCTTTGTGCGAATTTCGCGAACTGTGGAGAAACTGTTCTTGCGGGAAAAAAGCATATCGCATCTCCTGAAGCTGGAAATCTGGACCTGAGTGGCAGTAAAGGGCTTGGGGGCAACCCGTTGCCTGCCTTGTGCTGTTGGAAAAACGCTAGGACTGTTTGCACGCACAGTCAAGATGTTTTTTGTGAAATTTTTCTCCATTTAGTCACATTTTGACACAATTTACAAATAATATGCCGATATCAATGACAAAATATTTTGTGAAATTTTTCCTAAACCACACAAGGACAGTGCCTGAAAAGGCTTGGCCAGGGTTTGGAACACAGGCATGTCCCCCAAGCTGTCCTGATGGGCGCAACAAAAAGCCCTGCCATGGGCTGCACGCCTTTCGCAATGTCTCCTTGTCTGTGACACAATTATCATAATTCGACATGTCAAAAAAAAATAGAGACACTCGTAGACCATCCGGGCATGCCCTTGCCCTGCGCTTGCAAAAACGACGCCTGAACGCTGGCAAGACCCGCATAGCGTAGCGCAAAAGCCTGTGCATCCTGAGCGGAGGCACTGAAAATTTCCCGCAAGGGGCCTTGACAGGGCCTTTTCCCGTACCCATATTTGCGGACAAGACACATTGGCATACCCCTTTCCCAACCTCTACCTCCCCTTCTTTGGGGACCTGCCCCTGCCTTTCTCAGTGCCGAACCCCTGGACCAGGGCCCGCGGGGCAGGCAAAAACCTGCGACACATGACCCCTTGCAAGGGCAAGAAAACACTTGGCAAATGCCATAACCCCAAGGCTGGTGCGCTCTCTCAAGGACATGGAGAGAACAAGGGCAGCAAGATTGCAGAACGCCAGCCAACAGCATGCAAAGCCAAAATCTGCATGCTCTTTCCCAAACCATGCATCAGGAGAAAAAACACAATGGGTCTTTTGGACACGCTCAAGGAAAAGAAGAACGCAATGGTCGACAAGGCAGCTTCCGCAGCTCTCGACGGCTTCGCCCGCGACTTTGTCAATCAGTATCTTGAGGGCATTCTGGAGCTGCAGAGCATCAGACTGGAGCAAAAGCGCCCTGTTCTGACCTTTACGCTCGCGGGCATTCCGGACCAGCTGCACACAGCCGAAGTGCACACCATCGATATTTCCGAAGACGGTCACAAGATCTGGCTGAGCAACTTCAAGAGCAATACCCTCTGCATTGAAAACGCCCTCAACCGTTTTGTTCCCAAATCCATCGACATTCCCGACGACAAGGCTGCCATGGCCATGGTGGCCGTGAAAAAGCTCATTCTCTAGTCCTGACGGAAAAGCTCAGGCTGCCATTTCCCCTCCCCTGAGCGTTCCGGGGAGGGGCAAAGCCTTTGCCAATCCATGAGCAACGTCTCCGGCAAGCCCCAAAAAAGAGCAGATATCATATGGGATTTTTTGACTTTCTCTCAAAGAAACAGAGCAAAACAGGGCAGGCCGTTTCCAGCGAGGACATGCAAGAGTATCTTGCCATGGCCGTCACCTTTTGTTCGGCATACTGCCTGGAGATGCTGGCTGCCACAAAGTGCCTGAAATCCGAAATTACCCTCGAGGAAGAGGGGGCTATCGATCTTGGTGGATATCTGATGTTCACGGATGTCTTTACCTCTACGGATATCCTCACCAGGGTCGCGGGCAACCAGAGAGTGTTTTCCCCTGACGAGGTGAATGCCGTAGCAAAACAGACAAACTGCTACAGCGTCTGCGCGGGCGCGCTGCAGTACGCCACAGAATTTCTTGAGCAAAAACAGAAAAGCGCACAAGGCCTGGCAGACAAAATCCTGGACCAGGAGATGCACGAATACTTCTCCAGGGTCTTCCAGAATTGCCTGGACGGCTTCTTTGCAATAGCGTCTGCGCTCAACCCGCACTACGAGATCCCCAACTACAATCTCCTCTGCAACGTGGTAAAAGAGGCGCTTGCGCGGATATATGGCCAGAACTTCCGCGAGGGGCTCACACCCTTCACTCTCTGCCATCCCATGTACTCCGAATACATACAGTCCTATTTCTACCCCTGCAGGATATCGGAAGAGGAAGTTCTTGCCTTCACCTACAGCGTATACAGGGATCTCTTCGGCGAGGCCTATGGCGTCATGGCCTGTGCCAGGCGAAAGATGACCGAGCTTTTCACAGCAGACAAGGACATGTCCAAAATCTATCGACAAGGAGTGCTCTCCTCCTATTTGCAGATGCTGCAGGACAGGGAAAACGAAGTCTTTTCCATGTGCCTCAAGGACAAGAACGTGCCCCTGAGAGATCTGAACATCAGCTTGGAGGAAAGGAAAAAGATCTTTCGCATCCCGGCGCCCAGCATGAAAGATGTTGGGGATTTTGCCTGGCAAAGCCTTCTCGAGGGGTTCACCGGCAAGAAATAGACAAAACAGGTCACGACTCGGCAGGCGTGGCGGGCAAACCCCAGAGTCCACTGTCCTTGCCATCTCGAGGCTTCGACATCTTGAGAAGATTGGCCTATAGTGCCAGTACCTCACAAGGTGCTTGACCTTCCCTGCCCCATGCCACAACACTCTCAATCGAGCAATCCTCAACCAGCCCAACATCAAAGCCGGACAATATGGAATTTTTCGAATATCTCTCCCAGGAAAAACCGCAGCCCCAACGCGTACCCTATCTTTCCGACAAGGAAATGTGGCATTATCAGGAAATGGCCGCTTCCTTGTGCACTGCCTGCATCATGGAGATGTTCTCCGCCCACAAGCTGCGCCATGGCGAGCTTACCGTGGAGGAGTGCACCAATTTTACCATCGCCAGCTACGCGCACTTTCTCTTGAAGTTCACGTCCACGGACATTCTGCGCAAGGGGGCCAGGGTCCCGCTGAACCTCCTTGACTTCAATGAGTGTCAAAAATTCTGGGAACTCTGCCTGGAGCCTATTGGCTACGCCATCGATGATACCGTGAACATGCTGGACGAGGAAAGGCAAACTCTGTTTGCCGAAAAGCTCTTGGGCATGGGACACGACATGGGGAGCTACCTTGCGGATACCCTGTCGGATTGCCTGGACATCTTTACGGCCATTATGACGGCCCTCGACCCCCTCTACCCGCTCAGCCACCTTGAGCTGTATCGCAGCGTTGTCGAAGGGTCGCTCACAAGGATAATGGGCGAAAACTTCCGCGAGGGAGCCCTCCCCTTCCATCTCACCCATGCCAGATACTCGGGGTATATCCAGTCCTACTTCTATCCCGTGCGGGAGAGCGAGGAAGAGGTTCTTGCCTTTACCTACAGGATCTACAGGGAACTCTTCGGGGAAGCCTTTGGCGTCGTGGCCTGCGTCAGGCGCAAAATGGCGGAGCTCCTTACTGTGGACGAGGAAATGTGCAGGGCGAACAGGGACGAGTCTGCGGCAGTCTACCTGAAGGTGCTCGAGGACAGGGAACAGGAAGTCTTCTCCATGGGCGTGGAAGGCAAGGCCGTGCCCCTGAAAGAGCTGAACCTGAGCCTTCTGGACAGGCAGAACATCTTCAGAGTCAAGGCTCCAAGCAAAAGGGAGATGGAGAACATGGCCCTGCAGTCCGCGCTCTCTGGCCTGACAGGCAAGAGGTAGACAAAAACAGCGCCCCTCCTGCAGCGTTCTTTGGAAAAGCGCAGAAAGGGGCGTACCGTTTTTCAGCCGCACAGGCTGAGGTTGAACAATCCCGAGCGGTTACACTGTTGCTGAACACTATTATTGCAGAGCTTCTATCTCGCTGATGGAAAGTTTGGTACATTCATGTATAAACTGTACAGAACATCCCATGGTTTCGAACATAAGTGATAGTTGCTTCAGTCCATCCTTCTTTTATTCCTTTTTCTTGTCCTTCTTTTATTCCCAGTTCTTTTCCTTCTTTTATTCCTTCTTTTTTAGCTTCTAACATAGAAGAATTCCAATCTTTAAGGCTTTTTTTGTATTGTTCATACTTGTACATTTGCTCAGGATCAGCCATAAATTGTTTTTCTGCTTCCAATGCTTTTCTGATAGCGGGATCTAACATAGCATACTCCTCAATTTCTGCAGGATCTCCGTGCGACAAAAATGCGAGCCAGCGTTCAAGACTGGTTTGAGCTTTTCTTTTCAGGGCAGCCCATTTGGGTAACTCAAGAAAGAAAAGTTTCAAATATTCATTTAGTGGTTCTCCAGTGTCCTCACAAGCTATCTGACATTTTCTGATATATTGAGGAATGTCGCTAAAAAGATTGAAATTCAGAATGACAATCATATATGTAGGACAAAGTTTTTGATATTCATCAGCTGGGGCGAGTTGCTTAAAAAAGATATCCGCCAAATTATACAGGGTTCTCCTGTCCATGCTAGATTCGAAAACATTTTGAACATGAACATCAATATGTATGCCAGTACTTGTTATCGCATGCAAGACCGTTCTGCACAGTTTGCCGTCGTCCTGACCAGAATTCGGCTTGCGATCCACAAGCTGAACGTCATGTATTTTCTCTTCGCCCTCACCTGGGCAGACAACTGCGTTGATCAAGTCGAGCAAGATATCCTTGTTCTCGGGCAGTCCAAAAATGTACTTGAAAACAGTATCGTGGGTCCGCGTGACAATCCTTTCCATCTGAGTAGTCTCCTTGGCTGACATGTTCACTTGTTCTCCGATTTTGAGGCTTGCGATACGTTGCCTCTTTTTGTGGGGCACTTGGCGACAATCTTCTTCCCTCATCCCGCGAGGGCCCTGCCATGTCGCACTGCAGGCGTCACAAGCACTATGGCCCATGTGCTCACATACGTCAATAGTTTTTTCGCTATAAAATTTTGTGAGCTTCACCATTGGCGTTGCGCCCGGAATTTCTCGGACAGCACCCAGCCATGAGAAAAAAGGGCAGAAGCCGCACAAGGACTGCACTCAGTTGTGTACGCCCCCGTGTTGCAAGGATATCACCAGGCAAACAGGCGCGTTGCGCGCTTGTCACAAAGAGGGTTGTTACACCCAGGTCATGGTACAGCGCATGGCCAAACCGACAGCAACGCGGAGGCCACCAGCAGACATAAAGCCCGGATCTCTAGCCTACAAGGCGCCTCAGAATGTCCCGTACCCAGCCCTTTTTGGCAAATGGAGGATAGCGCAGGGGCACATCGGGCCTCATGCGCACAAGCTGGCTTTTGGGGTGGGAAAAGGTCTCGAAGCCCCAGCGACCGTGGTAGCAGCCCATGCCGCTTTCCCCAACGCCCCCAAAGGGCAGGCGCGGATTGACGAGATGGGAGAGCGTGTCGTTTACGCAGCCACCTCCAAAGTGGCACTGCGTCCACACCTTGTCCGCCTCCTTCCTGTCCTGCGAGAAGAGATAGAGGGCAAGCGGCCTTGGACGCGCGTTGATTCTCTGTATGGCTTCTTCCAGGGTAGCACAGGCAAGGACTGGCAGTATGGGACCAAAGATTTCCTCCTGCATGACCCTGTCCTGCCAGTCCACGTCGCGCAATATGGTCGGCCCCAAATAGAGATCCTGCGCGTCGTTGTCCCCGCCATGCCAGATCCTGCCAGCCCCAAGATACGATACAAGGCGCGCGTGGTGGCGAGCGTTCACGATCCTGGCGTAGTCCGGGCTCTTGTGTGCGTCCTCTCCGTAGAACGCGCGCATGGCAAGGCGCAGCTCCTGGCACAGCTCCTCTTCCCTGTCCGGGTGCACCAGAACGTAGTCCGGCGCAACGCAGGTCTGGCCAGCGTTGAGAAGCTTGCCCCAGGCAATACGCCGCGCTGCCAGTCGCATGTCGGCGCTCTTGCAGACAATGCAGGGGCTCTTGCCCCCAAGCTCCAGGCACGTGGGCACAAGGTGCCTTGCCGCAGCCTCGAGAACCAGTCTGCCCACCCTGGCACTGCCAGTGAAGAAGATGTGATCGAAGCGCAGGGCAAGCAGGTCCTGGGCTGTTTCGGGTCCGCCCTGCACCACGGTCACGTGCTCTTTCGCAAAGGCCCTGGCCACCATGTCCGCAAGAAGGGCTCCACAGGCTGGTGCGTCCTCGGAGGGTTTTACGATGGCGCAGTTGCCTGCGGCCACGGCAGCCACAAGCGGCCCGAGCGTCAGCAAAAAGGGGTAGTTCCAGGGGCTCAGGATGAGACTTGCGCCATAGGGCTCGCGCCAGACCCTGTCCAGGGAGGGAAAGTTCAGAAGGCTTGGCAGGACAAGCCTGGGCCTTGCCCAGCGCCGCACAGAGGTCATGGTCTTCCTGATCTCGTCCAAAAGCAGCACGCTCTCGGCCAGGAAGCTTTCCATGCGGCAGCGGCCAAGATCCGCCCGCAACGCGTCCTCCATGTCTGCCTGGCTGGCGACAAGGACTGCGCGCAGACGTTCGAGCGCTGCCACGCGCTCGCCAACAGGCAAGGTGCAACCAGCCGCAAAGTGGGCGCGCTGGGCAGCAAGAAGGCTCTCGAGCTCGCTTGCGGAATACTGCCGGGCACTGGGAATTGTCTGTTTGGTCATGGTGTGCTCCTTTTGGCAAAACCTACGCAAAGGCGCATGCGCGGTCAAACCCATGGCAGACCATGGCCCCTGACTATCGACTGGCGGCAACCATCCCATTGGCCCTTTCCATCTGTCCGCCTTTGAGCACTTGGGACAGTTGCCGCCGGTCCCCCAAAGCATAGTGCATTGCAGGGAAGGGAGCCCCGATTGAGAAAAGGCACGACAGAAGGAAAAGGAGACCTCTCCCGCATGATCAAACGCGACATCAATGCCCAAAGGGCAGCCCGTGGGGACGCCATCCGCGCGGTACCACAAAGGTGCTGCGCACGAGCCTCGCAACCTGGCCTTGAGGCAACACTTGCGACTACGCCCAGATCCTTTCTCGTACATATGACCCAGGACAACACACTCGGGGAGCCCAAGCCCGGCAAAGCCCGAATCCGGCCAGGGCGGCCAGTGCCGGCTGCCCTAGTGACCTTTGCCGCTTCCTGCGCCACAGCTTGTCTCAACATATGGTAATTACATTTGAGTATATCAAATTCAAAAAAAAATTTACATTTGTTGTCAACAATATCTTGCCAAGTTGTCACACATTGCTTATATACATGTTCATCGCGCTGTCCCGGATGCCACGCAGGCCCGTGGACGGCTCACCTCCAACCCAAGAGGCAGAATGGCAACATCTCGCGTAATGAACATGGGAACACAATTTGCCGAGCGTACAAGACCAAGAACAATCATAGGACAGTGCAATCCGCTGACCCTGACGATCAACGGGACAGTGACGCACCTCTACCCCTCGGGGAAGATAGTCCTAGAGTACAGAACCGACGCTCCCAACGTGCGCTGGGTACCGGTTCGGCTGAGGATACCCGGAGAATATCCCGAGCCGGCTGACCTCCCCCTGATGTAGCCCGCAAGGGCAGGAGACACAAAAAAAAAAACAGGGCCCCGGCCCATGAACCAGATGATGGACGGGTGTACGCAGCGCGGGCCTTCGTTGTATTACAATATTCTGACATGCCAATATATGGTTTTTGCCTTCTTCCTTGACTTGCCCGCGTATTTGACTCATGCTCTTGTCCCCTCAAAAAGGGCAGGCAAGGGTATTTGCACAAGGCCGTGGTCAAGGACCAGGCCAGGCAGATGCACTTGGCTCTCGTACAGCCCGGGTTTCATGCCCTGTGCCGCGCAGGTGCTGCCCCAAAAACGCCTTCACTGTCCGCACTTCACCTCTTTCCCTAGCCCAAGGGCTGGAGCAAAAAGGAGCCAGTATGCTACCCCCAATTCTTCCTACCGAGGCCTGGAATCTCATGCAGTCCGGCAAGGCCAGGCTGATAGATATCCGCGAACCGGACGAAATCGAGGCTGTGCACGTGGAAGGCATTGTGGCAGCGCCCCTGTCCATTATCCGCCTGACGCAGATCCCCAGGGCCACAGAGGAGACCGCCCTGATTTTCACCTGCCATTCGGGCAACAGGGTGCGCAAGAACGCGTCCCTTCTGAAGCAGCTTGCCAAGGGACCTGCCTACACTCTGGAAGGCGGCATGGACGCCTGGGAAAAGGCCTGTCTGCCGGTTGTGCGCGGTCGCAAGTATTCCATGGAGCGCCAGGTCCGCATGGTGGCAGGCTCCATCATTGTGTGCGGCTTTGTCCTGTCCCTTGTGCACGGGGCCTTCCTAATCATACCCCTTGGCGTGGGCTGCGGCCTTGTCTACGCAGGCGTGACAGGTACCTGCGCCATGGCAGGCCTCTTGCAGCGCCTGCCCTGGAACAGGAAAAAGTAGCCTCTCAGGGGCGTTGGCCTGGCTGATCAGAAAAGGCTTTTTGCCAGAGCCCCGACTCCCCTGCCCGCGCTTGCAGCCAGGACTGTTTTCCCAAAAACGCCCCCGAGGCTGCCCGGGATTTCCCTGGGGCTACACTACACCCCCTCACAAGCCCTGCTTTGGCGCCTGCGGGAAAGGGAGGGCCAGCCATGCCAGGCCTTAATCGCATAAGCATACGGGGCTTCAGGTCCATAGCGAGCCTCGAAAACTTCGAGCTGCGTCGGCTGAACATCCTTGTGGGCGCCAACGGGGCCGGCAAGAGCAACTTTCTTGAGTTCTTTGCTCTTTTGCGGGCCATGTGCGGCCTTTCCCTGCCGTCCCTGTCCGTGAGCGGGCTTGCCAACTACTGCGCCGCGCGCGGCGGATGCGAGCGCATTCTCCACAACGGCAGCAGGACAACACAGGTCCTTGCCGCCAGCCTCGACATCGAGGGCACAAGCCTTTCCCTTGAGCTATTGCCCACAGGAGACGGGGGCCTTGCGCTTGCGCGGCAAAGCCCGAGCCACGCTGGCCTGCAGCGTGCCCAAAAATTCGTGAACGCGGCAGACCTGCGCGACAGAAAGGGGCTCTTGTACCGTGCCGTAGCCTCCTGGCAGCTCTTCTGCTTTCAGGAAGCGGACTTGGCAGCCGCAGCGCGCAATGGCTCAAACGCGTCCGAGACAGCCTGTCTTCTGCCGGACGCCTCCAACCTGGCAGCCTTTCTTCTCCACCTGAACAAAACAGCTCCCCAAAGCTACCAGAACATTGTGCGGTCCACGCGCCTTGCTGCCCCCTGTTTCGACGATTTCGACCTCATGGAGGAGCCAGGAGGCAGGGTGCGCCTTTTCTGGCGAGCCAGGCACTCGGACTACCTGCTTTGCGCGCAACAGCTCTCGGAAGCGACCCTGCGCTACCTTGCCCTGGCCACAGCCCTCTTGCAGCCAACGCCCCCTTCCCTCATGCTTGTGGATGGACCGGAGCTTGGCCTGCACCCCCATGCCCTGGCCTTTCTGGCCGGCATGATCCAGAGCCTGCCGCCAGCGACAAAAATTGTCCTGACCACCCAGTCCCCGACCCTGCTGGACTTTTTTGCGCCACAGGACGTGGTGCTCGTGCAATGCCAAAACGGCGCAAGCGAATTCAGGCGCCTGCGGGAGAGCTACGCGAACTGGCTTGAGGACTACGGCCTTGGAGAGTTGTGGCGCAAAAACGTGCTGGGCACGATAGGCGAGGAGAGCCCAGGGTAAAAAGGGCCCCCAGTGGCGCGGCCAGTCTGGGTGCCAGGGATGCCTTGTCAGCGCCTTTTGAGAGTCCCGCTGACACTATCCAGGCGATACTGGCCGATTGTGCCGTCAGCAATGTGGCTTGCCACCTGCAGCGCCGTTTCGGCCGAGACCGTGAACCATTCCTCTGGATGGTATTGCCTGCCCTCGTTGTCGATCATGGTGATGCCAAGGCGCCGATCGTTGAGAAAGGCATGGATGATCTGCTCGAAGTTGCGCGCGTTCATGTTGTAGCACCTGATGGCATGGACAAGCCGCACAGGCGCGCACAGATAGGTGCGATCCCTTTCCGCGTTGCGCAGCCTCTCCTCTATGCTTGTGGTAGTGTAGCCGATTTTCACAAGGTTTTTGCCCTGCTTCCAGGGGGCCAGCTCCGGGGCCGTGGACAATGTCTCGAGAATGTAGATATGGCCCGTGAGAGTGCTTCCCCTGCGCTGGTCCGCGGTGCTGGCCACAGAAAGCAGATTGGGCGCGCAATCAAGCCACTTGCTCTGCTTGTCCGCGTACAGAGCCCTTGCCAAGGAGAGCTTCAGGATTTCGATTTCGGTATGGTTGTCGAAGACAACCAGAAGCCGCGGGTTGTCGCGGCCCTTGTAGTCGCCCTCCTGCAGCTTGGCAGCGATATAGCACAACTGACCGCGCAACTGAAAAAACTGGCCAGGCCGCAGGCAGGCTTCGCTTGTGAAGGAGCGCCGCAGAACGGAAGACGTCTTCAGGGCCCTGGCCAGGCTGTCAAAGAGCTCCCTGTACCTTGAGAAGTCCGCGCAGGGCCGTTGCCTGCCTATGATGTCCGGAATATCCCTCTCGTCTGGACTCTCGCTCGCCTGCACATGTTCAAGCCTGAAGATGTCGCAATTGATGTCGTCCAGAAGCCCCAGGCTGTCGCTGGCAAAGATCTCCTCCAGGGAGGCAGGGGCGCTAGCCTCCCTTTGCGTGCAGGGGGAAGGAGCTTCCTCTTCTTTTGCCTCTGCCGCCTCCCCAAGAAGGTTCAGGGTGTCGTAGACAGCGACAGCACGCTTGAGATCCTTGTCCTCGCGGTACTTTTTGAGCCTTCTTGCCAGCGAGCGCTCGGCAAGGCTTGCCATGTCCGGCTCCCTGCCCGCTTCTTTCACAAAGTCCACAATCTCCAGAAAGTTGTTGACCTTCGTGTCGTTGCCTCTGGCAACGGGAGCCTTTGCGCTTGCAGGCTGCACGTTGGCGAGCAGGCCAAGCTCGTCCTCTCCGGCCAGAATCTCCTCAATGCTTTGCGGGGCCGCAAGGCCCTTTTCCAGAGACAGAATCATGCCTTGCCCTCCCCGGCTGCTGCCGCGTCACCTGATCTTGCCGCAGCCTGCGCCTTGCGCATGCGCACATAGGACAGAGCCTCGGCCAGACGGCGCTCGTAGGCGTCTGTGGACGTATTGGACGGGGGACAATTGTGCTCCCTTGTGAACTTGAGCACGTCGTTCCACAAGAGCAGGGCTTCCTCCTCGCTCATTGTGCTGCGGGACATGTCCACGGCTGTCTGAATGGCCTTGAGGGTCGGGGCGTCCATGTTCTTCGAGAGGATTTCGTAGGCCTTATGGAAGGGATTGATCTGGGCAATGAGGTCGATGTTGAGCTCGTCCGTGCTCAAAAACCTGTCGCTCAGCTTCAGAAGTTCCGTGTTGGGTCTGACAATGGTGGTGTCGCCGTCACCAGTATTGTCCCTGCCATTCTTGTCCTTGCCTGTCCCCTTGTCGTCGATTTCGATGATTGGAGGCAGCACGGGCTTGGGATCCTGCTTGGTATCCGTGTCCGGCTTTGCATCGTCCCCAGCGGCCATGAGACCAAGCTTGGTGATGACAAGCAGGCGCAGGTTCTCCTGATCCTCGGCTGTCAGGTTGGAAAAGGTCTCCCGAATGAGCTTGCCAAGGCCAACAGTGAAGAGCTCGCGCTGATCGTCGCTGACTATGGCCGTCTTGAGACCCACGTTGTTTGGCGCGGAGGTCACGAGCTTTTCTGTGAGCATGTCAACACCCTGTTCCTCAAGGACCTTCTTGAGCTCCGGGGACAGGGGACGCTCCGTGTCCTCAACGACAATGACATCGGGCTCGGGCTTTTCGCCCTTCTTCATGTCCGAACGGGGCTTGAAGCGGATGTTCGGAGCCAGCACGTCGCGCATGAGCAGGGACAGGGAAATGGCCTTCAGAAGATTGTTCACCGCGGTCTGCACATCCTTGTCGTCCGCGTCCGGCTGGGCGATCAGGTTGGTGAACTGGGCATGAGTCTTGCCCTCGCAGTCCCTGGTGGCCCTGCCAATGATCTGCACCACCTCGGTCAGGGACGATCTGTAGCCGACAGTGAGCACGTGTTCGCACCAGGGCCAGTCAAAACCTTCCTTGGCCATGCCCAGGGCGATGATGATGTCCATGTCGTCCCTGTTCCGTATGCCGCGCAAATACCCGAGGATGTCCACACGCTTGGGTCCGTCGTTCACAAGGTCCGCCACCTTGAGCATGCGGCCGTCCCGCGTGCGGACATTGATGATGCCCGTGTCCTGGTCCACGCTCTCCACAGTGCCCATGATGTCCAGAATCCTGTCCAGCTCGTTCAGCTTTTTCTTGGTGGACTCGCGGGAGTTGACGCTGGGAATGTGGATGATGGTCTTTTTGGACAGATCCAGGACGTCGGCCAGGGCGTCCAGGTACTGGCCCCTGTAGAAGTGATACCCAAGGCCCAGGGATTTCAGGTATTTGTAGCCATTGAGCTGCTCGTAGTAGGTGTAGGTGACAACAGCAAACTTCTGCTCGGCCTCGGGCGAGAGAATGGGAACGCAGTCCCCCCTGAAGTAGGATCCCGTCATGGCCACCACGTGGGCAGAGCTGCGGCGCATGACGTCCGCGAGCATGGCGCCAAGCTTGTTGCCGTCTTCCTCGGAAGTGTGGTGAAACTCGTCTATGGCAACAAGAGCCTTGTCGAGGCAGGAAAGAGAGCCCGATTTGAGGCGCTCCCAGGCAAAGCGCAGGGTCGCGTGCGTGCACAGAAGGTAGTGTGCGTCCCTGTCCTGCAGAAACTGCAGGACGCGCTCGACCTTGCCGCTGTCGCTGCCCGGTGTGCAGAGGCTGTAGCGGGGCTCAATGTGCCAGTTGGCGAAAAAGCCGTGCGAGACCAGATCCGTGTCCCTGAAGGAAGAGCCGATGGACATCTCGGGGACCGCGATGAGGACCTTGTCGAGGCCCTGGTGGTGCACCTTGTCCAGAGCCAGAAACATGAGGGCGCGGGACTTGCCCGAGGCCGGGGGCGACTTGATGAGCAGATACTGCTCGTTGCGCCTGGCGTAGGCCCTGGCCTGCATCTCGCGCATGCCGAGCCTGTCGGAAGTGGTGCTGGCCCCTGTCTGGGCATAGGTGACGTGCAAAAGATCCGGCATGACCTGACCTCCCCGCCTATTGGCGTTCCTTTTTGACAAGCTCGGCGTACAGAGCGAAAAGCGTCTTCAGGCGTTCCTCGTCCGAGGCAAAGCCCCTGGAATTGTAGAGCCTGTCCACAGCCGCGTCCAGCTTCTGGTGGGCAAGCTTCAGATCCTCGGGCATGGTTTCGGGATTGTACATCTGCCCAAGGCTCATGTCCGGGTGTTCGTCCCTGGCGGCCAGGACACAGTCCGCGAGATCGGAGATGGTCTGCTTCTGATCCTCGGAAGCGTTGGGCCAGGGGAAGGTGTTGTAGACAATGTTGTTGGAGTAGCTGTAGTCACTCTTGAGACGACAACAGACAGTACGCATCCAGGCCATATGCATGGAGGATGTCAGGATGCCAAAGTGATAGAGTGTGCCATTGGGGACCAAACGAAGTTTGTCACTGCATAACGTGTTTTGATTTACGATAAATCCAATGGGGATATAGTTCCTTCGCTCGGAAGAAACTTGAGGGATAACAATAAATGGTGGCGCAGGCATGTTCTCCACACTGAAATGTCTTGGAGTAGAGGCAATTCTTTTCGTGCTTGTTCTGTTGCTTGCCTCTCTGTACTGTCGCACCTTATCTACACGTTTTTGACATTCCGGATACTGTTTCATTTCTTCTTCAGAAAGTTCGCCAAGCCAGAGGCAGTATCTGCGCCAGCCATTGATAAACTCGTCACCACCAAGCCACACCTTAAACAGCTTTTCTGCCTGAGGTTCAATCTTCAGGAAGTTGTTTTTTTCTTCCTCTGTGAAAAGATACTGACCGTTGTCGATGGGCTGATTACCTATACCTGTACAGGGTACATTGCACAAGGGCTGAGGCGCGCTCTCCACAAAGACGTCTTCAGCGTCCGCAAGGTAGCCATTTATGTTGGCGCAGGACATTTTGCTGCCGTCCTCAAGGAAGAGGAACTTCTTCGCTGCCTCACTATAGCCAAAGCCCACGATGACGCAGTGCACGGCAGCGCTGTGGGGCGCGTTGTTCTTCCACCTGAAGGTGCGGTAGGCAAAGTTGATGTGGATGCCCATGCCCATGAGCAGCTTCCACAGGACACCCACATGGGTTCCCTGGCAGATGGAATTGGTGGAGACAAAGGCAGCCTCAATGTCCGTTTGCCGCATGTAGTCCGCGCTCTTCTTGAACCAGCAGGACACAAAGTCCAGATCGCCCGCGTGGCCGACACCTTCAAAGACATGAAAGACGTCTGCCTTTTGTGCCTGGCTCATGAACCTTGCACCCCCGAAGGGCGGATTGCCGAAGATGTAGGCTATGCGTTCTGGCGCCACCACTTCCTTCCAGTCTTGTCGCAGGGCATTGACGCAGACAATGTTGCCCGTATGGCGCAGGGGCAGGGTGGGAGGCGTCAGGCCGCAGGCCTTGCCAAGCTCCAGGTTCAGGACATGCTCCATGAGGTGCAGGGAGATCCTGGCAATGTCCACGGGAAATTCCAGAAGTTCCATGCCGTGGAACTGATCGATGCTGATCTTGCACAGGGACGCTGCGACCAGGGAGGGGCGAAAGCTTGCGGGATCCAGCTCCCTGATGGCCACAATGGCCCTTGTCTCCAGGCGGCGCAGCTCGCGGTAGGCCACGATGAGAAAGTTTCCCGAGCCGCAGGCGGGATCGAGAAAGCCAAGGCTCGCAAGTCGTTCCTGGTACTTGTGCAGGCTCTGGATCTTGGCCCTTGGCGAGGCCTTGCCGGCGAGGATGTCCTCGAGTTCGCCTGTGAGCCTGTCCAGGAAGAGGGGCCTGATGACCCTGAAGATGTTTTCTTCCGAGGTGTAGTGGGCGCCCAGGGTGCGGCGCAGCTCAGGGTCCATGACTGCCTGAAACATGCTGCCAAAAATGACAGGCGATATCTCGCGCCACTTGAGGCTTCCACAGTCTATGAGCAGGCTGCGCGTTTTGGCGTCGAAGGAGGGGATCTTGCAGGACTCGCTGAAGATGTTGCCGTTCACGTAGGGAAACTTGCGGAAAACAGTCGCAAGCGTGTTCCTGTCTGGATCGTTGTCCGGCATGTCCAGTACCCTGAACAGCGTGGCGAAGAAGTCGGCCACGTCGCTGCCGTCCTTCTGGGTGCAGGATTCCAGGGCAGCGGTCATCATGTTCTCTTCAGGGAAGATCTCTGTGTCTTCGGCAAAGAAGCAGAACAAGAGCCTTGTCAGAAAGACATTGAGGGTGTGCAGCTCTTCCTGCTCGTAGTGATTGATGGCCCTGATGCTGTCGTAGAGCCTGCCCATCTTGGTACAGGCCTTCACGTCCGCCGGGTGTTCCGAGTAGGCTACGGCCTTTTCGTACTTGCCTGTCAGGGGCAGGAAGAAGTCGTAGTTGGCCTTCAGATCCGCAAACTCGCAGGAAAGCGTGTCGTCCACCCTGCCGTCGTAGGCCAGCACAGTCTCAAAGTCCGTGACCATGGCAAATCTGATGCGGTTGGCACAAAAGACCGTCGAGGCGCGTATCTCGGAAAGTTGCTGCGAAAGATCGCAGGGAGCTTTCACAGCGCGAAAGTAGATGTCGCGGCTTGTGGCAATGTCTCCCGGAATTGTGGCCAGATTGCGCGAGCTGTCCCCGAGCCTCAGGCGTTTGAGCGTGGCAGACGAAGTACCGTAGGCCTTGAGAAACTCAAAGATGAACTCCTCGTGTTTTCCCTCAAGGGCCTTTTCAAGTCCCTGAATGACTTTTGCGTGATTGAGACTGCGCATCAGGACAACTCTCTTTGCAGTGTTTTTATGGTTTGCGAAATGGAGAAGAAGACCGCTTATTTTGTGTGCGAGCGGTCTTGCGTGTCTTCAGCATGTCCTTTACGGCAAATTGCCGGGAAATACAACAACAAAGGGATGTCCCGCAGCACAAGGCCCATGGACACCATGGATACCCGGCATCGGAACCCAGGCTTCAAGGTCAGGCGCACAGCACTGCCCCTTGCGGACCTTGCGGCCACACGAACCCTATCTTTCTGGACATGGCCTCCGCGCGCCATTGGGGGTAGACTGGGCCCCGTTGTGTGCCAAAAGTCCATGGCCAGGCCCATACTCCCTGTACCGTGTCACCTTTTTGTTTCCTTTTCGTCCGCTCTTGCGCCTCTCCCGCCCGAAAGCGGACGCATTTTGTTCCAAAAATTCGGCCAAGGGCTTGCCAAGAGCCCCTCTTCAAGTGTAAGAGGCACTTTTGTCAGTCCTGGCAGGTCTTTCAGTCCCCATCCTGCCCCTGGCCCCTGCATTCTCCCTGAAGAGAATACGCAAGGTCTTGCCCAGGCAAGAACCCATTTGGCAGAGCCATGATGCCCTGCCCTTCGCGTTTTGCACAAAATGCCGCCCGCGAAGACAGACATCCCTGTGGCAAGTGCACAAGGGATCCTGTGTTCTCAAGGCAATACAGTGCATTCATGGGCCCTGGACCCTGCATCCGGCAAGACCCCACCTCTCTCGGGTCATGCCGATATCGTGTTTTCCCAGCTTTCCCTGTCCGACCCATACTCCTTAAGAAGAGGAGATCATGAGTACAACAGCTCCAAACAGCATCCTTCGAGCCATTGTAGCCCACGACTACGAATTTGCCCTGCTCATAGACTGTCAAAGCGGACAGTTCACAAGTTGCCACGCATCAAGGGACTTTGCGATCTTTCCCGAGAAGGGCGACTACCTTGAGAAGCTCACCGCGGCCAGCGAGCAGCACGTCTACCCTTCGGATCGCCGCCACTTCCTCAAATCCCTGACCATCGAGGCCATGCGCGAGGCATTGGAGCGCAGCCAGCAGCGCGTGCTCTTTCGCAGGTTCTCGCGCGAGGGCCACATAGTGTGGGTGGAGGCGAGCTTCTTCTACCCCTCGGACAAAAAGGACAGAATCGTCCTCACCTGTTGCCCGAGCAGCCCGCAGTTTGCCTGCGGCACGCAGGAAGCCGGCAGCCCGCACATTCTGCCCTACCACAGGGGCACGCAGTACGGCGACAACGACATGTTCACCAACTTCCTGGTGGCGGATCTCGCGCACGACACCTTTGTATGCGCACCCTACCCGGACGAGAGCGCCTATGTGCCGGACTCGTTCACGAAACTGATAGAGTGGTTTGCCAACAACGTGCTTGTGCCCGAACAGCGCGACAAGTACCTGCGTTTTTTCGAGCCCGCAAACCTTCTGCCCCTGCTTCGCAAGAACAGGGGATTCTACTGTGCCCACTTTACCCTGCTCATCGACAACGAGCGGCACGACAT
>CALVGM010000188.1 GCA_944327095.1 uncultured Desulfovibrio sp. | reverse complement strand
CTGTCTTGTCGACATAATAGCCCAATGACTGGCGTATCTCCGCAAAACTGTCTGTTGTCACAATATTGATTTTTGGCATTGATGAGACTCCCCTGTACAGTTTTCCTTGCCCAATGGTTCCAAAGCGTCTTTACTGCTGCCTGACAATGACAGCCCTGACCTCGCACCGCTTCTCGCAAAAGACAATACTCCAGTACAGCAGTGTCCTGACCTTCGAATCCGAGAGAAGACGCACGTCGTACTTTCTCTCCCCGATTTGGGCGCGACCATCCTCGGCCAGGGCTGCCAGATCCTTCCTTGCGCTGTACTCACGCCTGATCTTCACAATGGCCGCCCGTGCCCCGGCCTTTTCCCTGTCGTCCAGGACGCAAATCACGTGCTCCCCTATGTCCAGTTTTCTGCAGGACAGGGTTTTGGGACAGGCCGCAAGGAAATAGCCTAGCAAGAGGCCGAGCGAGAAGGACGAAAGCCCGGCTCCTGCAGAGGAATCCCTTCCCTGCCCGCTTTCCTTGAGAAGAGCTTCCAACTCCCTCTTGAGACAGTCTGCGTCCGCCTGCCAGAAGGCAGCAAAAAACGCATTCTCCCGCGCCTTGCCGACTCTCTTCCTGAACCAGGAACAATACTCGCGCAAGAAGAGATTGCGGATTTCCCCGTTGGGGATGACAAGGGGCAACAGGTTCCCAGAAGGATTTGGGATAACATTTTGCGCTTCGGCCCTTTCCCTGGAGGCTCTTGTGAGATAGCCGGCCATATAGAGAAGTGTCCAGAGATTGTCTGGCGAAGAATCCCGCGACTCGAAGGCTGGAACGCGCCTAGTTTTTTTGACAAGGCACTCTCCTGCGAGGAAAAGAGCTATATCATCTGCCATTTCCTGTTCTTTTCCTTGGAACAGCCTCTTGAGCAGGGCATTTTCGGAAGTCTTCACCCAGTAGGGTTGAGGGATCGTCTCCTTGTTGCGCTGCAGATCGCCAAGGTAATTCATGATATCCCAGGGACAATATATCCCTGTCCGATTGCCAAAGCGATAGCCGTCATACCACTGCCTGATCATCGCCCTCTTTTCGGGAAAACCTGCTTCGCACAGAATCTTGTCCACTTCGTCCTGCGTGAAGCCAAAGACATCCGCATACGGGGAAACTTTTGTGATATCGTTGCAGCACAGATTATTGAGGCCTGTGCTTTCGTAACTCATGATCAGACAACCTGTGAGAATGCCGAACTTCAGGTTGACAAAATTGCTTTTGAGACCAGCCAAGAGAAAGTTGCGCATGAAGTCAACCATCTCCCTGTAATAGCCATTGTCTGCTGCCTTTGCGACCGGGGCATCGTAGTCATCGATGAGAACTATGGTCGGTTTACCGTGGTAGCAGGACAGCGCTCGTGTCAGCACCTGGAGGGCAAGCTCAAGCGTGTCCTCGTCAGTCTTGCTGCCCAGATATTGCCGGATAGAGTCCTTGTCCTCGTCACTCACCCTGTCGCTGCTCAGCAAATATTTGTGCTGATTGCAAAATGTGCGGATAAGCACATGAATGTGCGCAAGCGCCCGCTCAAAAGCAGGTTTTTTAGTACTATCCTTCAGTGTCAGGAAGAGGACGGGATACTTGTTCATCCACTGGTCGCACAACGCCTTGTTGGCGGACACCGCAAGGCCTTCGAAAAGCTTGTGGCTGTCCTTGTTGATGTCGAAGAACTCGGCCAGCATGGACAAAAACAGGGTCTTTCCAAAACGCCTTGGGCGGGTAAAAAGCGTGGCGTCGGAAGGGACACGGAATTTGGAGCTGTCTGCGGGGTTTTGCAGGAATTCTTCAATAAAGCCTGTCTTGTCGACGTAATAGCCCAATGCCTGGCGTATCTCCGCAAAATCGTCTGTTGCAACAATATTGATCTTGGGCATTGAAGAGGCTCCCTGTGCTCCTTGCCCAGTGTTTCTTGCGGCTGCCTGACAATGACCGCTTTCTTTTGTTTGCAACATTGCTGTCCCCCATGGCCATAGCTGTTTTCCAGTCCCGCGTTGCCTGCCCCTTGCGTCCCTTGCCCAATTGTCCAACGGTCGTCTGCCCTGGCGCAAGGCACAATGGCCCTGTTCGGCATCCTTTGTGACTCTTGCATGTTTCCCCCCAAATGGCAACCGCAAAAAAAAGGAAGAACAGGGGCTCCTTCCCCTTTTTGGGCAGGATGGGATCGAGTCTTTGGCGATTCCAGTCCACACAGGTGTGGACTGAGGTGCAACTTTTTGCTGCGCCCCAGTCGCATACCTGCCATACTGACAAATTTACCTTGCCGAGCCTCTGGCCCTTTCCTCGAGCTCGGCCACGATTTGCTCGAGCACGTCTCGCGGGGCCTGGCCCGGGCTTTCCTCCATGGCAAGGCGCCTGCGTTCGGCCTCCTCCTTGACGCTGCCCCCCGGGTAGCTGCGCACAAGGCATGCGAGGGCTGCCTCCGGGCCAAGGATCTCGTAGAGGCGGTTGCGCACGCGCATGTCCTCGGCAGTGGTGGTAAAGGCCCACTTGGCGAAGCTGCCGGCCGTGCAGGTGAGGTGCTGTATGGAGGTGCCAAGCGAGGTGCGAAAGAGCGCGACAAGATCCGCGCCGGCGCTGGTCGGCCTTGTGATGTTGCGCAGGGCGTGGCTGGCGGCCTCGTTGAGGCCGAAGCGCCTGGCTATCTCCTCTGCCTCCCGCGCTGTGCCAGCTCCAAGAACGTAGATATTGGTGGCAAGGTCCACCAAAACCTCCGGGAAGTCCTTGAGCTGCTGGGAGTAGAGGCAAATGGAAAGGTTCTGCTTCCTGGCCTCGCGGCTGGCCGTGGTGAGGTCCGAGAGGATCTGGCGCGAGAGGGGGTTGTGCATGTCCGCGCAGCTTGCCCTGTGGAACTCGTCGTAGCACAGGCGCTTGGGATCCGCTGCCAGGGCCTCGAGCCTGGGCCTGTGCCAGGAGCGGTAGAGCTCCGGAATGCGGTCAATGTCCGCGGGCGTGGTGAAAAAATGCCCTGCGCCCACCTGCCTTGCCAGCATGTACATGATGCCGGACTGGCGCTCTGCCGCAGGCCCGCCCCTGGGCGTCACCTCCGAGAGATCCAGGCCCACTATCTGCGCCTCGCCAAGCCCGAAGCGGGTGGGCGAGGACAAAATGGGGTACTCGCGCAGGGCTGTGGTCAGATGGCGCACGCAGGCCTCGGGCACACTCTCGGCATACCCGGCAAGCCGCAGGCTGGCAACGCGATCGCGGCTCAGGGGACCGTTGAGCTGCGCCAGATAGT
>CALVGM010000187.1 GCA_944327095.1 uncultured Desulfovibrio sp. | reverse complement strand
CATCGGCAAGAAGACCGCTGCCCTGTGCAAGGCCTTTGGCTGCAGGCTTCTGGCCTACAATCGATCCAAGGTAACGGACCCCGTGTTCGAGAAGCAGGTGAGCCTCGAGGAGCTTTTGCAGGAATCGGACATCGTGTCCCTGCACTGCCCCCTCAACGAGGGCACGCGCCATCTCATCAACGCAGATGCCCTGAAGCTCATGAAGAAGACAGCCTACCTCATCAACACGGCCCGCGGCCCTGTGGTGGACAGCGAGGCCCTGGCCAGTGCCCTCAGGGAAGGCAGCATTGCCGGCGCAGCCCTCGACGTCTTCGACACCGAGCCCCC
Source organism: uncultured Desulfovibrio sp. (assembly GCA_944327095.1). Lineage (GTDB taxonomy): Bacteria > Desulfobacterota > Desulfovibrionia > Desulfovibrionales > Desulfovibrionaceae > Desulfovibrio. The sequence continues at coordinate 3,065 of CALVGM010000187.1, read as the reverse complement.
GCTGCCCACCGATCATGTGCTTTTGCAGGCTCCCAACTGCATTGTGACCCCGCACATGGCCTTTGCCAGCGTGGAGTCCATGGAAGCCCGCTGCGACATCGTCTTTGACAACCTCTTTGCCTGGCTCGAAGGCAGGCAGCAAAACGTCATCTGCTAGCCATTGTGCAGGAATTTCCTGTTGTTCGGGCCCCTCGCGATGCTCGTCGCGAGGGGCCCTGTCTGTATGCGGTGTTTTTTTTGGGCGCAAATCCGGACACTTGATCGCACTTTTTTGCCTGCCCCCTTGCCAAGCCGCCAAAAAAGGAACTAGTATACTACGAATTCATTGTATCCAGTCCCGGGCGGCAGCCTCCCCAAGAGTGCGCCATGTCCGGTTGTCTTTCAGGAATGGGATTATGTCGCAAAACTATCTTGTTGTGGTGGATGTGCAAAACGACTTTGTCACGGGTTCCCTTGGCACAGCCTGCGCCCAGGCTGTGGTGCCCGGCATTGTCGCCAGGGCGCGGGACTTTGCTGGCCCTGTCTTTCTCACCCGCGACACGCACTACGCGGACTACCTTGCCACCCAGGAAGGCAGGCTGCTTCCTGTGGTGCACTGCGTGGAGGGGAGCGAGGGCTGGCAGTTTGTGCCCGAGATCGAGGCCCTGCGCAGCGAGCGCGAGTTCAGGGTTTTCGAAAAGGAGACCTTTGGCAGCGTTGCCCTGGGCAGGGAGCTTGGGGCTGCGGCTGCCAGGGGCGAGGTGGCCAGCGTGGAATTCGTGGGGCTGTGCACGGACATTTGCGTTGTCTGCAATGCCCTGCTTGCCAAGAGCTTTGCCCCCCAGGTGCGTGTTGTCGTGAACGCTGCCCTGTGCGCAGGATCCACCCCAGAGCTGCACAAGGCAGCCCTTGCCACCATGAAAAGCTGCCAGGTCGAGATAGTCCAGGCCTAGCGAAAAGCCGCAGGTGCCAGGGGTTTCCGCAGGGTCGGCTCCCCTGACGCTGCTGGAGCACAAAAATGACTCAGTTTGATGCGCGCAACCTCTCCATGATCATGGATCTCTACGAGATGACCATGGCCAACGGCTACCACGGCATTGCCTCTGGCAACGCCAACGTGACCTTTGACGTCTTCTTTCGTCACAATCCGGACAACGGCGGCTTTTCCATCTTCGCCGGTCTCGAGCAGGTGCTGGAGTTTCTCGAAAACCTGCACTTTGCGCCGGACGACATAGACTACCTGCGCTCGCTTGGCATCTTTCCGGAAGACTTTCTGCAACGGCTCGCCTCCTTCCGCTTCACTGGCGACATCGACGCCTTCCCCGAAGGCACCATCATGTATCCCAACGAGCCTGTTCTCACTGTCAACGCTCCCCTTGTGGACGCGCAGCTCGTGGAAACGGCCATTCTGAACCAGATCAACCACCAGTCCCTCATTGCCACCAAGGCCCAGCGCATTGTGCACGCTGCCAGGGGCAGGAGCGTTGCAGACTTCGGGGCCAGGCGCGCCCACAACGCGGACGCTGCCGTCTACGGAGCCAGGGCTGCCTACATCGGCGGCATAGCGAGCACTGCCACCCTGCTTGCCGGCAAGATGTTCGGCATTCCTGTTACCGGTACCATGGCCCACAGCTGGGTCATGTACCACAAGGACGAGTTCACGGCCTTCAGACACTTTGCCGAGGCCTACCCGGACGGGGCCGTGCTTTTGGTGGACACCTACAACGTGCTCCACTCGGGCATTCCCAACGCCATCCGCACTGCCAGGGAAGTGCTCGAGCCCATGGGAAAGCGCCTCAAGGGCGTGCGCATAGATTCGGGCGACCTCGCCTACCTCTCCAAGCGTGCTCGTATCATGCTCGACGAAGCAGGCCTTGCGGACTGCAAGATTTCCGTGTCCAACAGCCTCGACGAGTACACCATCACCTCCCTTATCGACCAGGGCGGCTGCATAGACAGCTTTGGCGTGGGCGAAAGGCTCATCACCGCCAGGAGCGAGCCTGTGTTCGGGGCAGTGTACAAGCTTGTCTCCGTGGAGGAGAACGGCAGGGAAGAACCACGCATCAAGATTTCCGAGTCTGTGGAAAAGATCACCAACCCGGGCAGAAAGTGCGTGTACCGCGTCTTCAACCAGTCCGGGCACGCCATCTCGGATCTCCTTACCCTGCACGGAGAAAGCGTGGACGTGTCGCAGCCCTACCGCTACGTGAACCCGGCAAAGCCCTGGCGCAGCAGGTGCTATATGGACGTGACCGTGCGCGAGCTGCAGCGCCCTGTCATGCGCAGGGGCAAGCGCGTGGGCCCCACCCCCTCCCTGAAGGAGATCCGCGACTACGTGCGCAGGCAGCTCGAAGAGGAGATCTGGGAGGAAGAGCAGCGCTTCGACAACCCCCATCTGCACAAGCTTGTCATGAGCCCGGCCTACTACGAGGCCAAGATGGATCTGCTCTACAAGATGGGCGAGGACTTTTCGCCCAGGATCTGACGGTGGAGGAAGCGGCATGAACAGCAAGTTCGGCCTTGTGCGGGTGGCGTGCGGCCTGTTCGAGGTGGAGATAGCAAATCCCGAGGTCAACGCGGCCCGCATCGGGGATCTGGTGGCGCGCGCTGCGGAAGAGGAAGCGGACGTTGTGCTTGTGCCAGAGCTTGCCCTGACAGGCTATACCTGCGGGGATCTCTTCCTGCAAAAGAGCCTGCACGTGCGCAGCGCAAGGGCGCTTGAGCTGCTTCTCGGGCGCGCCAGGGCCCTGGAGCCAGGGATTATTGTCTGCTGCGGCATGCCCGTTGTGCAAAACGGAACCCTGTTCAACGCAGCAGTCCTCTTCCAGGGCGGCACCATCCTTGGTGTTGTGCCCAAGACCTACATTCCCAACAGCCAGGAATTCTACGAACGACGCTGGTTTGCCCCTGCCTACGCAAGGACTGCGGACGAGATCAGCCTGTGCGGACAGAATGTGCCCTTTACCCCCAATCTGCTGGTGGAGGCCGGGGATTTGGTCCTTGCCTGCGAGATTTGCGAGGACCTGTGGGTCAACATGCCTCCGAGCTCGCAGCACACAGCCCTTGGCGCCAACCTTGTGCTCAAT
>CALVGM010000186.1 GCA_944327095.1 uncultured Desulfovibrio sp. | reverse complement strand
CACAGGGCTGCGTTGCCGCCGCCAATGACGAGAACGTCCAGCATTTTCTTGTCGCGGGGTGAACATGAACTGCTCATGCTTCCTCCTTCTGCGTTTGAAGATCCTTGAAGCCGGCCCCGGGGCCGGCCGATGATTTGGGCAACGGTCCGGTGTTACGTATTCGGTTGTGCAATTTTCTGGCCAAAAAGGCCGGCAGAAGGAAGGAAAAACGGTCCCTTTCTAGCGCAAAAAGAGGGAAGTATGTGGGCTCTCTCGCGGGATATAAAGGGGGATACAATGCCTTGGATGCGCTTGTGTGAAAAGGAACAAGTGATTTTGAGTGCGAAATTTGTCATGTGCCATTTTGAACTTGGCAGGTTCTGCCTCCTTGTGCAAAGGGGCACATGAAACAGCATGTTTCACGATGTTTCATGATGTTTCTATGAAACGTATACTGAAACATTTTTGCATTGTGTGAAACATTTTGTCCAGACAAAAAAGGGGGACGGGAAGGTTTTTGTTTTTCCCTGTCCCGCCCCTCGTGCATTGCCAGAAGGGACGGAAAGCTATACCAAGGGACAGGGCTTGCCGCGCTGGGCAAGACCCGGGAACGCAGGCATTTGGCAGGCAAGACACGAGGAAAAGGCCATGACGCACAGTACAAGGGAACAGGAACACGGGCAGCTCAAGGGGCGGCCGCGCTGCTTTGACAGGACATGGGCCCTGCGCAGGGCTCTTGAGCTCTTCTGGCAGAAGGGCTACGAGCCTGCTTCTGTGGCCGAGCTGTGCCAGGTCATGGAGATTAGGCCACCGAGTCTGTACGCGGCCTTTGGCAACAAGGCCTCCCTCTTTCTCGAGGCTCTCGACTACTACGAGCGCACCTATTGGGACGAGCCCTCGAAGCGCTTTTGGGCAGAGCCCGATGTGTACACGGCTGTGGACAACTTCTTTTGCGAGGCAGCCCATATCCTGCTCTCCCCGGACACGCCCTGCGGCTGCATGGTGGTCCTTGCGGCAGTGAACATATGCCAGGACGAGACAGAGATTATCGAAAGGGTGCACAAGTGCAGGGAAGACACGCGGCAGATGTTTGTCGAGCGCTTGCGCAGAGCCATTGCCGATGGCCAGATTCCCGCGGACACGGATGTGCCTACCCTGGCCGGTGCGCTCAACACCCTGCTCGAGGGGCTTTCCCTGCAGGCCAGGGACGGAATTTTCCTAAGCCAGCTCGCAAGCATGGCCGCCCTTGCTGTGCGCCTTCTGCCCCCCAGAACAAAAAGGTCCTGAGGCTTGCCAAAGAATGCTCTTGTGCCACAATTTTTTTAGTGTTCACTAAATAAGTAAAGGACAAGGATTTCTGTCGGATATCACAGGCTGTTTGCACACAGAGTGGGGTAAACGAGGAGAAATCCCCCAGGGTAGGCGTTGACAATTTTTGTAGTGAGCACTAAATAATATCCATACAGGCACGATAAATGGCTCGCCATGGAGGGAGCCGGACATGGACAGATTCACGGAACCGCAGATGCGACCGCCGCAGGAGGCGCACTCGCTGCTTTTGCGCGCAACCCAGGGCTGCACCTACAACAAGTGTCGCTTTTGCTATGTGTCGCGCGGCTATCCCTTTCTGGCTGTGACCAATGAGGAACTGGCCCGCAAGGCAGAGCGGGCGCGGCCCTTCTTTCCCTCTACAACGCCCATCTACCTGACAGGCTCGAATCCCTTTGCCCTGCCCTTTTCAAGGCTTGCGTCCTGGATCGCTGTCCTGCGCACCTCCTTTCCGCGCTTTGCGAGGCTTTCCATGCAGGCCCGCATTGGCGACATCGCGGCAAAGAGCGACGAGGAACTCGCGCGCCTGGCAGGCCTTGGCCTGACCCACCTCTACATAGGGACGGAAAACGGCAACGATGCCGTGCTCGCCCTCATGGACAAGGGGCACACGGCCGAAGACATAGTGCGCGAACTTGGCAGGCTGGACAAGGCAGGCATTACCTACACGAATTTCTACATCCTGGGCATGGGCGGCAAGGGGCGCGGCGTGGAAAGCGGCCTTGCCACTGCCCGCATGTTCAACAGGGTGCACCCTGCGCGCATCACAACCACGGGTCTCACCATCTTTTCCAATACGCCCTTGAGCGACATGGCGCTCAAGGGAGCCTTTGTCGAGGCTGGCGAGCGGGAAAAGATAGAGGAGCTGCGCGCCTTTTTGGGCGAGCTTTGCATCGATACCTTCTACGACGGCATACACTACCTCAATCCCCTGAACTTCCGCTTCCGCGTGGGGGACGAAGGGGCAAGGGCCGAAGCCCTGCGGGAAATGGACGATGTCCTTGCATCCATGAGCGACGAGGAACTCGAGCTCATGGTGGGCAGAAAGCACATGCATTCCCTCTAGGGCGCACTGGGAGCGAGTGCACTGGAAGGCAGTCCCGGGGCCAGACCGTCCCAGGATGCCAGCGATACTTTCACACAGGAGAGCTGCATGCAGCACTACGCACATCTTGGTACCCCGTTTCGGATTGGTACCCTGACCATACAGAATAGATTCTGCATGGCCCCCATCGGCGGCGGCCAGCACCATCTCCCGGAAGGAGGCCTGAAGGACGAAACGATACAGTATCTTGTGGAGCGGGCAAGGGGCGGCTTCGGCCTGATCTTTACCGGCGCCATGGCAGCAGACTGCACCGTGGATCCCTATACGGGCATAGGACCGGCCATTCTCCAGAATGTGGCTGCCTTCAAAATGACCGCCACAGAGCTCAACGAACGCGTCAGCGCCTACGGAACGAAGATCTTTGCCCAGATCACCATGGGGCTCGGACGCAACTATCCCAATCTTCCCGCGCCCTCTGCCGTGCACGTCTTTCGTCATCCGGGGGAAGTCTCTCCCGAACTGACAAGGGATCAGATCCGCTCCAAGATCGATTCCGTGGTGAAGGCCGCAAGGGTTGCACAGGAATCGGGCTTTGCCGGTGTGGAGGTGCATTCCATACACTGGGGGTATTTGCTCGATCAGTTTGCCCTCTCCATGATGAACCATCGCACGGACGAGTACGGCGGATCCCTGGAAAACCGTCTGCGCGCTGCGCGGGAGATTGTGGAGGGTATCAAGCAGGAATGCGGAAGCTCCTTCCCTGTCAGCATGCGGCTTGGCCTGAAGAGTTTTGTGAAGGACTTCGAGAAGGCAACGCTCTCGGGCGAGGAGGAAGCCGGGCGCACCCTGGAGGAAGGTGTCCGTATTGCTACCCTGCTGGAATCCTACGGCTACGACTGCCTGAGCGTGGACACGGGCACCTATGATTCCTTCTATTATGCCTGTCCGCCCATGTACATGCCCAAGGGCTATCTGGTGGACATGGCTGCCAGGGCGAAGGCGGCTGTTACCATCCCCGTTCTGGCTGGCGGACGCATGAACGACCCGGACATTGCCGAAGCGGCCATACGCGACGGGAAGATAGATGCCATTGTGCTGGGACGTCAGGCCCTGGCCGATCCGTGCTATCCCCACAAGGTGCTGAGCGGCCAAACGGAACGCATTCGTCCCTGCATTGCCTGCAACCTGGGCTGTCTCACGCGGCTGCAGCAGGGCAAGCAGCCCTCCTGCGCTGTCAATCCTTCCGCCATGCGCGAGTTGAGGTTCGCAATCCGCCCTGCCGTGCAGCCGAAGAAGGTGGTGGTCATAGGTGGGGGCGCCGCGGGCATGGAAGCCGCGCGGGTGGCTGCTCTCAGAGGCCACAGCGTCTCTCTCTACGAAAGGGGCCAGGAGCTTGGCGGCAATCTTCTGTCTGCCGGAGCCCATGCCTTCAAGAAGGAAGTCCGCGAGCTGGCTGCCTGGTACAGGAACGAGCTGAAGCAGTTGCCGGTAGCCATCCACACAGGAAAGGCCGTGTCCGCCGACGAAGCACGAGCCATGGAGGCCGATGTCCTGATTCTGGCAACCGGTTCCGTGCCGATCACACCCAATGTGCCGGGCATGGACGACGCCAGGGTTCTTGGCTGCCTTGAGGCCATCGCGCACCCGGAAAGGGTGGGGCACAGGGTGGTTGTCATAGGTGGCGGCCTGGTCGGGTGCGAAATGGCCCTCGAATACGCCCGACAGGAACGGGAGGTCACGGTTGTGGAGGCCCTGCCCAGGATTCTTTCCGCGGGCATGCCCGTTCCCATTCCCAATGCCCAGATGATTCCCGATCTGTTCGACAAGTACCACGTGCGTGTGCTCGAGGGCTGCAGACTCGCAGCCGTGGAGCAGGGCAGGGCAGTTGTGGAGAGCAAGGGGGAGCGAAGCGCGCTTGACGCGGACACAATCGTCATTGCCGTGGGCTTTCGTCCTGCGCCGTCCATGGCCGGAGAGCTTGGGAACTGCAAGGCCGCAGTCTACGAAATTGGCGACCAGCAGCAGGCAGGCACCATCCTTCAGGCCATCTGGAATGGCTTTGAGGTGGGCAACAACATCTGATTTTTCCGAAAGTCCGATGGCCCTGCTGCCCGGAGTGTCGGGCAGTGGGGACCCTTGGCACACACTTTCCCTTATGTTTTGGAGGAAATGAAATGAGAGCCGAAATCAAGGAATACCAGGCTGTCGAAGAAGCTGCCATGAAGTTTGTCAAAAGCGTTGCCGAGGGCAACAGCAAGTATGCCAGGGAGCTGTTCATTGATGAGGCCGTTCTCTTCGGCTACCTGAACGGCAACCTGGAACACGGATCCATTCAGCAGTTCTACCACAATGTGGACACGACACCCGGCAATCCCAAGTTCAATGCCCGTGTGGACGTGCTGATGGTGGAAGAAACCCTGGCCGTGGCCCGCGTACTGGAAGAAGGCTGGGGCGGCAGCATCGACTTCACAGACGTTTTGCTGCTCATGAAGATGAATGGCGAATGGAAGTGTGTCGCCAAGGCCTACAACCAGAATTCCGCAACTATCACAAAGTAGCTGTTGTGGGCTGTTGGCTGGCACAAAGCCGGCAGCCCTGTACATGAGGAGCCTGCCATGGGCAAGAAAATAGTTGTAATCACTGGAAGTCCCCGCAAGAACGGCAACAGTTTTGCCATGACGGACGCCTTTGTCAGGGCTGCGGAAGACAGGGGACACAGTGTCACCCGCTTTGATGCTGCAATGATGCGGATTGGTGGCTGTCATGCCTGTGAAACCTGCTATAGAAGTGGCAAGGCCTGTTCCTTTGATGACGACTTCAACAGTATCGCTCCGGCAATCCTGGAGGCAGATGCCATTGTCTTCACCATGCCCGTCTACTGGTATTCCATTCCCTCACAGATCAAGGGCGTGATCGATCGCCTCTTTTCCCTGGTCGTCGGAGGCAAGGACATCGCCGGCAAGGAATGCGGACTCATTGCCTGCTGCGAGGAAAGCGACATGAGTGTTTTCGACGGAGTCCGCGGCCCCATAGAGCGTATGGCCAATCTGAACAAGTGGATCATGGTCGGAGCCGTGCTGATTCCCGGTGTCCTCAATGTCGGCGATATTTCGAAGACCGACGGCTGTCGTCAGGCAGCTGCTCTTGCGGACAGATTCTAGTGACACATATCGGAGGAGAGTATAGTTATGAGCAAGAAGATTCTGGTTCTCAACGGTAGCCCCAGGGCAAGGGGCAATACCTCCATGCTGCTCGACGCCTTTGTGGAAGGCGCCACATCCGCAGGCCACACAGTGACCCGCTTTGACCTGCAGAAGATGGACATCCATCCCTGTCTTGGCTGCGTGAAGGGTGGCAAGGACGCGGCCAGCCCCTGTGTGCAAAAGGACGACATGCTGCAAATCTACCCTGCCTACAGGGAAGCGGACATTGTCGTTCTGGCCTCTCCCATGTACTACTGGGCCTTCTCTGCCCAGCTCAAGATGGCCTTTGACAGGCTTTTTGCCGTAGCCGAGTGCAATCCGGGCTACGCCAACCCGAAGAAGGAATGCGCGCTCATCATGGCCGCAGAGGGCAACACGCCGGACAACTGGAAGCCTGTGCTCGACTACTACCATGCCCTCTTGTCCTTCCTTGAGTGGACAGACCGTGGCACAGTGCTCGCCGGCGGTTTCTTCGACGCAGGCGCCGTGGCGGGATCGCCCAAGCTGGACGAGGCCCGCAGCTTCGGCGCGTCCCTCTAGTAGACAGGGTTCAAGACGAATCGGGAGACGAGCATGGCAGGGGATGATAAGGACACGGGAAAGAGCCTTCGCCCGTCGCGCAGAAACCTTCTTCTGGGGGGCGGTGCAGCGGCAGTCACCCTGGGCGCAGTGGGCTTGGCAGCCAAAACGCTTTTTTCCACTACCTCGGTCCATGTGGAGTCCTTTGTGACCAGGGGATCAGGAAAAAGCCGCAACATCCTGGTCCTGACAGGCAGCGGAAGGAAGGGCGGCAACAGCGACCTTCTGGCAGAGGCCTTTGTGCAGGGAGCCCGCGAGGCAGGTCATAGCGTAGACGTTTTTGCCTGCGGACAGAGGCCCATGGTCTCGTGCATGCACTGTGGAGGCTGCTGGAGCACAGGCATGCCTTGCGTGATGGAGGACAGCTTCAGCTCGCTGTGGCCCCTGCTCGAAAGGGCCGAGCTTCTGGTCTTGTGCTCGCCCCTGTACTGGTACAGCATGAGCGGGCACATCAAGTGCGCCATAGACCGCTTCTTTCCCTATTCCAGCAAGGAAAGGCCCAGAGACATGGCCGTACGCGAGGCCATGCTGCTCATGGTGGGAGAAACGCCCCTCTTGCGATCCTTTGCGGGCGCTGCGGAATCCTACAGGCAGATTCTGGGCTACAAGGGCTGGAAGGACAGGGGCAGACTCTTTGTGACCGGCGTGGACGAATTTGGCGCCATGCGCGATCATCCGGCCCTTGAGAAGGCCAGGGAAATGGGCAGGCTTGCCTGAGGCAAGAAGGTGCAAGCTGCATTTGCACGGGGGACAGGAATTTTTTCCTGTCCCCCTTTATTTTGGGAAAACGAGGGCCCGGGGATCCGGCATTGTGTCTTGCCGCTTTTGTGCGTATTCTTTGCCCACTTTGTCTTGGCTGTGGCCCCTGGCCGGCAGCAGGCACGACCAACCATCATACATATATAATGAAGAGGAGAGCATGGAGACACGCAGCAACGATATAACCGGCGGGCTTTCGGCCCTGGGCCACGGAGGCTCCCCTGTTCCCACTGGCGAGCCGGGCATCGACATACTCGAGGCCTTTCCCAATCGCTTTCCGTCACGCGACTATGTGATAAGCATAGCCTTTCCAGAATTTACCTCTCTCTGCCCCGTGACCGGACAGCCGGATTTCGGCACCATCGTGCTTGAATACATTCCCAGTGAGCTGTGCGTGGAGTCCAAGAGCTTCAAGCTCTACATGTTTGCCTTCAGAAACCACCACTCCTTCATGGAGACCATCACCAACAAGGTCCTCGAGGACATTACCACCCTCCTGCACCCGGCCTGGGCCAGGGTAAAGGGGCTTTTTGTTCCCAGAGGAGGCACGCGTATCCATGTCTTTGCCGAGGAATACGGCAAGCTCGATGCTGCCAGGCTGGCCAGCGTGCGCGAGGTTGTGCGCGAGTGGAAGATGGAAGCCAATCCGCACAGGGACTGAGCGGACAGATTGTACAGGCCATGAAGCTTCGTATTGTCATCTTGTGGGTCGCTGCCTCGCTGTGCCTTGCGGCAGCGCTCTTTGTGCAGAGGCAGCTGACCCTGGACTGTGTCCGGGAAGATCTGAATACCGAGGCTAGGCTCGAGGCGCAGGCCCTTGCCCGGAATCTTGCGCGCACACTGCTGGACGCCAGGGCAGAGACGGAAGGGGATTTTGACGAGGTCCTCGCAAGCCCTGCCGTTTTCGAGCTCATGGAGAACAGGGACGTGGAGGCCTGCGCAGTGTACGGCACAGACAGGCTTTTGGAAGCGCAGATGCGCGAGTCGGACGGCACCATCGCGCCCCTGGACGGACTTGCCAGGCCTGCCCAGTGCGAGTGGACCGAGAAGGTGGTCACGGACACGGGCGAGGAGCTCGGCAAGGTGTGGATTGCCCTTGAGCCAGGTCCCTGGCAGGCGCGCATGCGCAAGGTGGAGGACAAGAGCCTGTGGCACATGGTGGCCCTGACCCAGGCCGGGACCGCGGCCTTCTTTGTCATGGGACTGCTTGTCCTTGTTCTTGGCCGCAGAAAGCAAAACGCCAGGGATGAGGGCGCAAGATAGAGATTTCAAGACGCGGGAGAACAGGCATGGGCTTTTTTTCCAGAATAAAGAAGATATTTGGCGCTCCTTCACAGACAGAAGAACAGCAGGCTGAAGAACAGAAGCCGGAAGAACAGGCAGCTGCAGCTGCGCAGGATCAGGCTGCGGATGCGGCCGAGCCCGCAGCCGGGTCTGGCGTCCAGCCCGAGGCCCATGAAGGAGCGCAGCAGGAAGGCGTGTCCGAGCCTCCGGCTTCGGAAGAGAGCGAGCCAGGAGAAGCTGACGAAAAAAGGGCCGGCGTTGCAGAGGAAGAGACCGCTCCCTGTACGAGAGAAGGCGAGACTGTCGCAGAGGCCGCCGAATCCACAAGGGAGGAAGAGCCTTCCCCTGCTGTGGAGCCTGTCGAAACAGGACCTGCATCCAAGGTCGCAGTCGAGCAGCATGCCGAAGCCGGGCAGGTGGTTGAGACCGTCGAGCTTGTTCAGGAAGTGGAACAGGCCGTGCCCGAAGACAGGGTTGAGGCTGCCGCAGTGTCTGCGGAAGAGGCCAAGGCCCCCGAGGCGGCAGAGCCAGCAGAAGAGCCCGCAATGCCCAGGGCAGTGGATCAGTGGGCAGCCTTCATGCCGAAGGAAGAGGCAACAGTCGAGGCCGCAGCCGAGCCCACGGAAGTTAAGCAGGTGGTTGAAACCGTCAAGCTTGTCCAGGAAGTGGAACAGGTCGTGCCTGCGGACAGGGAGTCGGAAGACTCCGAAGAGGCCGGCACGGGTGAGCCTGCCGCAGAGCCAGTAGAAAAAGCCAAGGGCACCGAAGCAGCCGAGTCCACAGCAGGGCCTGCGAAGACTGAAGTTTCCGAGCAGGCCAGCGAGGAGGTCCAGCAGCCGGCCACAGAGTCGGTGGAAGAGGCCAGGGCTTTTGAGGCAGCCGCGCCTGCGCAAGAGGCCGCAATGCCCAGGGCAGCGGATCAGTGGGCAGCCTTCATGCCAAGGGAAGAGGCAACAGCCGAGTCCGCGGAAGTTAAGCAGGTGGTTGAAACCGTCGAGCTCGTCCAGGAAGTGGAACAGGTCGTGCCCGCGGACAGGGAGTCGGAAGTCTCCGAAGAGGCCGGCAAGGGTGAGCCAGCCGCAGATCCAGTAGAAAAAGCCAAGGCCACCGAAGCAGCCGAGTCCACAGCCGAGCCCGTGAAGCCCGAAGTGCCCGAGCAGGCCAGCGAGACTGTCCAAGAACCTGCCGAAGAATCCGTGGTGGAAGAGACCAGGGCCTTTGGGGCAGACGAGTCTGCGCAAGAGTCCTCAAAGCCCAGGGCAGTGGATCCCTGGGCTGCCTTCAGACCAAGGGAAGAGACTGCAGTCGAGGCCACAGCCGAACAGCCTGCAAAAGCCGAGCAGGTGGCAGAAACCGTCGAGCTCGTCCAGCAGGTGGAACAGGTCGAACCCGCGGACAGTGTATTGGGAGTCTCTGAAGAGGTCGGCAAGGGTGAGCCAGCCGCAGAGTCCGCGGAAGAGGCCAGGACCGCTGAAGCAGCCGGACCAGCTTCGGAGCCGGCTCAAGAGGGTGTGGCCGCACAGCCCTCGCAGTCAGAAGGGGAAGGGCAGCAGACTGGTCAGGAACCCGGTCAGGAAGCCGGACAGGAGAGCGATGACGAGATCATTATAGATCTGGGCGCCCCGCTCATGCCCGAGGACTGGGAGGAAAATCGCAAAAAGCCCGAGTCCGAGGTGGCCGAGACAGACCTCGACTATCCGGAGCTCACCAGAAGACTGCGCGAGGCAGAGGCCAGGCTGTCCGTCTGGCTGGACATTGTCCTTGACGGCGTCACCGAGGCGGGCGATGAGCTCAACCGCCGCGTGACCTTCCTTCTGCGCACCCTGGAGGCACCGCCCGACGAGGCCAAGGCCTTTGTGGACGACTTTGCCGGCTGGCTTGAGCGCATGGACTACCGGCACATCGAGGATTTCAGGTCCGAGCTGCAGTACCGCCTGGCCCTGGCCCTGGATCTTGAGGACGAGGAGGACGAGAGAAGCCGTCTCTTCCTCAAGCTGTCCGACAGCCTTGCCAAGACCAGAGCCCAGTTTGCCAGGCATTTCGAGGGCCTCATCTCGAGCCACGGCGAGCTCGACGACGAGTTCTGGGAGCAGCTGTAAGAAATCTTCATTATGGCAGACCTTGGCGTCGAGGCCTCCATGGAACTCACCGAGCGCTTGCGCAAGCGCGCCAGGGAAGAGAAGGTCACTACCTCCGAAGGCGCACGCGAGCTTTTGCGCCAGGAGATACGCTCCATCTTTGCCAAGCCAAGGCACATTGTGGGCATTACTCCGCCCGAGGTGGTACTCATGATAGGCGTCAACGGCGCAGGCAAGACCACGACCATTGCCAAGCTGGCCTACCGCGACCGCATGCAGGGCAAGAAGGTCATGATAGCCGCAGCGGACACCTTCAGGGCAGCGGCCATAGAGCAGCTGCAGGTATGGGCCGAGAGGGTGGGAGCCCTCTTCCACGCCAAGCAGGCAGGCTCCGATCCGGCATCCGTGGCCTACGAGGCCATGGACAGGGCCATGAGCGAGGGTGTGGACGTGCTCTATGTGGACACGGCTGGCCGCCTGCAGACCAAGGTGAACCTCATGGACGAGCTTTCCAAGATCCGCAACGTCATAGCCCGCAAGCACCCTGGCGCGCCCCACAGGACAGTGCTTGTGCTCGACGCCACCACAGGCCAGAACGCCCTGTCCCAGGCCAAGCTCTTCAAGGAGAGCGCTGGCGTGGACGAGCTCATCCTCACCAAGCTCGATGGCACTGCCAAGGGTGGTGTGGCCATTGCCGTGGCCATGCAGCACAAGCTGCCCATTACCTACGTGGGCCTTGGCGAGAAGGTGGAGGATTTGCGTCCCTTCAACGGCGACGACTACGCAGAGGCCCTGCTCAAGAGCTAGCCTCGCCACATACACACAAGATCATGCAGCCCCCTTGCCGCCTTGGCGCGGATCAAGGGGGTTTACTTTTTTATAATATCAGGTATTATTACTGATAAGAGACACCAGGAAACCGGCCCGACAAGCAGTCGGGTTTCCTGCATACCATACGCACAATCTCCCTTCGGACACATCCGAAGCACCATACAGGACATTTCCATGACAACAGCATGTGTCATCAACAAGCCGCACGGCTTCATACGCAAGCGCAAGCTCGACCTCATACACCGCATTCTAGACGAGGCCACCCTGGCCCTGGAAAATCCCGCGCGCACCATGAAGGACAGCCGCATCACCCAGGACGTGGGCTACGAGCTTCTCAGCGGCAAGTGGGAGCTTGGGGGCTTCAGCGGCCTTTCCTGATGCAGCAAGGGGCTCCTGGGCCTCGTCCTGGCGTGCCAGGGCATCGACAACTGGCTGCACAGAAAGCAGTACCAGGCTCTCAAGGAAGAATACTACCACAGCGTGCGCGAAAAAAAGCAGGCCATCGAAGCCATCATGGCAGGGGAGGGCATTGATGCCTCGAGGATGGAGTATCTGACCCTTGTCCGCGATATGCTCAAGATAGCCCTGCGCGAGCTCTGCTACGACCTTGGCTACGAAATCGAGTTCGACTGAGGATGGGGGGAGGGCAGGGAATTTGTCCTGCTTCTCCCCTTGCGCGCACCCGTATCCTTCCCGTTCAGGGGCATGCTTTCTTCTCGCACAAGATGCGGCAGTGGCGAAGAAAAATTTTTTTGTAAAAATTTCTTGACAGCCATGTGAAGGAAGGATATCAAAGCGCTCGCCTCTGATTTCAGGGGACTCCCTGTACGGCAGGGAAGAACGGAAGCTTGTTCCGTTCTGCAGTACCGGTCGCTCACGGCCGGTTTGACAAGTGCAGGCGTTGCCAAATGCCGACTTGATCGAGCCGTACCAGCCCACCAACGGATCCCGTACCATTTTGCGTACACCCGGGGCTGTAAAGGTTTTTGGGGGCCATTCCCCCGTTTGGTAACCCTGCGGGTCCATCCTTCCGCGGTACGTCCTGTACCGTCGGGCGTGGAGTACGCCGGGAGCGTCACGTAGACCGTGGACAGCAAGGCGCGTTACTC
>CALVGM010000185.1 GCA_944327095.1 uncultured Desulfovibrio sp. | reverse complement strand
CCTACTTGAGGCCCAGGTACTCGTAGCCAGCGTCGGTCACGGCTTTTTTAAGCTCGTCCTCGCTCACGTCGCGGCTCATGTCCACAACTGCCTGGCAGGCCGTGTGATCCGCTGTGGCGCTGAGAACGCCGTCGATCTTTTCCAGGGCTTCCTTGGTGTGCTGTTCGCAGTGGGGGCACATCATGCCCTTGATGGCAATGGTCTTGGTCATGGTCTTCTCCTTGCTGGAGGCTGGTTGTTGCGAAGCGTCCCCTGCCTGCGGAGCCGTTGTCGCTGTGGGATTGGAGGTAGTGGGTGCAGGCTGGCTGGCAGCCACAGTTTCGTGGCCATCCCTGTATATCCGTGCAAAGTTGAGGCGCAGCGCGTTGGAAACAACGCAGAAGCTCGAGAGGCTCATGGCAGCTGCGCCGAGCATGGGGTTCAGCGCTATGCCAAAGCTGTGCACAAGGGCGCCTGCGGCCACCGGTATGCCGATAATGTTGTAGATAAAGGCCCAGAACAGATTCTCGTGGATGTTGCGCAGGGTGGCCCTGGAGAGCCTGATGGCAGCCGGCACGTCGCGAAGCGTGCTTTTCATGAGCACAACGTCCGCAGCGTCTATGGCCACATCCGTGCCCGCGCCAATGGCAATGCCCGTGTCCGCGCGGGTGAGAGCCGGGGCGTCGTTGATGCCGTCGCCCACCATGGCCACCTTGCCCTGTACCTTGAGCTCGCGGATGGCGCGCTCCTTGCCCTCGGGCAGCACGCCGGCAATGACCTCGTCCACGCCGGCCTGCCTGCCTATGGCCCTTGCCGTGCGCTCGTTGTCGCCAGTGAGCATGACAACGCGTATGCCCATGGAGCGCAGGTCGGCAATGGCTTCGGCGCTGTCCTCCTTGATGACGTCGGCAACAGCCACAAGGCCCTGGAAGGCATTGTCCCTGGCAAAGAAGAGCGGCGTCTTGCCCTCGCCGGCCAGAGCTTCTGCCCTGTCGCGCATGTCCTGGGGCACCTCGGCCTGCGAGGCCACATAGGCCAGGTTGCCGCCAAGGATCCTGGCATTGTTTTGCATGCCCTCAAGGCCCTTTCCGGGCACGGCCCTGAAGTCTGTGACTTCCTGGGCAGGGCCTGCGAGCGTTTCTGTGGCGTGCTGCACAATGGCCCGCGCGAGAGGGTGCTCGCTGCGGCTTTCAAGGGCCTGGGCAAGGGAGAGCAGCTCGTCTGCCCCGACACCCCTTGCCGGCACAACGTCCGTGACCCTGGGCTCGCCCCTGGTGATGGTGCCTGTCTTGTCCAGGGCAACTATCTGCGTTCTGCCTGTCTCCTCAAGGGAGGCAGCGGTCTTAAAGAGAATGCCGTTTCTGGCGCCAAGGCCGTTGCCCACCATGATGGCCACAGGCGTGGCAAGACCCAGGGCGCAGGGGCAGGAGATGACAAGCACCGCTATGCCGCGGGCAAGGGAGAAACCAAGGCTCTCGCCGACAAGAAGCCAGATGATGGTGACAAGCAGGGCTATGGAAATGACCACGGGCACAAAGACGCCGGAGACGCGGTCCGCTATCTTGGCAATGGGCGCCTTGGTGGCTGCCGCGTCGCTCACCATCTGTATGATCTGCGCAAGCGTCGTGTCCTGGCCCACACGCAGGGCCTTGCAGCGCAAATAGCCGGACTGGTTGAGCGTGGCAGCGGAAACGTGATCGCCAGGCCCCTTGTCCACGGGAATGCTCTCGCCAGTGAGGCTTGCCTCGTTGACAGCGCTTGTGCCTTCCACAATCTCCCCGTCAACAGGGATGTTTTCGCCAGGGCGCACCACAAAGATGTCCCCGACCCGCACCTCTTCCACGGGCACGTCCTTCTCTGCGCCGTTCTGCCAGAGAGTGGCGCGCTTGGGAGCCAGGCGCATGAGGGAGCGCAGGGCATCGGTTGTGCGGCCCTTGGACCTGGCCTCGAGCATCTTGCCCACAGTGATGAGGGCAAGGATCATGGCCGCGGACTCGAAATAGAGGCCGTGCATCCCCTCCTGCAGGGCCGCGGCGTTGCCGTCGGCAGCGCTGCGCGTCATGCCGAGCAAAACCACAACGCTCCACACAAAGCTCGCGCCCGAACCAAGGCCTACCAGGGTGTCCATGTTGGGGGCCCTGTTGACAATGCCGTGCCAGCCGTTCACGAAGAACTTCTTGTTGATGACCATGATGGCCACAGCGAGAAGCATCTGCACAAGGGCTACGCCCAGGGGATTGCCATCCAGAAAGGAGGGAACGGGAAAGCCCGCCATGGTGTGCCCCATGGACACGTACATGAGGGGAATCAGAAGAACAAGGGAAGAGACAAGGCGCCTTTTGAGAACGGGCGTCTCCTTGTCCGCAAGTATGTCCTCGGAAGGAGCCGCGGGGGCGCTGCAGGCCTGCCCATCCTGTGTGGCAGCGGGCTTGTCGAGAGAAGAGGCGCCGTACCCGGCCTTGACCACGGCATCAATAATGTCCTTGCTTGTGGCCGTGCCCTCCACACCCATGGTGTTGGTGAGCAGGCTCACGGAGCAGGACGAGACGCCGGGCACGCTGGAGACGGCTTTCTCCACCCTGGCGCTGCAGGCTGCGCAGCTCATGCCTGTTACGAGAAATTTTTCCATGACCTGTAGCCTTCGAAGCGTTGCGCTTCGGGGAAAGGGTTGCACAAAAGCATGAAATGGAATTTCTATTTCTATTTCTTGCACCATTTTCCGCCCAATGGCAAGCGCAGAAAAAAGCTGTCACAGGTTTCCCGCCCTGCGCTTGCCTATGCCCCTTTGGGCGGACACTTGTTGTGCTTGCATTGATGGGGCTGCACTCTGGCAGTAGCCCATTTTCCCCTTGTCTGGTCCATATGCTTGCGCTGCCTGCCTGTTCCTGGCCCGGTTTGGCCTGTCTCAACAGGGCTTGTCCATATGAAGGAACGCACCGACCCTGCCGTCATTTGCCGTATTGGGCCGGACTGCGCACTGCATTATATTTTGAAATGGAAATTCTTTTTCTTGAAAACCAACACTGCGGGACACGACCTCACAGATTCGAGAAGAAAAATGTATCGAGCGCTCAAAAAGTCAAGGCCTTGCGTACGGCCAGGACGCCTTGCACCAGCGCGCACAGGCCGAACAAAATAATGAAATATATTTCATTGTTTTCCTTGACATGAAATCATATTTGCTCTTATATGAAACATATTTCATTTCAAGGAGGAAACATGCAGCGCAGAAACAAGACCCGCAACATAGCCTTTGTACCCGGGTGCACGCGTTTCGCAGCCCTGGGAAGAGAGGAAGAGGCAGGCGACGTGACCATAGGACTGGACATGATCGAGGCCATGCGCCTTGTGGACGCGGAAAACCTTTCCCAGCAGGAAGCTGCGGCACGCATGGGTGTCTCCACCCCTACCCTCTGCCGCATCCTTGGAGAAGCCCGGCGCAGGACAGTCACGGCCCTGCTCGGCGGACAAAACATCGTACTGGAAGGAGGAAACATCATGCTGACAGAAGACCAGGGAAGCGATACCCGCTTCGAGGGATACGGACGAAACGCACAGCACGGAGCGCGCGGCCAGCACGGATATGGCAGGGGACGCGGCCAGGGCATGGGTGCCGGCTGCGCCACTGGCGAGGAAGCTGGCGAGACAGGCTCCTGCAGCGAAAGTCACGGGCACAAGGGCCACTGCCACGGCCAGGCCAATGCGGCAAATGCCCCCATTGTCCACTACCACTATCATTACCACTACACCTGCGCAGGCCGGGGCGACGAGCTTGCCCAGGCACAGCACCAGGGCGAAATTGATCCCAAGGGCACAGAAAACGCGCAGGAAGGCTAGCTGCGGCTTCAGGCAAAGCTTTTCGCCAGTGCGGGCACAGGAGCACTGCTGTTTGGGATATGTCCTTTTGTATCACGCTTCATTTCGCTTTTTTTTTCTGACAAAGAGCCACGACAAGGCAAGAAAGGATTGCAATAGCTGCGCAAATCTTGCTTCCAGAAGCGGGCAGGAAGAGAAAAAAGGACAATATCTCTTGCCAGAGTGCAAAGCATTCTGTAGTTTTTGGCAAGGGGTACAAGACATCACCACACAGGTGTGACTTGTGGAGCCCGTAGCCCCACCATTTCCAGTGCCCCGCACACATCACATCATCCTGGGGGAGCACCCCCTACCCGGAGACTATCATGGCTGGCAAATTCCTTGGCGGCGCAGGCGGCATCATGGGCGCTATGGCCCTGGTCAAAATCCTTTCCGCGACTACCGGAAGAGGATCCACACTGGCAAAGGTTGCGGGAACACTCCTCGGCGGAAGCGGGGGTGGCAGAGGCTCAGGCAAGAGCTCGGGCTCCGGCAGGGGCGGCGGCAGGGGAAGCAGCGACGGCAGCCTTGCCGAGTCCCTGCTCGACGCAGTGAAAGAGCTCAAAAAGGGCGGCATGGAAGCAGGCAGCGGAGGCAGTGGAAGAAGACAGGGCAAGGGCAGACAGAGCGCTTCAGGCACACCCGCACCGCAGGCCTCTGGCGTCGAGAGCCGTGCAGACGAGCCCGGTCTGAACACAGACACGAACACGGACGCGGATCAGCTGGCCCTGGCAACCCTTGCCGAGCACATCACAAGCTTTGTGGATGGCCGCGCACGAGTCCGCCACGCAGGCCTTGCCTCTCGGGAAGCAGCCTCTGCCCTGCAGACACTGCTCGCGGCAAACGGTCTTGCCGCTTCCTTCAGTCCCAGGGGCTCCTCCGTACTCATCACCTACGATGCAACGAGTCTGGACAAGAGCGGCTTCTTGCTGCGCGCCCTGCCTCTTGGCCGCTACCTGCGCGACTGCGACGCGGCCCTGGAAGCCAGGGCCTAGCCCCTTCCCTGCAAGGAAAATAGTGTAGAAAAACGCTTGTCTTTGTCCTCTTTTCGCTGTAGCCTGACTGGGCCTTTGATTTTTTTGAGCTTTGGTCTATTTTTCGCGAGACTGCACAGGGAATTTTGCCGTGTGCAGTCTCTTTTGCTTTTTTGCGGACAGGCCTCTGGGCACAGGGGACGAGCCCCGCTCTCCTCCTGCACGAGAACTGTCTGCCCGAACAACCAAGGGAGAATATGTATGAGCACATGTATCGGCGTCATAGGCGGCAGCGGCCT
>CALVGM010000184.1 GCA_944327095.1 uncultured Desulfovibrio sp. | reverse complement strand
CTGCCAAGAGGGCCGGCATCTTCAACATTATCGTGCCTGCCGCCAACAAGAACGACGTGAAGGACGTGCCAGCGGACATTCGCGAGGGGCTCACCATACACTACGTGGAGACCGTACGCGAGGTGCTGCCCCTGGCTCTTACCGCCAGCGAAAGCGAGATCTACAGCGGCAAGAGCACTTCCTCCCTTGCGGCCAGCCTGCGCGAGGACGCTGCCGAGGAAAAGCCGGCTCCCCAAAAGCGCGCCCCAAGGACTACCCAAAAGCGCACCCAGGCTGCCAAGGCGGAGACACAAGCCAGCTAGCTCCTTGCCGTGAACGCTCTTGTTTCCCTGCTCGAGCCGCCCTACGCGGATCTGACCTATTCCCTGCCCAGGGCCTTCCCGGACTCCTTCTGGAAGGAAGGCCTGCGTGTTGCCGTTCCCCTGGGCAGAGGCCCGCTTCGTCCAGGGCTCATCCGTGCCCTGGGTGTTGAAGCCCCCGAAGGCGTTCGCCTGCGCGACATAGCCTTTCCCCTGGAAACCGTGCCTGTCCTCAATCCCGGACTTGTGCGCATCCTGGAGGCCGTGGCCACGCGCCAGTGCCTGGCCACAGGCCTTGCCGTGTCCCAGCTTGTGCCCCTTGCGCGCGATCTTGGGGTACGGGTGCGCAGGCTCGACGTGAAAGGCCGCGAGGCAACGCTTTCCCTGCGCCAGGCTGCCGCTCTCGGCCCAGGCGAACAAAAGGCCCTTGTGGGCGAGCTTCTCGCGGGTCGCGCCCTGCTGGTGCCCCCGCACAGGGATCCGGCGAAAAACGAGCGGGTGGAGCTCATTGTCTCCCCGCCCTGGCCTGTGCGGCCTGCTGCCACACGCCAGCGCGAGGCCCTGGAATACCTGATGTTCCACGGCACGACCAACAGGCGCACCTTCATGCGCGAGCTTGGCGAGGGGGCCTCGCAGATTGTGCAGGCCCTGCTGAAGCTCGGCTGCATACGCATTGTGTCCGAGGAAGCGGAAACCCGCTTCGAGGAGCTGAACGCAAGCCTGCTCGAGCCCCCGGAAACCAGCTCCTTTGCGCTCAACCAGGACCAGCAGGCAGCTGTCGACGAGATAGACGCCCTGCTGGACAGGGGCGAGTTTGCCCAGCGCCTGCTCTTCGGGGTCACGGGCTCTGGCAAGACAGCCGTGTACACCACGGCTGCCAGGCACTGCCTTGAGAGCGGTCGCAGCGTCCTGCTCCTTGCGCCCGAGGTGGCCCTGGCCCACAAGCTCAGAAACGATTTGTGCGCGGCCCTGCCCGGCAAGCGCGTTCTCTTCTACCACGGCTACCAGGGGTCCAGCCGCAGGGAAGCCACCTTCAGGGCCCTTGCGGCCAACCGCGAGCCCGTCCTTGTGGCAGGCACAAGGTCCTCCCTCTTTCTGCCCCTGCAGAACGTGGGCCTCATCATTCTCGACGAGGAGCACGACGGATCCTTCAAGCAGGAGGAGCGCGTGCCCTACCACGCCAAGGAAGTGGCCTGGCTCAAGGCCCATCAGGAGCATGCCGTCCTGCTGCTCGGGTCCGCCACTCCGGACATCCGCACCTGGCACGCGGCCTGCGAGGGCAAGATCGGTGTCTTGCGCATGCCGCACCGCATCTCGCAAAAGCCCCTTCCGCCTGTGGAGCTTGTCAACATGGGCAGGCGCCGCATCATGAGCGAGGAGGAGACCCTGCTGGCACCAGAGTCCCTGCAGGCCATAGAGGAGACCGTGGACAGGGGCGAGCAGGTGATTGTGCTTTTGAACCGCAGGGGCTTTGCGCCGCTCATCTACTGCCCGGACTGCCGCACAACGCTTACCTGCCCAAACTGCGCTGTGGGCCTTTCCTACCACCGCAGCGAAGGCCGGCTTGTCTGCCACTACTGCGGCTACAGCCTGCCCTTCCCGGCTCCCTGCCCCAACTGCCACAAGATGAATTTCATGCCCATGGGCGAGGGCACGGAACGCACCACAAACTACCTCTCCGCCCGCTTCGGCCATGAGGTGCTGCGCTTCGACAGGGACAGCACAAGGCGCGAAGGGGCCATGGAAGAGCTTCTGACGCGCTTTGCGCGCCATGAGGCCAACATTCTGGTGGGCACGCAGATGCTCTCCAAGGGGCACCATTTCCCGGACGTGACCCTGGCCATTGTCGCGGACGGCGATCTCGGGCTGGGCCTTCCGGACTACAGGGCTGCAGAGCGCACCTTCCAGCTGCTTGTGCAGTCCTCGGGCAGGGCCGGGCGCGGCGCCAGGGAAGGCCGCGTGCTCATCCAGACCAGAGACGTAAACCACTACTGCTGGAAGTACGTGAAGACCGCGGACTACGAGGGCTTCTACGCAGAGGAGCTCGCCCGCCGCAAGCGCTACCGCTTCCCTCCCTTCAGCCACGTGAGCCTCATCCGCTTTTCCTACGAGCGCAACGATCCGGCAGGCTCCGAGGCCATGACGGCCGTGGAGACCTGGATTCGGGCAAAGGCGCGCGAGCGCGGCATCCCCCTGCTTGGGCCAGTGCAGTCGCCCATAGCCTTCATTGGCAACCGCATGCGCTACCAGTGCCTGCTGAAAACCTCGGAATGGGGCTGCGTGCGGGCCCTGTACACGGATCTGCTCCGCGTGCCCGAGGCGGCAAAACTCAGGATCTCCCTCAACCTGGACCCCTATTCCATGCTTTGACGAGGATGGGGAAAGGGCGTAGGCAAAATGTGCTTGGGCCGCCGCAAGGTCCCCGGAAAGCCTCGGGGACAAATCCCGCACGAGCGCGGCCAGAGGGGGAAACATGGACGCACAGGCCGAGAAGCGGATGGACAGGGGGAAGGTCTTCCTTCTTTCCGGAGGGCATCTTTCCTGCGACATCAACACCGGTGCCCTGCCGGCCATCATTCCCTACCTGCAGGAATTCTACGGGCTCACCTACCAGGCGACAGGCAACATCATGTTTGCCCAGTCCCTGATCTCCGCCCTGACCCAGCCCCTGTTCGGACTTTTGAGCGACAGGTTCACCAAGCCCTGGCTCGCGCCCCTGGGCGTTTTTCTGGCCTGCCTCGGCCTCACCCTGACAGGACTTTGCTCAAACTACTACGCCATGCTGGCCGCTGTGGGTGTGTGCGGCATAGGGTCCTCCCTCTTCCATCCCACGGCTGCCCGCCTTGCCAATCAGGTGGCAGGTACCCACAAGGGCATGGCGCTCAGCATCTTTTCCATTGGCGGCAACGCGGGCTTTGTCATAGGTCCGCTCATTGCTGCTGCCCTCCTGGCTTCCTTTGGCCTGAGCGGCACAATCTTCTTCGGCATTCTGGGCGTGATAACGGCCCTCTCCCTTGTGTTCGGCATCATGCACATGTCCATGCCGCAAAAGGCTGTCCAGGGAAAGGCCGCAGGCTCGGAAGCAAGGCCCAACAACTGGAAGCAGTTCAACCGCCTGACCGTGGCCATCATGACGCGCAGCGTGGTCTTGAGCAGCATACACGCCTACCTGCCCCTGTACTGGATGCACATCTTTGGCCAGAGCAAGACCGCTGGCGCAGTGGCAGTGACCATCTTCGGCCTTGCTGGGGTCTTGAGCAACATAGCCGGCGGCTTCATCTCGGATCGCAAGGGACGTGCGCGCGCCCTGCACCTGGCCTTTGTGCCCATGGCACCTGCGCTTTTTGTCTTCAGCCTGGCGGACAACCTGGTCCTCGCCTGGATCATGCTGCTCGTCCTGGCCTTCAGCCTCTACTTTGCCTTCAGCACCATGGTGGTCCTGGGCCAGCAGTTCCTTGCCCGCAACATAGGCTTTGCCTCGGGCGTCACCCTGGGCCTGAGCACTGCGGTTGGCGGCATCTGCGCGCCCATCATCGGGTGGGTTGGAGACCATTTCGGCCTGGCCACCTCCTTCCAGGTCATGGCCGGCCTGGCTGTTGTCGCCACAATTGTCACCTTCTTCATAGACGCCAACGCCAACGAGGCCGAGTAGGCCGATTTTCACCAAGGTTTGCCATGAGTATTATCAACAACTGTCTGACTGTTCCCTGCTGCGCAAGGCAGCGGCAGCAGTCACAGCCTATCTCAAGGGCGAGCCATACCCCTTTGCGGAGCTCACGCTCGAACTCAGGGCACTGAACTGCAATGCGCGGTCTGGCGGCATCTTCTGACAATACCCTACGGGGAAATACGCACAGTCTCTCAGTTTGCCCGGGAAATGGGCAGGGAAGGAGCTGCAGCGACACCCATTGCCTCCTGTATTGCCGCCAATCCCTTGCCCATCATTATACCCTGTCACAGAGTGATTCGCGATAGCGGCACCTGGCGCGAGTCCCGTCTCGGCGAGGGTATCACACGTTTCCTGCTCACTCTCGAGGGCCACGAGCTCCCATCCTGAAGAAAGAGCACATCTTCCAAGGAGAACCACGTCCATGTCCAGATATCTCTACATCACCGACGTCTACTGCCCCTGGTGCTACGCCTTCGGGCTTGTCTTCGATCAGGTTCTCGAACGCTACCCCATGCCGGTGCACGTCTTGTGCGGGGAGCTTGTGAACCCTGGCTACACCATCGACGACATGGTCATGGAAATGCCGAACATCCGGGCCTTCTTCAAGCGCCTGCAGGAGACCGCCGGCCGCGGCGTGGGCAAGGCCTACCTGGACCTTCTCGAACCCGGCAAGGGCAGCATGAGCATGGACAGTCGCGCCATGAGCGTTCCCGTGACAGCCCTGCGCAGGCTTGCGCCAGGCAAGGAAAGGGAGCAGATCGAAGCCCTGCAGAAGGCCTTCTACCAGGACGGGCAGGACGTACTCGACCCCTACGTGCAGGCCACTGCCTGCGGCGTGGACGAAGAGGCGCTCATCATCGAATGCTCCAAAAAGGAAGTGCAGGAGCAGGCCGAAAAGGACAGACAGAAAGCCGTGGAAATCCTGGGAGACTTTGTGATCTACCCAACCCTCTTCCTGGAAAAAGACTCTGGAGAACGCGTCCTGCTTGCCAGAAGCTTCACGGATCTCGCCACAGTCCTGACCCGTCTCGAAAAGGCCCTGGAAGACTCTGACTCGACAAGGACATGCGAAAAGGAGGCTTCGGAAAAGGACGATTTCAAGGGACACGGCTGCGGTCCGAACGGCTGCACCCTGTAAGTGAGCGCATCCTCAAGTGTGCACTGTATGCCCTCAATCCGGGACGACAAAAGCGCTTGCTTGAGCAGGAACATGTCCGCCGGACATCAGGCATGTGCGCAAGGCTGTCCAGCCTGGCCAGGCTTTGGCTGGCCTTCTCCAAGTGCCCGCGCCATGGGGCGTCCACCTCAATCCCCGAGGAGGGAGAGGCGCAGGCCTGAAGGATGCGCAGGCCAGCTCTCCGGCAAGATTGCGCACCATCTCTCCAGCTCTGTTCATGACGCTTCCCCTGTGGAAGCATGCGAAAAAGGTCCGGCAGAGCAGGTCCCTTGCGCAAGGGACCTGCTCTGCCCTTCTTTTTTCAGTCCTGAAGCCTCTTCTCGAGCAGAACCAGCTGCACGCCCTCGATATTGTTGAAGGTACAGGGCACGATGGCAATCTCCCTGTAGCCCAGCTTCCTGTAGAAGGCTCTGGCCGGCAGGTTCAGGGCATTGGTGTCCATGCGCAGAAGGGGGCAGCCCCTTTCCCCTGCGTAGTCCTCATAGAAGCGGACAAAGGTCTTTCCGAGGCCCTGGCCCTTGCGCAGGGGATCGATGACCAGGGTATGCAGAACCATGATCTGCTCGTCCGGGACCTGATACTGCCAGGGCGCGTCCTTGTAGACGTCGACCTGGATCTGGTTGATCAGGGCAGAGCCTGCCACTTCCCCGTCCGCTTCCAGGACAAAAAGGTCCCCCCGCTCAAGGGCCGCTTCGGCAGTGGCTCTGGTGGGGTAGACAAAGCGCTGCCAGCCTGTGGTGACAGGCCCCCTTTCCTCGGCTGTGTGGATGCGGTCGTAGATGGCCTCAATGGCGTCCAGATCCGAGGCCCTGGCCTTGCGTACAAGCTGGTTCACGAAATTCCTCCATGTCTTTTCCGTATGGTCTTTTGGGCACTCACAGGCAAAAGGCCGCGTACAGGGGAATGGAGCGAAGGTTGTCCGCGTGCCCGAAATTTTTCAGGGAAAGGCGGACAGCGTACGCTGGGTGGTACTTGCCGCTGAACACGTTGAGGCTGCGCGAGCGCGTGTTGAGTCCGCTCTTCACCTCGACGGCAACCATGTCCGTCCCCTTTTGCAGGACAAAATCCACTTCGGCTGTGTTGTCGCTTGCCCAGTAGAACAGCGCATGACCATGAGCTGCCAGCTGCTGCGCCACGTAGTTTTCGGCCAAGGCCCCCTGAAACTGATTTTCAAGTCCTGAAAGAACGAGCTGCTGGGGCATGCCGGACAATTGCAGCAAAAGCCCGGTGTCGCCCATGTACAGCTTGAAGCTGGACAGATCCGCGTGCACGGAAACAGGCACCCAGGCCTGGCTCACCTTCTGGCACTTGAGCACAAGTCCCGCCAGTGTCAGCCATTCTATGGACTCCCCGAAAATGGCCGCGCTTCCCCCCTTGCGCACCACCTTGTACTGGAATTTTCTGTTCTCCTTGGCAAGCTGGGCGGGAATGGACTGATAGCAGGCGCGTATCTTCACACTTTCCGAAGCCGTGGCGTACTTGGCCATGTCCGCCACCAAGGTAGCCAGTATCTGCGCCTGCACGTTGGCCACGTCGAGAAAGCTGCCTTCCCGCACCAGGGTGTTCACGCAGGCTGGCATGCCACCCACAACAAGGTACTCGCGGTACAGCTCCACGGCAAGCCTGTGCAAGCCTTCAGGCAGGGGTTCCAGTCTGTCGCAGGCCGAACGTATTTCCTGTGCCAGGCTTTCCCTCCCTCTGGTCCACAAATATTCCTCGAAATCAAGGGGATAGAGTGCGAGCGTCTCCACCTTGCCCACAGGCACGGAATACCTTTCGCGGTTCATGGCCACACCAAGAAGGCTGCTGGCTGCGGCCACATGGTACTGCTGGCCCTCTTCGCAAAAGTACTTGAGCGAAGTCAGCGCACGCTCGCAGGACTGTATCTCGTCCAGAACAAGCAGGGTCTTGCCGGGAAGTATCCTCTCGCCGATTGCCGACTCAAGGTAGCCTACCAGATGTCGCGGAGAAAGATCCTCGGCAAAAATGGAAGCAGCTGCCTTATTGGCCTCGAGATTCACATAGGCGACGTTCTCAAAGTGCGCGGCGCCAAAGGTGCGCAAAATCCACGTCTTGCCAACCTGCCGCGCGCCGTTGAGCAAAAGCGGCATCCTTTGCTCGTCAGACTTCTCCTTCCAGGCCAAAAGCTCTGTCTCGATTCGACGTCGCATGCTCCCCCCGTGACTGACTTTCCTGTTTCCTGTAACCTTCTTTGCCAGTATAGGCGGCAGTGACAGTTAACTCAAGAAAAATCATTGGAATTGTGATTTTTCCTGAGATAAACGTCAAAATCGGTCAAAAAGTCCAGGCTCTCCCCGAGGAATCTTCCTTCGGAATCGAGCAAAAGCGTGCTGAACAGCCCTACTGCCCCCTATTGGAAGTATCTGCTCTTTGGCCCAGCAGCCTTGAGGTCGTCCAGATGCACCTTGAGCGGGACATCCAGGAACTCCAGCGTTTCGGTGTCGTTGATGGGAGCCACATCCGGCTTGTCAAGCTGCAGATAGACGCAGTTGTCCCGTACAAAGGCGAGGGTAAAATCGTATTTCCCAAGAGCCTCCAGCACCCTGCTCAAATCCCTGTTCATGGCAGCGGCCGCACCAGCTACCTTGATAGAGGCTATTCCCCTTGCTGTTTCACGTGCCACCTCCGGATGCATGAACAGGTCATTGAAGGTTATTCTGTTTCCCGTTGCAAGATCAATAAACTGTGTTTCGGAAATTCCATTAAACGGTCTTGCCATACCGATGCTAAAGCTGAATCATTCCGAAATGCAGGCAAGATTGTTGTTGGCCATCTCTATGGTCAAATGCTCGAAATGCCCATAAAAATCAGGGTTCATGAAAAATCTGTTGTATTCGAAGTACTCTGTGACATCAGGAGAAAGAAGTCCATCCTGCCCGTACACATTATCCAGTTCCTTTTCGGCACTTTTTCTTTTCTGTTCGAGCAGGACCTTTTCGATGGCCCTGTCCTTCTCGCCTCCGGCAACGCAGGACCTGTAGTTGTTCATGACAACAGGTCTGGAGGGCTTTACGACAACACAGAGCGCATCGTCCTCGGGCTCGATATCCACCCTGAAGGTGATATACTGATGATCCGCCTGGGCGATCTTCAGGTTCAGGAAGGCTATCCTGTCTTGCAGGCACTTGATCATGGCCTTTTCCCTGTCCCCGTAGCCAAGCAAGTTCCCGCGCTCTTTCAGCCAGGCCCTCTGGTTTTGCAAAAGCTGTGCGAACTCTTCCTTGCTCACTGTCCTGCGCAGCCTGTTCCAGGTCGCGTTCAGCTCCCTGTCCGCCTCCCTGTAGGCCGCGGAGGTCTGCATATAGTCTGCGTGCAGCTTCTCGAAGTCTGCTGTCGCCAGGGCCGCGTCCGGGCAAAGCCCTGTCACAAGAAGGCACAGGCCTGCCACAAGTACCAAGAACATTCTTGCCATCTTTTTCCTCCCGCAGGTTGTCTGAAACGCAACCTGCCCCTGGCCAAAAAGCCTACAGGGTCCCTGGCGTGGGCACAAGGAACTTTTTTGCGCACGCTTGCCCAAAAACAAGTGTGGCCGCGAACCCTCTTGGGATTCGCGGCCACAGACGTTGCATTGGGCTTTCTAGCCGAGCTTTTCCTTGAGAAGCTTGTTCAGAAGGCCCGGATTGGCCTTGCCCCTTGTCTCGCGCATGACCTGGCCCATGAAGAAGCTCAACAGCTTGGTCTTGCCCCCTCTGTAGGCTTCCACTTCCGCGGGATTGGCGGCAATGACCTTGTCCACAGCGCTGTCAATGGCGCCCGAGTCGGAAATCTGGGCAAGTCCGCGCTCCTGCACATAGGCTCTGGGCATGGCGCCTGTCTTCAAGAGATCCGCAAAGATGTCGTTGGCGATCTTGGCGCTGATCAGCCCCTCTTCCACTATGGTCACCAGTTCCGCCAGGCCCTCGGGCTTCATGGCAACCTCGGCTATGCTCTGGCCCGTGGCGTTGAGCTCGCGCAGCATGGGTCCCAGGATGTAGTTGGCCACCTTCTTGGGGTTGACCCTTTGGGCAGCGTCCTCGAAGAAGTCCGCCATGGCCTTGCTGGACACCAGCACCTCGGCCTCGTCCTCGGCTATGCCCGTCATTTCCATGAAGCGTCCAAGGCGTTCCTTGGGCAGTTCGGGCAGCTCCTTCTTCCAGGCCTCGAACTCTTCCTGGTCGATGTGCACAGGCAAGAGGTCAGGATCCGGGAAGTAGCAGTAGTCGTGGGCCTCTTCCTTGCTGCGCATGGCCTGGGTAATGTTCTTGTCCGCGTCGTAGAGGCGTGTCTGCTGCACAACCTCGCCGCCGTCGAGCAGCACGTCTTCCTGCCTGGCTATCTCGTAGGCTATGGCGCGGCCCACGTTGCGGAAGGAGTTCACGTTCTTGAGTTCCGTACGCGTGCCAAGCTTTTCCTGGCCCCTGGGCCTGATGGAGACGTTGGCGTCGCAGCGAAAGCTGCCTTCCTCCATGTTGCCGTCGCACACGCCAAGGTAGGTCACAATGCGGTAGAGGGCCTTGAGATAGGCCACTGCCTCCTCGGGGGAGCGCATGTCCGGCTCGGACACGATTTCCACCAGCGGGGTGCCGGCCCTGTTCAGGTCCACGTAGCTGTGGTTCTCGGTGTGGGAGTGTATGTTCTTGCCAGCGTCGTTTTCCATGTGGATACGGGTGATGCCGATTTTCTTCGGGCCGTTGCCCACGTCGATGATCACGTGCCCGTGCTCGCACAGGGGAAGCTCGAACTGGGAAATCTGGTAGCCTGCCGGCAGGTCCGGGTAGAAGTAGTTCTTTCTGGCAAAGACGCTGTCCAGGTTGATGGATCAGTTGGTGGCAAGCCGCACCAGGGTGGCGTAGTGCACTCCCTGCTTGTTGATGCGCGGCAGTGCCGCGGGCATGCCTGTGCACACTTCGCAGGTATTGGTGTTGGGCGCCTTGCCAAAGGCATTGGGGCAGGAACAGAAGAGCTTGGAGGCTGTGGCCAGCTGCACATGGACCTCAAGGCCTATTACAGCTTCAAAATCGGGCATGTATTTCTCCGTCTGGGTATATTTGGTGGATGAGAATTGGCAGATCTGACAGGGCAGAAGCAGGCTGCGTCCTGCCCCAGGCAGGGGCGTATATTAGCGACGGACCAATGCCTCGTCAAAGTATTTCCCGACCCCGTACTCGCCCCTGCGGAAGAAGGTGTCCGGGCTTGGCCCGCGTATCTGCATTTCCGGATTCTGCCTCTGCACGTCCAGGGCTATGCGCATTTCCTTGGTACAGCCCGTGCTGTAGCTTGCGTCCTTGCCCATCCACTCTCTCGGCATGCTCTCGCCAAGCAGTCTGAAGCCACGCTCTATGTCGTCCGCAGTCTGGAAGTACCAGATGTTGATGAGCCCGCTGCGCTGCACCCTTTCCCACATGTACATGAGATCGTCCCCGTCCATGCCCTCCACAAAGTGCGTGGCCGGGTTGATGATGTAGGCCCTGGGCATGCGCCTCGCAAGCTCTTCCACTATGGTTTTGGCAAGACGAATGGCCGTCTGTGTCTGGCCCGGAATGGAGCCTATGATGCAGCTGTAGAAGAGCACTGGCCGTCCCTCGCCGGCTGCTTCGCGCATGCCCTCTATGATGGCGTCGGACTGGGCACGGATGTCCCGTTCCGTGAACTTGCGCACGCCCTTGGCGTGCGGCCTGTAGCGCGGGGCAAGCGGTTTTCTGTCGAGCGCGCCCTCAAGGCAGAGGATGTCGCGGGTGAACTCGTGGCTTGTGCCAAGCAGCGTGTCCGCCAGCCTTCTGCCCCTGGCAAGCACAAGGTCCGCCTCCTTCCAGGCCCTGGAAAAGGTCACGGACACGCGCGCGAGGTTGAGGCGCTCGCGCGTGCCGTCGGACACAACAATAAGGCGCCATTCGCGCAAAAGCCGCAGGAGCTCCTTTTTGGACAGGGCCCTGTCCGTGCACACGTAGGCGCCCTTCAGATCCTCCTGCAGCACAGGATCCGTGAACATGTCGCTCATGGTGGGCGCGTCGAAGTAGAATTCGTCCTTCACTGCGTAGATGACGCTGTGCCCCCGCTCCACCAGAAAGGACGCAAGGCAGAGGTCGAAGTGCCCGGACCCGCTCGCATCGCACAAGAGCAGTATGGTCGAATGCCTGTCCCGCAGGGCAGGCACGCTGCGCCACACAGGGGCCAGCGCCTTTTCGGCTGCCAGAAAGTCGTCCCACAGGGCCATGCCTTTCGCCCGCACCATGTCCGGACTGTGGCAGCACAGGCAGAACAAACGGGCCATGCGGCCCATGTCCATGCGCTCCTGCAGGGCAGCGTAGCTTGTGTCCGTGCACGAGGCCGGCGTCCTGTCGAGCAGCTCCTTCAGCCAGGGGCTTGCGAGCAGCTCCCTTGCCCTGCTCGATCCGGACGCGCGTCTTTGCGTCCAGGGATCCTCCAGGGTATTGTCCGGGGAAAGCACAAAGGAGGTCAGGCGCTTCACAAGGCGCGAGGGGATGATGTCGTGGAAGAGCACGGCGCGCTTCAGGCGCTGGCGACAGAAGGAGCGTATGCTGGCCTTGTAGGCCGCGTCCACCTCCAGGGAGTTCAGAAGCATGACGCAGATGCGCCAGGCCCTGCCGTACTCCTTGCGGATGCGGGGCGTGAACTTTTCGCCCAGAAGATCGAAAAAGACCCTGTCCGAACAGGGTGCGTAGACCTGATCCGCCTCCAGGGCCACCATGAAGGCCAGCTGTTCATGGCTTGCCACAAGGTGGGGATTCAGGCGGTAGAAGATATTGTTGTCTATGAGAAAGCTCACGACCCGCACGCTTTGCTCGCTCTGCTCCCTGCCCAGGTGTATGTCCCGCACCCTTGGGCCCTTGTCGGGCCCAGGTGCCGTCACGTCCGGGGGCAGCGGGGCAATTGTGTCGTCCATGCAGGCGTGCCCCTTGTGTCCGCGCTCCTTCATCTCCATGACCT
>CALVGM010000183.1 GCA_944327095.1 uncultured Desulfovibrio sp. | reverse complement strand
GATCAGGATCCGCTTCCTCTGGAAGGCGCAGCTGCGCTGCGGCTGTGACAAGCACGGAGAGCACGTTCAGATCGCCCTCGACAAAGGGCGGCTGGGCAATCTTGTTGTCGTCAATGGCCCCGTTGCGCAGCCTGTCCAGGGCAGCCAGGGACGACATGCCCCGCCAGCCATTGGAGTAGATGCCGTAGTGATCGAAGCTTCCCTTTTGCAGAATCCCGAAGTTGTCGCGCATGCTCTCGAGATCCTTGGCTGTGCCGTAGAGGAAACGGACCATGTTGCACGCAACGCCCGCGCAGAAGAAGAAGTTGGGAGGCTGGCGCGTGCCGTTCTCCTTCTTGAACTGGGCAATCCACTTGTTGAGCCACTGCAGACAGCCCGGATCCTTTCTGAAGAAGTCGATGGTGGCAAGGACGGACATCTGCTCAAGGGAGAGGGTCTTGTTCTTTTTCAAGGGAGCAAGGCACTTGTCTGCCTTGTCCTGCTCGTTGCGCCAGAAGTGCAGGACAGCCTGCTTTTCCGGGTCAAGCCAGGGACAGGCCAGCTTGCCCTTTTCATACAGCTCCGCGAGCTGTCCGAAAACCGGGTGCACCATGCCTGTCTTCAGAAAGGCAGTACACAGATCGTAGAAGATCAGGGACTGGCCCAGGGGCGTGCGCGACAAGACCCAGTCAAGCGGGAAGTCCGCGAGGGAAAAGTGCATATAGCGCATCTCGCTTTCCACATCGCTGGCAGAAGCGTTGCGCATGCCGCGCAGCCTGTAGTCGTTGTTGCTGTAGATGGCCAGGGTCACATCGGCTCCCCAGGCGTAGGCGTTTGCCCTGTAGCGCTTGTCGTCAAAGAACTTGACAAGCTCCCTGGTCATGCTCTCGTCTTTGGCGAGCTCGCAGGTCAGCTTGAAACGGGCTTTTGCCCGCATGTTCCAGTTGTGGTTCCCCTCGTAGACAAGCTCGTCCTGGAATGTTGTCTTGGCCGTGAACAGCCCGTCGCGGTAGTTGTTGAGCATGTGCGGCAAAAAGCTCTGCGGGGGCAAGAGAGACAGATGGCTGAGCAGGGTATGCAGGAAGTTGTTGTTGCTTGCCTGGACAAGGAGAGCGTCAAGATACAGAAAGGCCTGCTGTTTGCGCGCAGCGGCAGTGAGCTTTTTCTTGGGAGCAGTTTTCGAAGTGGATGCTTTCATGGGTTCCAAATAGGTATATGTTTGTTGCAAGAACAGGATGTTGAAGAAACTGTGGACAAAGGAGTTTCCCGTTTTCCGGACAGGGGAGAAACGTGGCCTTGCGTGAAGAGCCTGTTTCCCAAATGTCCGGGAAGCGGGAAGGATTTGTGAAAAGGGTGTTGAGTGGCAGCCTGCTTGAAGGGCTTGCCTTGCGTCAGAGCCTGGGCGGCCGAACGCGCATGGGCTTTATTGGTCCTTGACGGGCCCTGTCTGGTCTTGACCAAAACAGGGCTCAAGAGGAGGCAAAACGTGTTTGCGAAAAAGCCCCCCTTGCGACACGCGGCCGTGGACAAAAAGTCCTTGGGGGCAAAAGCCGCCCCATTCCTGGGGCTGGCGCAAAAGGCTTGAGAACAGAACCTGCCCTCAAGGCCCCGGGACGCACAGGGCATTTGCCACGCGTGGCAGACAGCAAGATGGGCCGGCAAGCGCACTGCCTGGGCCCTGTTCGAAGCTGTCCAAATCTGTCCAGGGCTTTGCGTGGGACTACCCGAGACTGACTGTTCCCAAAGCCTGTCCCTCTCACCGCACACAACCAGGGGACAGAGGCTGGGCAACGCGGGACTACATAGAACCTGCACAACAAAAAGTCAAGGACTTGGGCGTTGTTTGACGACTTGTCCTTCATCATTTCCCAAGACTTTTGCAGGGTGTTTTTCTGTATAGTATCTACTGTCTTCCTGCTATTGCCAGCCAGAGCATTATGTCCAGAGGCATATTTCCAGAGGTCTTCCCTGTCAGTCTGTCCTCTCTATTCTTGTATTCTCAAACAGATGCAGTATTTCCTTTTGTGACTGAGGACAATATTGAGGCAGAGGATGGCGCATATACAAGTGGCAAAGCCCTATTGCCCGGTAAAAACTTGACTTCTTTGTGAAGGGGCGTATCCTTGTAGTACTGACATTGTATCCATGAGGGCACTTTGCCACTGCTCCCCTGCGTTGCTCTTCCCTGCAGATATCCAATGCTCGCGCAAGCCAGCCGGCCAGCCGAACATCCGGGCAGGAGGCGCTGGCCGGATGTTTTTCGGAAAGCAGCACATTTGCCATCCGGAAAATACCCTGGCTGTGTCTCATAAAAGGACAAGGCCTGCGTGTATGGGAAAGATCGACCTGCCGCCCACAAGGGCTGTCTCTCCCCGGATCAAGCAGCTCAAAAGGCGTTTGCCTGGTGCATCTCCTGCCTTTTGTGCCCATGCCGGGCTCTGAACAGGAGGTTGGCAAGACAATGGGCGCAGGACAGCCCGGTCAGGCAGTGGCCTGTTTCCTGCCCGGGGCAGGCACAGGCCACATGAGCTTGCGTTTTTGTTCCTTCCCCATGCACAACTTTGGGGGAGAAGAGTTTGACCAAGGTCCTTTCGGCCAGTGCAGGTACGACCTTGCAGAGCCCAATACGATGGCTGGCAGTCGGGGGATGCAGGACAGGGCTGCCCGAGACCTGGCGAACACAGCGGCAAGGGCCAGGAACCGCGCCAATGTTGCCGCAAGGCCATACCCGGGAGCTTCGGGCCTGGGCAAAAATCGTTCAGGTCAACCCAAGACAGGACAAACACCTGGCAACATCTCGAAATCGGGAGGCGGCGCTCCCTTCTGAAAGGCTGGGGCTTTTTTTCGCGCTGACAGAACAGTTGACAAGGCCGGGGGATCCCCGCAAGGCCCTTGCCAAGGAGCATTTCATGTATAGCGGAACAGGTATAGACAAGGAATTGCAAGCGGATGTGGACAGGGAATGGCTCGAGACCAACGGTCTTGGCGATTTTGCCTCCTCCACAGCCGCAGGAATACACACCAGGCGCTACCATGGCCTTCTTGTTGCCAACATAGAGCACATGGACAGGCACGTGCTTCTCTCTGCGCTTGAAGACTGGATCTGTCGCAAAAATGAAAGCATTCCCCTGTCCGGCAGGTATCATCCAGGCTGCGTCTATCCCAACGTGCAGCAGTGTCTTGCGCGCTTTGCGGCATCTCCCTGCCCCACCTATACCTACAGAATGCAGGGCCTTGAGATAACCAAGAGCGTTGCCCTTGTTCACATGAGCCACACGGTGCTTGTCCGCTACCAGATACGGGCCTTGGACAAGCAGACCAGGTCCGAGAACATTATCCTGCGCATAACGCCCCTGCTGGCCTTCCGCTTCTTCCATGCCCTGACCCACGCCAACATGGATTTGCACGTGAAGACCTATCCGGCAGAGTACGGCTTCAAGATTCAGCCCTACAACGCGCTCCCACCGCTTTTCATGCAGGCTGAAGGCCTGTTCGACTTTCTGCCCTCGCCAGAGTGGATCAACCGCGTCGAGTACCCCATGGAGCGGGAACGGGGCTTCGACTACAGCGAGGATCTCTTTGCGCCAGGGCTTTTCGAAATACACGTTGTGCCAGGCGACGACATCATAGTCTCTGCCTCCACTGCGGAACTTCCCCTCCACTCCCGCGGCCTGCGCGCCCTCTGGGACGAGGAGATGGCACGGCGCCAGAAGACACAGACCGAGGTCAAGAACCGGATACACGCAAGGGCGCACTCGCAAAGCCAGCTTCTGCCCTTCCTGGCAAGCCAGATGGAGGACTTTCTCTACACCACATCTGCCGGCAAAAGGCTTCTTCTGGCAGGCTACCCCTGGTTTGGCAGCTGGGGCAGGGACACGCTCATTGCCCTGCCCGGCGCGACCTTTCTGGCAGGAAGGGTGGACGAGGGGCTTGAGATTCTCAGCAATCTTGCTGCCAGCGCCAGGGACGGCATCATTCCCAACACCTTTGACGGGGACGGCTATCCCAATGGCTGGAACAGCGTGGACGCTTCCCTGTGGTTTGCCTGGGACTGCCAGCTTCTGCTCAAGGCCCTTGGCAGGGACAGGGAGAAGCAGGCGGCCTTCCTCGATATCTGCGCGCCTGCCGTGTACAACATCATTTCTGCCTTCAGGATGGGTCGTGTGCCCTTTGCCCGCGTGGCCTCTTCCGGGCTGCTGGAAACAGGAACGCCGCAGACGCAACTGACCTGGATGGACGCCCAGGTGGACGGCAAGCCCGTGACGCCACGCAACGGCTATCCTGTGGAAATCCAGGCGCTCTGGTACAATACCCTGGCCTTTGCCCACAAGCTGGCCAAGAAGCGCAATGACCCGGATCCCTGCCCCTCGCGCGAGCTCAACGCCATAGCCTCGCAGTTCGCTGCCAAGTTCGTTCTGCCGGACGGAACACTGTGCGATGTGTGGCGAGCCTGGGAAGACGGAGGCCAGGACACGGCCCTGCGGCCAAATCAGCTCATTGCCGTGGCCCTGCCAGAAGCCATTGCCCCCAGGGAGAGCTGGAAACCCATAGTGGAAAAGGTGCGTGAGAAGCTTTTGACTCCCTATGGCCCACGCACGCTCTCGCCGGACGACAGGGATTTCTGTCCGACCTACGGCGGCGGCATTGCCCAGAGAGACGGAGCCTACCATCAGGGCACTGTATGGCCCTGGCTGCTTGGCGTCTACACGGACGCCCTGGTCAGAGTTCTGAACCTGGAGGAAGCTGGCAAGAGCAGCGCAAAGCCTGCGGCAAGCTCAGAAAAGGCCGCTGCCAAGGCAAAGCCCCAGGCCCTGACCAGGGGAGTGAAGGATCTTTTGAAAACCATTCAGCCCCTTGTGACAACGCATCTGACACAGGCAGGCATTGGACACATTTCCGAGGTCTTCTCGGCCACAGAGCCTTATGCTCCGGGAGGCAGCATAGCCCAGGCCTGGAGCGAGGCCGAGGTCTACCGCTCCCTTCTGATCTTAAGGGCAGCGGACAGGGAAAGTTTCGAGGCCTGGGAAAAGGGCCTCAAGCTCTTTGCCATCAAGAAGGCCTAGGAGCAGGCTCTCTCCTCAACCCTGCGGACACGGGCTTGCCATACGACTGTCATGGACTTGTGGCATAGTGCCTTGTCCTGACAGAGGGAGGCTTGCCCAAACTGTCCTGGGGAGAACCAAAGACTTTTGTTGAGTCTGCTTCCGGCAAAGGGGCCGGTAGCAAGGCACACCCCCTTGAGCCCCATGGACAGGGATTCGGATTCTTGTAGATCCTTATCAGGCAGGGGCCTTGGAAGGGAAGGCAAGACTCCTTTCAAGACAGTGTCCGCCTTTGGGGAAAACATTTTTTTTCCCTCTCCCTCGCAACAAGTGCCGCAGGCGCTACAGAGCGGGGGTTCACAATTTTTTCTGTTACAGTTTCGTGCCAGGGACAAGGGACACCGTCCTTCACGGATCTGGTCCCTGCCCTTGGCATTCAAGGTATTGGTTTGCATTTCTGGAGGAAGATGTAATGCGCGTTCTCATGTTCGGCTGGGAATTTCCGCCCCACATTTCCGGGGGCCTGGGCTCGGCCTGCGAAGGAATTGTACGCGCTTTGACGCAAAAGGGTACGGACGTCATCTTTGTCCTGCCAAGGCTCGCCACAGACAAGGGCAAGGCAGACAATATGTCGGGTCTTACCATGTGCTCTGCTTCCGGCACGCGCATAGGATCCAGCGTGAGCTCTGTGGAACAGGTCTGCCGCACCACCAAGGAGTACTGGAAGGAGCATTTGCGCATGGAGGTGGTGGACTCTCTCCTGTCCGCCTACGCCACTCCCGAGTACTACGAAAAGGCCTACGCGGAGTACCTGAAGCAGACCGCCGTGGAGGAGACAAGGACAAGGTCCTTCTCTCCCCTGCAGGGCGAAGAGGTGCTTCAGCTGCATGGCGGCTACGGCAAGGACCTCATGAGCGAGGTCTACAAGTACAGCCTGGCTGGCCAGGCCATAGCGCGCGCCAACGACTTTGACGTCATCCACGCCCACGACTGGATGGCCTACCCGGCAGGCCTTCTCGCCAAGGAAGCCACAGGAAAGCCTTTGGTGTGCCACGTGCACGCCACGGAGGCGGACAGGTCCGGCTCCCACATGAACGACGAGATAGCCCACATCGAGTGGGAAGGCATGCAGCGCGCGGACAAGGTCGTGGCCGTGAGCCACTTTACCAAGAACCTCATCATGCGCGTCTACCAGGTGCCGGAAGAAAAGATTGTGGTTGTGCACAACGCTGTCTCCCTCAAGGACGCAGGCCACATCTACCACGCGGAAAAGCCCAAGGGCGAAAAGCAGGTGCTCTTCATGGGCCGTGTGACCTTCCAGAAGGGGCCGGACTACTTTGTGGAGGCAGCACGCCTTGTGCTGCAGGTCATGCCCAACGTGCGCTTTGTCATGGCAGGCGCTGGCGACATGCTCCTGTCCATGGTGACCCGCGTCGCCAAGTACCGCATTGGCAGACGCTTTACCTTTACCGGCTTCCTCAAGGGCGACGAGGTGGAGCGCATGTACGCTGCCTCGGATCTCTATGTCATACCCAGCGTGTCCGAGCCCTTTGGTATAGCGCCTCTGGAAGCAAAGGTGTATGATGTGCCTGTGCTCATGAGCAAACAGTCCGGCGTGAGCGAGGTTGTCA
>CALVGM010000182.1 GCA_944327095.1 uncultured Desulfovibrio sp. | reverse complement strand
CTGCGAGCATGTCCCCCTCAAGCTCGTGGCTCTCCACTGTGCGGCCCTCGTCCTCCTCGCTGAAGGTGAGGTACTTCATGGAGATGAGATCGATGACGCCGGCAAAGCTGTCGCCAGCCCCCCAGGGCAGGACAACGGGCACGGGGTTTGCGCCAAGGCGTGTTTTCATGGCTTCAAGGCAGGCCTCGAAATCGGCGCCGGCCCTGTCCATCTTGTTCACAAAGGCAATCTTGGGCACCCCGAACTGCTCGGACTGGCGCCACACGGTCTCGGACTGGGGCTCCACGCCGGAAACCGCGCAAAAAACACCCACAGCCCCGTCCAGCACCCTGAGGCAGCGCTCCACCTCGATGGTGAAGTCCACGTGCCCGGGGGTGTCGATGAGGTTGATCTGGTGATCCCGCCACAGGCAGGTGGTGCAGGCAGAGGAAATGGTAATGCCCCGCTCCTGCTCCTCGGGCATGAAGTCCATGGTGGCAGTGCCGTCGTGTACCTCGCCCATGCGGTGTATCTTGCGGGTGTAGAAGAGAATGCGCTCCGTGAGCGTGGTCTTGCCTGCGTCAATGTGCGCTATGATGCCTATGTTGCGAAGATTGCGAAGGTCCATGATAACCATCCGGGGATCTGTGAGAAAGGGGGAGCTATGGGTAAGCCGTGTTCGCTGCGGCACAGGGACTTCTCCCGAAGCCTGCTACCGGGACTGCATGTCTGCTGCGTCCCACATGACGGAATCATCGAAATCGGCAATGAAGAACTGTTCCCAGGCCTTGTTGTGTTCCATGTAAGATGTGCTTCCATCCTGTCTTGCGGACAGATACATGCCGTTGCTGACCAGGCTGATGGTCCCGTTCTGTGTGTTTTCTACCCCCCCCCCATTAAATGGAATGGAAATTGCATGGTTGTCTGTCAACACACAGCAATTGCCTTGTCCTTGCAGGAACAGGGGGACCCTGGTTGCGTTGTCCACGTTTCTGAATCTGGTGTGGACTATTTTTTTCGAGGCCGTGTCATAGCACAGCACGGTATTGTGTTCGGTGATGAGTGCGCCCTTGGGGATGCGCGTTGTGCTGTCGAACGAGGCCACATATTCCGCAGGATAGAACTTTCTGGGATGGTATTTTCTCAGCTTGTGCTCGACCCTGTGGAAATCGGTGATGAACTGTTCCGGGTTTTCGAAGGAAAGTCCCTGGGCATACATGTCGCCAAGCTCATAGTCCCAGTAGTGTGTCTCCCGAAGGCCACTGATGATCCGGTCTGAAAAACGCATTTTCTTGACGCGCGCAGGGATCCCTGCCACCACAGCGTAGGGTGGCACATCCCTTGTGACTATGGCGTTTGCGGCAATGACTGCGCCATCATGGATGGTGATGCCTCCCTTGAGGGAGACGTTCTTGCCTATCCACACGTCGTGTCCTATATGTATCGGGCGTCCCTGGGGCTGCGGCGTGGGAACCGAGCGCTTGTTCAGCCTGCCGTACAGGCTTTCGTAGCGCTGAAAATAGGGGTGGACGTTTTCCCTGGCAAAATTGAAGACTGCCGAATTGATGGAAACGGCCTCTATCGGATGCCTGAAGCCAAAAAGAGAGCCCCCCACCGCGGCTTCCGTGTACCTGCCCACTGTCGATCCAACAGGAAGGGGAGAGACAACGCCCGAGAAGCTCCCGCAGGAATAGAGGATGTCTCCGGCTCCCAGCGTGGTAAATTCCTCTATGCAGGTATTCTTTTCAAAACTGAGCACGTCGTTGACCCGAAATCTCTGCCTTGGAGGTTCCGGGGTACGCCGCATTCCTGTCCGGCACTGAAAGATGTTGTATCTGGTCAGGTCGCGCAGGAATTGTTCATTGACAGTCAGTTTCATTGTCAGGGCCTCCGGGGATTGCGCCAAACATTGACAGGAGAGAATTCGGGTCGGCCTATTCCCCGTCGTTTGTGCCAAAGCCCACCCTGTGGGCCAGAAAGAAGCTTCTGCCAAGGCCGTGGTGCAGCCAGAAGCCCTCGCAGCCTGGAGCCAGGGCCAGGGGCGCCATGCCCAGGGAAAAGGGCGTGTGGGTCTTGGCAAGGCAGTGGTTCTGCACGGCCTCGTCGGAGGCGTAGAGCACGTCCGGGGTAGCCGGCGCGGGGCTGTGCAGCGCACGCTGCACGCATTCCTCGCCCTGGCTGAAGGTCAGGACGTTGAGGTCGAAGAGTTCCGGTCTCGGTATGGTCAGCACAGGTGGCCTGCGCTCCTCGAAGCAGGGGATGTGCAGGGCGCGGGCCTGCCTGCGCAGGATGTCGAGCTCGCCTGTGTGCAGCAGCACCAGGCGTCCGGGTCCGGGCTGCGTTTCCTCGAGCAGGGCCGAGAGCTCTGCCGCGCTGAGGCTGAAGACGTCGTCCACGCCCGCGAGATCCAGGGTGGCCAGGCAGGGGGCCGACGGTTCCCCGTCCACGCACACGCAGGCAATGGAAGAGACGCCGCAGATGATGGCCGGCATGAGGGCAGCCAGCATGCGGGCTGCCGCGCTGTAGCGTGGCGTTACGGCCACAATGGCCCAGGGAGCCGGAAAGACGGTGCGCGATCTCCAGAATCCGGACATGTGGTCCGAACGGTACTCGTGGATGATCTCCCTGGTTGAGTCATCGTAGCGAAAGTACATGGCCATGGCCGTCTTGAGAGCGGCCCTGGCTGCCGGCCCGGCGTCCTCGTAGGCAGCGGCTGTGAGGCCGTCGTCAACGCGGTGCTGTTCGATCCACTCGGGCCAGGAAACGTACGCCTGTATCTGTGTTTGCTGCGACATGACAACCTCGGACTCGTGTTTGAGGGGTGAATGTTCCGGGCCTGTTGACCATTGGG
Source organism: uncultured Desulfovibrio sp. (assembly GCA_944327095.1). GTDB lineage: Bacteria > Desulfobacterota > Desulfovibrionia > Desulfovibrionales > Desulfovibrionaceae > Desulfovibrio. The sequence continues at coordinate 2,100 of CALVGM010000182.1, read as the reverse complement.
CAGGGAAGCAAGTTCCCTGAGGCGGGTTATTGGGGAGTCTGCGCAGTGCCGGGATCTTCCGGCACCGCGTTTTGCGCTGCTTCCTGCGGGGCCTGTGTCGGAGTCCCCGGGGTGTTTCCGGCTGGTGCTGCGTCCTGGGCAGTATCCTTTTGGGGGGCAGCCTGGCCCTTGTCCCTGTCCTCACCTACGGGTGCTGTGGGGATGACGGTCTTTGGCCAGCCGGAAGGCATCTCCCGCTTGCACTCCTCGTAGCGCGCGTTCAGGGTGCGGGTCAGCTCCATGGCCGTGGCGTACTCGTGGGTGAGGTTGCGCGCGGCAAACACAGCCCAGGGCAGATCCTCGCAGCGCTTCATGGAATTGCTGGCCAGAAGCTTCAGCAGTTTGGTGCGCCTGTCCCCGTCGCGGATGACGCCAATGGCTGTGACCAGCACGTCCATGCGGCCTGCGTCTATGGCCTGGCCGGCCACAGCCGCGAGCTTTTCGTCCTTGGCGTAGGCCGGGCTGAAGCCGCGGCTCGCGGAAATGAGCTCTTCCTTGAACTTGCGGCCTTCCTCGTCCGCGTCCAGGTCAAAGTGCGTTTTTGCCGCGTACTCGAGGAGCTCCGCGTTGATGGGCAAGGGCGGGGGCGCCGTTACCTTGCGGTAGAGCCAGCCAGCGCCTGCCATAAGGAGTATGACAGCGCAGAAGATGAGGGGCACCTTCCAGCCTGTGGCCTTCTGCCTGCGCCCGGAAGGCTGCGCGGGATTTGCGGCCGGGCTTTCGGTCCTGTTCTGGGCAAGGGCCCTTTTCTGCCTGCGCGTGTAGCGTCTTTCAGCCATGAAGCACCCCTAGGCCTGGCTGTCCAGCCAGGAGCGCAGGAAGGCAATCTGGGTCTGCACGGACTTTGGCCCTGTGCCGCCGGGCGTCTCCCTGCGGCGCACTGCGGCGTGGCAGTCGAGCACAAGGTAGATGTCCTCGCCGATGCGGGGATCTATGGCGCGGAAGTCGTTCAGGGAAAGCTCCTCCAGGCCCACGTTGCGCTGTTCGGCAAGGGCAACTGCGTGGCCTGTGATGTGATGGGCCTCGCGGAAGGGCACGCCCTTGCCCACAAGGTAGTCGGCCATTTCCGTGGCGTTGAGAAAGCCCCTGCGGCAGGCCTGTTCCATGCGATCGGTGTTGAAGACGAGCTCGCCGAGCATGCCCTCCATGACGGAGAGGGATGTCATGACCGTGTGCGTGGCGTCCATGAAGCCTTCCTTGTCCTCCTGCAGGTCCCTGTTGTAGGCCAGAGGCAGGCCCTTGACTACGGTGAGCAGGGCCCCGAGCGCGCCGTCCACCCTGCCGGTCTTGCCGCGCATGAGCTCTGCGACGTCCGGGTTCTTCTTCTGGGGCATGATGGAGGAGCCCGTGGAGTAGCCGTCCGGCAGCTTCACAAAGCCGAAGTTGGGGTTGGCCCAGAGGATGATTTCCTCGCACAGGCGCGAGAGGTGGGTCATGACGAGGGCTGCGTCGAACAGGGCCTCGAGCACAAAGTCCCTGTCCGAAACGGCGTCCATGGAGTTGTGGTAGATGCCGCCAAAGCCCACCTCGCTGGCCACGAAGGCCGGGTCAAGGGGAGAGGTTGTGCCCGCGAGGGCAGCCGCGCCCAGGGGGGAGACGCGCACGCGGTTCAAAGTGTCCTCAATGCGGTCGTGATCGCTCTTGACCATGAAGGCGTAGGCCAGAAGATGGTGCGCGAGGCTGACAGGCTGGGCAGGCTGCAGATGGGTGCAGCCTGGCAGAATGTGCTCTGCGTGATCCTCGGCCCTGGTCACAAGGCGCTTGACGAGCGCGCGCAACAGACGCTGCCACTCGGCAAGGTTGTCGCTCACGTAGAGCCTGTAGGTGAGGCCCACCTGATCGTTGCGGCTGCGGCCCGTGTGCAGGCGCTTGCCCACCTCGCCCACGAGTTCCGTGAGCCTGGCCTCGATGTTCATGTGCACGTCTTCGAGTTCGGGCTTCCACACAAAGTCGCCCTTGGAAATTTCCTCTGCGACCATGTCCAGGCCCTTTTCCAGGGTCGCGCCGTCCTCGGGGGTGAGCACACCCTGGCGGGCCAGCATGCGGGCATGGGCCTTGGAG
>CALVGM010000181.1 GCA_944327095.1 uncultured Desulfovibrio sp. | reverse complement strand
GTTGTCCTGGATATCTTCCCGAGCCTCGCGGGTGGTCCCGCGGACGTGAGAGACGCCGAGCCCATCCAGGTGGTGGAAGAGAAGAAGGAAACTGTGTCCACCCCGGAAGCTGCGCTGGCACAAGCTCAGGAGCAACCAAAGGCACCGGTGGAACAGAGGAAGCCAGAGCCAGCACAGCAGCCTGCGCCCTCCCCTTCTCCCAAGCTCAGCAAGGAAGAGCTGAGAGCCAAGCACATCGAACACTTCAACGAGCAGTGCAAGCGCCACAGCGTTCCTTCTCGGGTCATGATTGCTCTGTTCAAGGAGCTTGTCCCCAAGGTGCAGAGCAATGAAGACGCCATGGCAGAGATGGGCAGCGATGATCGAAACTTCCAGGACATCTTGCGCCAAGTGAAGGCAGGGAGACAGGTCAACGCTCCCCAGCAAGCGCAGGCGGTCAATGCATAAAAAAAGCCCGGCTCCCAGAGATGCAGAGAGGGAGTCGGGCCAATACGAAGAGCAAGAGGAGACTACGGTATGCTTACAGAGATCGCAACATCTTTCGTGCCAATCGTGATTATCGGCCTTGCTGACGGCAGCCAGCTCACGGCCATAGGCGACAACTACCCAACCTTCGAACAGTGTTTCATCCAGGCCGAGCACGACGCCAAGCTGATGGAGCGCGAGATCCAGCACGTCGAGGGCACCCTGAAGTATCCCATCATCAAGCACGTGAGCATTACCTGCGAACCCATGACCGGCAATCCGGATCATGACGGATACATCCCCATCCAGGAGTACTACCATGGCCGTCAGTAAGAAGAGACTTTGGGATGTGGCCCTGGTGGGCGTGACAGTGGCCAGCATCGGCGTGGCGGGATACGGCCTTGCAACCTCAATCAAGGCCGCCAAACAGACGGAGTACTACCAGCGGGAGTGCATCCGCCTGCTCAACGAGAACAGCGACTTGCGCCAGGAATTGGTGAAGGCGTCGCCCACTGACAAAGAGGTGAAGATGGTCTTCACGGTGGGAGCGCATGAGTTTGCTCCCAAGACGCTGGCAAGGGCGAATCGTAACCTTCTCAATATCCGCTACTTTGGCGGCGAGAAGTTCAAGGGCGCTATAGGTGTGGACAAGTTCAATCACGTGATCTTCTCTCACCCGGCCTACAGCGTCCGGGCCGGAGCCATGATCTTGAAAAACTACGAGGAGCGCCACGGCATCCGCACAGTCGAAGACATGATCAAGCGCTTCGCAGAAGGCAACCAGGAGCAATACGTCGCCTTTGTCTGCAAGCACCTGGGCGTCAAGCCAAGACAGAAGATCTCCTTGAAGAAGAACCTGCACAAGATCTTACCCATCATGATCAAGTTTGAGACCGGTGAATCCGTGGGAGTGGAGTACACGGAAATCATAAAGGCTGTGCTGGGGTAGGATGTGGAAAATCAATCTGTTTTCGATTGCATGAATGAGGTGTGTGGAAAATATCCCAACCTGAACAAGTTTGTTAATCAGGTTTTGCAGAAAAAAGGCGAAGTATGCTCTCCTTGGCCAGATATTGTCTTTATACCTCCATGGTTTTGGGCCTTTCTGGTCACAGGGAAGGAAGAAGAATACGCACCGGACTTTAAGAATATAAGAACAACTTTTGAAATATACGACATCGCTGTTTTTGGCACATGGAGGTACTCACAGAATATTTACAGATTTGATAACAGCCTGTTTGACAATATTACAAGCACAGAGCTGCAAGGTGATATACCAATAAGCATATTGAGAAAGATCCCTGAATATTGCGTATATATTGAAACAAATTGTAAATTAGCTGACTGGCAGCAGGGATTTTTTGCCTATTTTTGTGGACCTAGTGAAGAGGTTATGAATTTCAACTTTCATGCCGTAACGAAAGAGTTCAAAGGTGTCCCCTTGTTTGAAGTTTCAATTGATACAAAAATGACGCTTAGGCAGGCATTGTACAGACTTCAACAAAAGGCTGATGAAGGAGCTGAAAATTTAGGTATAGATAAAAGTAAAATTAAGAACTTTGTATATAATCAGGAAAATTTTTCATTAATTCAAAAGATGCTGTCATTGACACTCTATCTCTGTTCCGACAAGCCAGACATCGACAACCTGCGAGAACCTGGCACAAGCCCACACAGGCCAGAGCCAAAGAAGGTTAAGGGCGGCATGAAACTCTTCCCCGCACAGAAGCCCACAATTTGGGAGGTAGGCAGGACCATAGGTCAGGCTCTACGCAACGCTGCAAGACAGGCAAACGAGTATCAGGGTGGAACACATGCCAGCCCGAAAGCTCACATACGGCGAGGCCATTGGCATGGCTACTGGACGGGGCCACGTACAGGCAAGCAGGAGTTCACTTTGAAATGGCTGCATCCCATGCTTGTAAACATAGCGAGAGAAGTGGTGGAGTAGGATAGATGGAGAAAAAGCAATGGATAATAAAGAGATAACAAAGAAATGGTTTCAGCCCAAAACGTCACAACTTGCGGTAGGGAACAACCCTGTTGCGATCTATGCATATGGAATCCCTTGCATAGACAGATACGGAGGGCAATTTTACTACGAGGAAATGTTTAAATTTTGTAGAGAGTTGGCAAAAGAAGGGCTCGAAACATATATAAAAGAATTGTTTTACGACAAAATACTTTGTTCTGTTAAATTTAAAGATAATTGTCCAGAGTATATCAAATATGCTGTAGGTGGAATAGCTAGTAAGGTTTTCACTTTTGGGCAAGCTGAAGTAGATGGAACTGTATGTTGTAACATCAATATAATGCTTAAGTCAGAAAGTGAAATTGAAGGTTTTTTGTCATTTTTATATATTAATGGAAATATTGTTTTCTGTGAACTTCTTGAATATTTACAGAAATCACAAATAGAATTATTAAATAAATTTCATGCAAAAAATATTAGACAAATAAACATGAATGATTCATATTTTTGTGGGATAAAGGCAAACACTTTCTGTATTGAAGCTGGTGAATCAGAAGAAGATAGCGAAAATGAATATTTTCTTATTTCCGCAAACCATAAAGGAATGCGTAAGATTACATTATTAAAATGTTCTTATGAAACAATTAATGAATATGTCTAATATTTAAATTTTTATGTGGGCTGCGCATACGGATCACGCAGAAGAATAGGCGAGGCAAACATGAAAAGACACTACTTCATCGGTGAGGGTCCAGAAGCCAAAGCTTTGTTTGACAAGACATGGGCACGCTTCAACGCTTGCAACGATGCCCGCAACAAGCTGTGCAAGGAATACGAGGCGGACATGCTGGTAACGACAGACCCCGGCCCTGTTAGCGGGGGCAAAGTGGTGGGGCTCTGGTTTCGGGAGGCAGTGTTTCGCCCATACCTCAAAGGCGGGGAATACAGGGATGGAGGCTACATCTATTCTCCAAACCGCCGCACAAAAGAAGGACGGGCACTAGCCAAGCGCTTGGAGGAGGATGAGAGCCTCACTTTCAGCTGCTCTTCCTTCATCCTCAAAGAGCTGGGCATCAACCGAATCGTGTTCGAGAACCTCACCATGTATTGGTGCACAGCTGGCTTTGCAGGTGACAAGGTGCTCCTCACTGTCCCCGGTCCCAAGGAGCCCGTTGAAGGGGTGGACCCGTGGCCCGAGATCCCCGCCTGGTTCAGGGAAGTGAAGAAGTCCAAATTTCTGAAAGCGCAAGGAGAATGAGATATGAAGCTGGCAAATGGTTGTGCCATGAGCAACACAGGCTACCGCCTGATCGTGTTCCGCCAGGACGGCGGCCTTGCCCCAATAGTGGGGTCCCGTGACAAAGGCTACCGCACAGAGTGCGGCACCCTTCAGCAGGCTGTCGCCGGGGACATTGTGGCCCTGAACAAGTGGGACAGGCATGAACAACGCCTGTACCTCCTGCGCATAACGCAGACGTTAGACGTCCCCATGCTGGGCATGGGGTGCCCCGCCCCGGAAGAAGTGGACTGGGAATTGCTCTGGGAAGGTCCGGCAGAGGCGGCCTTCGCAAGGCAGCCGGGTGCGCCGGACATGGAAGCTTTTGCATCCTTCCTCGACCGCACAGGTGGGCGCACGAGTTCCTACCTAAACAGCAGGTGGGGATAGACCATGACCAAATTCGGACCACTCGACTCAGGCCGCCAGCACGCGCTGGCCACAGTCTCCTGGTGGCTAATGAAAGTCCTCTGGGACAAGTTCCCGCGCTCCCTGGCAAAGGAGTTCCCAGGATACACCAAGGGAACGGCGCTCATCGAGCAGATGAACGCGGACATCAAAAAGGACTACATCAGCGCAGGACTGAGGCGCACACTGGACTACGTTGAGGATCTCTGCAACCACTATTTCGTGGAAACAGATGACCTCAAGGAGTTCGAGAAGAACTGGCGCACCCTGTGGTGGGCGGGCGCGACCTTGTGCCTGAGCGCGCGCAATGTGTGCCCCATCTGGGCGAAGAGTCCAGCATGGAACGAGCTGCACGACCTGCTCGTGCGATGGATGAACAAACAGGTTCGTCTGCGTGGCGAGGACGAAGCGGAGGTAGGAACGTGGAAGATATGCATGCCCATCTCGCGGGCAATATGGAGATAGAGCCCAAGGTCCTCGAGAGGGACAAAGTGCGTCCCTGGGCTGTCGAGACCCGGCAGTTCGGGGCCAAGGACTGGGATGTGTGCGTCTTCCACGAGAAGCTTGGTGGCCGCACGCTCCAGTTGAGGATCCTTTGCCACACAAGGAAGCTTGCTGCCGTGTGGCACGGGCGCATGGTGAAGAGGTGCCGGCAAGCGAGGGAGGTACTCCATGGGAAGAAAAAGCCCTAAGAAAGACATCCAGGCAAACAAGCAGGAGACTGCGTCGGACAGCAACAAGCAGACGAAACTTCGGCTCCTGGATGAACACATCCTGAAGCTCATGAAGGATCTGGTTGAACTCCAGGAGCAGCGCTGCAAGCTGACTGGTATGGAAACGGGCACTAGGAAATCCGCCCATAACATGCTAAGCGGACCAGAGGCGGCGCGGCTCATGGGAGTATCTCAATGAGCGTATCACAACGCAAGGACGGGCGTTGGCTCGTCAAATACAAAGACCCGCTATCCGGGGCATGGAAACAGCGGGCCTTCCGAGACGAATCTGAGGCAAGGAGGTTTGATGACGAAACAAAATACGATGAACAGAAAAATGTCAAGCTCACCCTGCGCGAGGCCGTGGTGGCCTACGTGCGGAGCCATGACCTGTGCGAGGTGGGCCGATGGAGGTATTCCTTCATAATCAACGGCTATGATCGCAAGGATGGCAAACACACCGAAGGCCCTGCCGAGTTTCTGGCAGACAAGTTCTGTACTGAGCTTGACCGCCGTGACCTGGAAAACCTCAAGATGCACCTTTTAGAGAGAGGTAACAAGGGCACTACCGTCAACAGTCATGTTGGTAAACTAAAGTCCGTCCTCTCATGGGCGGAGAGCGAAGACTTGATCCCGTTTGACCCGTGGCGCAAGTACCGGGTCCGTGTCAAGGACAAGGTGCGACATCGTGATGGGACCCTCGAAGACTTTCGCAAGGTCTACAATACTCTGCCCGCATGGATGCAATGGGCTTGCAGGACATGTCTTGCCCTGTGCTTGCGTCCGGGCAAGGAGCTGGCGGATCTTGAATGGTCTGCCTTTGACTGGGATGCCCGTTGTGTGACGGTCTACATGCCCAAGGTGGACCGTGACAAAATCGTGTACCCCCCAGACGTGTACCTTGAAGAAGCGCACGAGCGCTATCTTGCGGATACGGCAGCAAGTCGCCACCATGTTGTCCATGGCAAGAAGACCGAAAGAGTGTCCTATGGGAGCTTCAGAAAGGTTTGGGCTCACCAGTGCTTTAAAGTCGGCGTCAAAATGAGCCCATATGCCATGCGGCACATTGCTGCTTCCATGATGAACGCAGCTGGTGCGGACATGGCGGCGATAGCGGCGCAGTTGGGGCACTCCAGTGTCGCCACCACAGCATCGTTTTACACCCATGTGGTGGCAAGCGCACAGCGCCAGGCAGCCCAGGTGAACCCCCTGGTGCAACTTGGTGCGGGATTTGAAGCAGAAAACAAACAATCCTAAGAAGTTGCTGAAAAATTCCTATTCCCGCTGCAGGACAGGGGCAAAGTGCTGGCAAAACCTGCCCAAAGAGGGGGGGCGAAAAAAGCCCCGCGCCCAGGACACAGGGGCTTGGGCCTTGCCAAGACCCCTGTCGAGCTTGCCAAGGGAAAGCAAGGATGGGCGCTTGGGTGCAGGGAGCGCTCAGTAGAGGCCCAGCCTGATGGCCAGCAGGCCCAGGTATTCGCGCAGCGCGTCCGAGACGTCGTTCAGGTTTTCCGCAGTGGGCATGGTGTCTGCCAAAAGCTGGAAGTTCCACTCACGGGACCTGCGAAAATGGCTCGGGAACATGACAGCGTCGAGCCCTTCCCTGGCAAAGAGCTCTCGCACCCTGGGCGCGTGCAGAGCTGGCGAGACCACAAGGACCCTTTTCTGCCCCCTTTTCTGCAAAAGCTCCCTGGTGAAGCGCGCGTTCTCCGCAGTGTTGCGGCTTCTGTTCTCGGCAATGAGCTTGTCGCGCGCAATGCCCATCTGGCCAAATATCCTGAGCGCTATGTCCGCCTCGCTGCCGTTTTCCCTGCGCACCTGACCGCCAGAGACAAGCAGGGGCTTGCCTGTGGCCCTTTGCAGGCGAAAGGCCGTGAGCATGCTCTTGGCCATGATGGGCCCTGGCTGCCCTGTGCCTCCCATATCCGGCACACCGCCTACCGAGCCTGCTCCGGTCATGACAATGAGATCACATTCTCCGACCCTGTCCATGGACGGCACCGGGATGGCTTCCTCAAGCGGCGCGCAGACAAGGTTTGCCACAAGCCTCAGGGAGCACAGCCACAGCACAAGCCCAGGGGCAAGCAAAAGTCCCCAGCCCTTCCTGCCGCGTCTCCAAAGGACAAGGGCTGCCAGAAGAAGAAAGAGAATGACAAGGCCTGGCGGCAAAAGCCACTGGTAGCAAAACTTGACGACTTCGAGCATGTGTCTCCTCCTGGTTGCGCATCTGTCTTTTGCAAAGTCCTCCTCTGCTGGGAAAGGACCTTGTCTGTCAAGCCGTTTTTGAACCTTTCCCTTTGCAGGTCGCCCTTGCCAGAGTGGGCCAAACATGGCAAAGAGGCTGCAGCCCAAGGGATCCCCCGGGCAAGGCACACGGTCTGCCACAGGCGGCAGCAACACGCAAAAACACGGCCATCAGGAACCAACCATGCACACCATCATTGTCGGAGCAGGCTTCTGGGGCGCGGTCATAGCGGAACGCATGGCCAGCGTCCTTGACGCCGAGGTCACGGTCATCGACGAGCGCCCGCACATCGGCGGCAACTGCCATTCCTCCCTGGACGAGGAAACGGGCATTGAATGCCACCGCTACGGATCGCACATCTTCCACACCTCCAACGAGGAGGTCTGGAACTACATCAACCGCTTCTCGGCCTTCAACGGCTATCAGCACAAGGTCTTCACCATGTGCCGGGGCAAGGTCTACACCATGCCCATCAATCTTTCCACCATAGAAAACTTCTATGGCAGGCACATGACTCCCTCCGAGGCCGAGGCCTTCCTGCAGGGCGAAATAGCCCGCGACCACATAGACAATCCCGCAAACCTCGAGGAAAAGGCCATCTCCCTCATTGGCAGGCCCCTCTACGAGGCCTTCATACAGGGCTACACGCAAAAGCAGTGGGAGCACGACCCGAAGCTTCTGCCTGCCTACATCATCACCCGCCTGCCCTTCAGGACAAGCTACAACGCCAACTACTTCGCGGATCCCTGGCAGGGCGTTCCCGTGGACGGCTACTTCAAAATCTTCGAGCGCATGCTGGACAATCCCCGCATTACCCTGCGTCTGGAAACCTCCTTCGAGAGCGTGCGGGACTCCCTGTCCGCGGACACCCTGGTCATCTACACAGGCCTGCCGGACAGGCTCTTCGACTACAGATTCGGCGAGCTCGAGTGGCGCAGCCTGCGCTGCGAGTGGGAAGTGGTTCCCGTGCGCGACTGGCAGGGCACGGCTGTCATGAACTACGCGGACAAGGACGTGCCCTACACGCGCATACACGAGTTCAAGCACTACCATCCCGAACGGACGCGTCCCATGCTCAGTCCCAGGTCCGTGATCTGCCGCGAGTACTCCAGAACCTGGCACAGGGGCGACGAGGCCTACTACCCGGTGAACGACGAGCGGAACAACGCCCTCTACGCGAAGTACCAGGCAGAGGCTGCCAAAAATCCCAACCTCATTCTGGGCGGCCGCCTTGGGGCCTACCGCTACTGGGACATGGACAAGGCCATTGCCGACGCGCTCGCAACCTTCAGGGAAAAAATCGCGCCACGATTCGGCAAATAGTTGTGGCACATGCACAAAACAAGGAGGGCCCGGACCTTCCCCTCTGGGGAAAGTCCGGGCCCCTTTTTTCCCGAAAGAATCCGGCTAGATGTCCGCTTCCTCGTCCGTGTTCCTGCCGTAGATGGGCATGGGCACGTTGGCGTAGCGCCTTCTCAGCTCGTGGTACTGCTCCTCGGAGATGGCTTCGCCCTCGTGGCGGCCGCAGCGCGGGCACACGTCGTTGATGATGCCCACGTAGCCGCACACGGGATCGCGGTCTACAGGGTGGTTGATGGACCCGTACCCCACGCCCTTGTCGTGCATGTAGCAGATAATGGTCTCGAAGGCCTGCAGGTTCCTGGTGGGATCTCCGTCCAGTTCCACGTAGGTGATGTGGCCTGCGTTGGTGAAGGCGTGGTAGGGAGCCTCGATGTCGATCTTCCTGAAGGCCCTGATGGGGTAGTACACGGGCACGTGGAAGGAGTTTGTGTAGTACTCCCTGTCCGTCACACCCGGGATGACGCCGAAGCGCTGCCTGTCCAGGCGCACAAAGCGGCCGGACAGCCCCTCTGCAGGGGTGGCGATGAGGGTGAAGTTGAGCTTGCGCTTGGCGGACTCCTCGTCCATGCGCTTGCGCATATGGCCCACGATGCGTAGGCCAAGCTTCTGGGACTCCTCGCTTTCGCCGTG
>CALVGM010000180.1 GCA_944327095.1 uncultured Desulfovibrio sp. | reverse complement strand
TCAGCAGCGCGGAGAAAAAGAGCTTGAAGCCCAGGGCATCAAACGCCGTGACTTCATGAAATTCTGCACCGCAGTGGCAGTTACCATGGGCCTTGGCCCGTCCTTTGCCCCCAAGGTTGCCGAAGCCCTGACCGGGAAACGTCCTTCTGTTGTCTACCTGCACGAAGCGGAATGCACCGGCTGTTCCGAAGCCCTGCTCCGCACCGTTGATCCGTATCTGGACTCCCTGATCCTCGACACTATCTCCCTGGATTACCACGAGACCATCATGGCCGCTGCCGGCGAGGCCGCGGAAGAGGCTCTGGAAAAGGCCATTGCCAATCCCGACGGCTTTGTCTGCGTCGTGGAAGGCGCCATCCCCACCAAGGACAACGGAAATTTCGGCTACATTGCCAACCACACCATGCTCTCCCTGGTGCGTCGCATTGTCCCCAAGGCCAAGGCGACCATCTGCATGGGCACCTGTTCCTGTTATGGCGGCGTCCAGGCTGCCAAACCAAATCCCACAGGCGCCCTTGGCGTCAACGATGCCCTCAAGGATCTCGGCGTGAAGGCCATCTGCCTGCCAGGCTGTCCTCCCAATCCCCTGAACTTTGTGGGCACTGTCGTTGCCTACCTCACCGGCCAGAAGATCGAGCTGGACGACTACTACCGTCCCCTCATGTTCTACGGCAGCACTGTGCACGAGCTGTGCGAGCGCAGGAAGCACTTTGACGCCGGCGAGTTTGCTCCCTCCTTCGATTCCGAAGAGGCTCGCAAGGGCTGGTGTCTCTACGATCTCGGCTGCAAGGGACCCGGCACCTACAACAACTGCCCCAAGGCTCTCTTCAACCAGACAAGCTGGCCCGTGGCAGCCGGACATCCCTGCATCGGCTGCTCCGAACCCAACTTCTGGGATGACATGACACCGTTCTACGAGAACTAGGGAGGGCCCACATGAGTCAGAAAACACCCCAAAGCAGCTACACGGGTCCCATTGTCGTTGATCCGCTGACCCGCATAGAAGGGCATCTGCGCATCGAAGTGGAAGTGGAGAATGGTCGTGTTGCCAATGCCCGCAGCACAGGCACCCTCTTCAGGGGCCTCGAGACCATTCTCAAAAACCGCGATCCCAGGGATGTGCAGCACTTTACCCAGCGTATCTGCGGCGTCTGCACCTATGTGCACGGCCTTGCTTCCACAAGGGCCCTGGACAACGCCTGCTACAATGCGGACAACAGCTTCCACATTCCGGCCAATGCCACCTACATCCGCAACCTCGTGCTCGGTATGCAGCAGATCCACGACCATGTGGTGCACTTCTACCATCTGCACGCCCTTGACTTTGTGGATGTCACCAGCGCCCTGAAGGCGGATCCCGAAAAGGCTGCCAAGCTTTCCGAGTCCATGTCGCCCCGTCCCTGCAAGGTGGACGACCTCAAGGCCGTGCAGGCCCGCCTCAAGGCCTTTGTGCAGTCCGGACAGCTCGGCCCCTTCACCAACGCCTACTGCCTCGGCGGACACCCTGCCTACCACCTTGAGCCCGAGGCAAACCTCATTGCCACTGCCCACTACCTCGAAGCTTTGCACATGCAGTGCGAGATGGCCCGCGGCACTGCCGGCTTCGGCGGCAAGAACCCCCATCCGCAGTTCCTTGTGCACGGCGGCGTCACCTGTTACGAGGCTCTCACGGACAAGCGCATCAAGGAGTTCGAGGACATCCTCAAGAAGAGCGTCAAGTTCGTCAACGAGGTCTACCTCCCGGATCTTTTGCTTGTGGGCTCTGCTTACAAGGATTGGGCAGGCATTGGCGGCACCACGAACTTCATGACCATGGGCGAGTTCCCACAGGCTGGCGAGGAATTCGATCTGAGCACCCGCTGGATGAAGCCCGGCGTCATCTACAAGAGGGATCTGTCCAAGATCGAGGCCTTCGATCCCGCAAAGATCAAGGAGCACATTGCCCACAGCTGGTACGATGGCGACTGGGCCAAGGCTCCCTACGAGGAGAGCACGGATCCGAAGTTCACCCGCATGGGCGACACGGACCGCTACTCCTGGCTCAAGGCACCCCGCTACAACGACACGTCCACCGAAACCGGCCCCCTTGCGGCCGTTCTTGTCAACTACGCGAAGGGTCACGAGGACTTCAAGCCTCTGGTCGACAAGGTGCTCGGTGCCCTGGGCGCCAAGCCGGCAGCCCTCTTCTCCACCCTGGGCCGCACGGCAGCCCGCGCCATCCAGTGCGCAGCCACTGCCAAGCACACCACCGAAATGCTCGAGCAGTTCAAGGAGAACATCAAGACGGACAAGAAGATCGTCATCGATCGTCCCGTTCCCAAGGAAAGCCAGGGCGTGGGCATTGTGGAAGCCCCCCGTGGCGGCCTGTCCCACTGGATGGTCATCAAGAACGGCCGCGTAGAGAACTTCCAGGCTGTTGTTCCCACCACCTGGAACCTCGGACCGCGCGACGGCTTCGGCAAGCTCGGTCCTTGCGAAGAGGCCCTTATCAATACTCCTGTGGCCGATCCCAAGCGCCCGGTGGAAATCCTGCGCACAGTCCACAGATTTGACCCGTGCATTGCCTGTGCAGTCCATGTCATCGACGGCCAGACCAACGAAGTGCACGAATTCAAGGTTCTCTAGTCTCTTTTGCTGATGTTTGGGGCGGAAACGGCTCAATACGCCGTTTCCGCCCTTTTCCTTTCCAAAAACAGAAAAACTCCGGAGAAAGCCCATGTCCGAACAATCCGCAAGAATGTGTATTCTTGGTGTCGGCAACCTGCTTTTGCGCGACGAAGGCTTTGGCATTCGCGCCATGGAATACCTGCGCGACCACTACGTCTGGCCAGACAACGTGGACTTTGTGGACGGCGGCACACTCGGGCACGGGCTCATGCCGCTTTTGCAGGACTATGACAGGGTTGTCGCGCTGGACATTGTCTCCGCCCAGGGGGAACCAGGCACAGTCTACCTGCTGGAAAACGAGGACATGCGCAAGGCTCTGAGCTTCCACGACTCGACCCACGACACAGACTTTGTGGATCTCCTGCAGACCTGCGATCTCATGGGCTCAAGGCCCGAGTGCTTTGTCATTGGCCTCGAACCCTTTGACTTCACCACCATGGACACCGAGCTGACAGACGAGGCAAAAGCCCTTTTGCCGGCCTTTTGCCGCAAGACCGTCCTTGAACTGCAGCGCAGGGGCTGGGCCAACGCCCTGCCAGCAGACAACGAAGTGCAAAGCCCCTACAGGGCCGAATAGGCATTCTGGACTGGGCAGGCAAGGGGGCTAGCCCCATTTGGCAGCGAGCGCATCGTACACGGCATCGTCCATGGCAAAGCTGTGCGCCGCATCCGGAAAGGTGCTGCCACGCACGGCCTCGCAGTAGGAGGCGACCCCCTCGCGTATACAGGTCCCTGCCTGGGCAAACTGGCGCACGAACTTCGGGGAAAGGTCGCTGTACATGCCAAGCAAATCCTGCAGGACCAGAACCTGGCCATCGCAACCCGCGCCTGCGCCAATGCCAATGGTGATGCCGCGCACGTTCTTGCTCACAAGGGTCGCCAGTCTGTCCGGCAGGCACTCGAGGACAATGCCGAAGGCACCGGCCTCGTCCAGGGCCACAGCGTCCTCAAGGAGTTTTTTGGCAGCCTCCAGAGCCCTGGCCTGGACACGGTAGCCACCAAGGGCGTTAACGGACTGCGGGGTAAGGCCAAGATGCCCCATGACGGGAATGCCCGCGCGCACCATTTCGCCTATCACGGGCGCAAGCTCTGCACCCCCCTCTATCTTGACACCGTTGGCACGGCCCTCGGCCATGAGGCGGCCTGCGTTCACAAGGGCGTCGCGCCTGCCCGTACGCACGGACATGAAGGGCATGTCCGTGAGCACAAAGGGCCTGTCTGCGCCTCTCGCGACTGCGCGCGAATGGTGTATCATGTCCTGCATGGTGACGGACACGGTATCCTTGTAGCCAAGCATGACCATGCCGAGGCTGTCGCCCACAAGGAGCATGTCTGCCCCTGCCTCGGAACACAGTTTGGCCATGGTGTAGTCATAGGCCGTAACCATGCAGACCTTTTCCCTGTTCGCCTTTTTCTTCTGCAAATCCGCAAGGGTGATGGACATTGGCGTGACCTCGCACTGAAAGTGAAAACATGCCCGGCTTGCGCCGGAAAACCTGCCTGAAGCTATGCGTCTTCTTGCCCCAGGTCAAACTTCGAAATCCCGAGCTGGCAGGCAAAAGGGGCCCTTTCGAAGGCCCACGCGAAAGAACACCCATGTGCAACAAGGCACAAGAAGGGGCAAAAAGCGACAATGACTTGCCTTTTCACAAAGAAAAGCAAAACACTCATGTTACAGGGTGCCACAGGACCAGCCCGAAAGACGCAAAGGGGCACAAAAACACAGGGGCTTTGGAACAGGTAAGGCTTTGGGATACATTTGTATTTCAGCCTTGTGCCCGTTTTTTTCTTCTCCTTGCGCTCCCTTGTAAAGAATGGTAGACAGGGGAAAACGTCTCCCTGTTCCTGTTTCCGCAGAACCTGTTTCCCCGAAAACACGAACAGGGATTATGGCTTGAAAGATCATCTTTGGGGAAAGCAAGAATCGACCTTCGGGCCTAGGCACATTTGTTTTTAAGGCATTGCGCTGCGAGGTTACAGCGCACAAGGTACAACACTCAAGACGAGTGAGGAGTACGAATGGCTAACCAAACCTCTACTACCTTCAACGAAGACAAGGTCGCGTGCTTGCTCGGCGGCCTCCTCTTCGTGCTCGGCCTTGCCAAATTCGCAGGGCTCGATCTTGTTGGCTGGATCGTGAAGAGGGGCATGTGGGTGGACAGCCCCATTGACTGCTTCAAAGCCGCCAGCAAAGGCATGATGGAAGGCTGGCAGGCTCTGCTTGCCACCTATATTCTTGTGACCCTTGGTCTTGCGATCGGCACCAAGCTGATGAAGGGCAATGTCGCCAAGTTCATTGCCTCCTTCACCCTCATCTTCTTCGTTGCCATCGCCTGCTACGTTGTGGGCGCCAACGCCTACATCGCGGCCAACCCGACCCAGCTTGCCAAGCAGGGCATTCCGTGGGCACTCGGCCTCTCCACTGAAGCCGGCTACATCGTCGCCCTGGTTGTGGGTATCATCATCGGCAACGTGGCCCCCGGCTTTGTGGAAAAACTCCACGACGCCTGCCGCCCCGAACTGTTCGTGAAGATCGCCATCGTTGTCCTCGGTTGCGAACTCGGCGTGAAGGCTGCTGACGCAGCCGCCTTCGCTGGCGT
>CALVGM010000179.1 GCA_944327095.1 uncultured Desulfovibrio sp. | reverse complement strand
GGCGAGCAGGCAGGCGTTCTTGTAGGAAGAGCCGTCGCGCAGGCCAAACCAGCCAAGGACGCAGTCGCCTGCGCTCCTGGGCATGAAGGCCTGGGCGCAGCCTATGTTCTGCCTGCGTTCCCCAAGGGGACTTTGGCTGTGGAGAAGGCCAAGGTAGACCATGTTCTTGAGCTGGCACAGCGCCCCCTGGGAGGTCAGAGCCCTTGCCTGCTGCACTTGCGGAAAGACAAGATGCATGTCCCCGCGGTAGTTTCTGCCAGGCAGAATGTCCACGCGCTCAATGTTGTGGGCAGCCACAAAGGCGGGGTCCAGGCCCTGTACCATTTCGCGCAGGACAAGCCGCGCCCTGTCTTCTGCCGTGTCGGCAAGACCTGCTCCGGCGCGCCTGGCCCAGGCCGGCAGGGAGGCGAACTCGTAGGCCATGACCCTGTAGACGCCGCAGACCTCGCCCTCAGGGTTCAGAAAGCGCAGCACGCATTCGGGCTGCACAGCGCAGGGGCCGGCTGTGGCACCCAGGCTGCCGCACTGAACGGCAGGCGCAAAGGCAGGCCCTGCCAGAAAGTCCGTGAGCGCCTGCCTGCCAAGGCCGCTCGCATCGCCAAGGTCAAAGACGAAGCTCTTCTCCGGGTACCAGACCGTAAAGGAAAGGGCCCCTATCCTGGCCTGCTCGTTGCCGGCAAGGCGCTCCCGCACCCAGGCCTGCACAAGGTCCCAGGCAGCGTCCGAGGCTGCCCTGGCGTAGCTTGCCATGCCAAGACGCGCGGCCCTGGCCAGGCTTTCCGCAAAGACGCGCTGGTAGTCCACGCCCCCGCGGCCGCGCGCAAGGGCCATGCTCACAGTGGAATACCTGTGCGCCTCCATGTGTTCCTGGGGATAGACTGTGCCGTCAAGCCTGCTTTGGTAGGACACATAGGGCACCATCCAGCCACAGCGCATGCGCGTGTAGACCATGGTCTCCGAGCCCTGGGCAAAGCGTACGCTGGCCGTTGGCCTGCCCTCCTGATCCGTGATGAGCCGTGCCCTGTCGCAGCGCACCAGGGGGCGCCTTTCCTCGGGCACAAGGCAAGCCCTGGCAAGCTCGGGGTACTCGTCCACCAGCCTGGCAGCGCTGCGGCGGCTTGGCGGCACGGCGCGGTTGTTTTCTGCCAGCTCTTCCTCCTCGGTTGTGAGACGCACGTAGATCTGCTCTCCAGAACACATGCTTGTGCCCCAGAAGCCGGTGATTTCCCTTCTGCCGTCCCTGTCCGAGCTTGTGTGGACGTCGTCCACCCGCAAAACGAGCGTGCCTGGCGTATCGCTGGGCGCTCGGCTCTCCCGCCAGCGATAGCGGTTGGCAAAGTTGTAGCGTATGGCCATATTCTTCCTCGCAGTCTCCTGTCGTTGCGATGATTCTGTATGATGGTTTTCTGTTTGTGAAATTTTGTGGTGTTCCCGAAAGCTTAGCGGAGGTCGCGCAGCGAGGGCAGATCCGCGTAGGTGGGAAGCCCCTGCCTGAGCCTTGTCCTGTGGGTGGCTATGACGTCCGCCAGATCGGGATTTGCCACGTTGACGCGCGCGCCTGCCAGGCGTGAGGCCGTGTCGTTGGCGCTGGTCCGCGCCATGGAGAGCTGGGAGCGCGCCCAGTTGGAGGTATTGCCGGCCACATAGCGGCAGGCTTCCTCGATGGTCTCCTGGGCAGCCTCCTCAAGAGAGTCGCGCACAGCCGCGAGCACCTCGTCCATGCCTGGCACGGCCACCTGATCGAGGCTGATGGAGGAGATGCGGTTGAGAAGGTCCGCGCACTCCTTTGCGGCCTCCAGAGAGCCTGTGGAAAAGTCGAAGGCTCCGTCCGCAGACTTGGCGGCCATGCGTGCCTCGTACACGTCCGCTGGCGTCACCTCGGTCGTGCCTGTGGCAGCGCAGGTCGCGGCCCTGGCCCTGCCCTGCACGGCCACCAGAGAAAGAGCCAGCAAAAAGACAAAAATCAGCATACCGCGCAGCACATGGGCGCAGCTCTGCCAGCCAGAGCGCCTCAAGAGCCTTTTCTGCGTCGAAGCATGGCCTGAGATGCCCTGTTTCAGGGGTTGTTTCGTGGTTTGTTTTGTGGATGGTTTCAAGTTCTGTTCTGTACGCAAGGGTTGTCTTCCCCCTGTCACGTTGCCTGGTACTATTAAGGATAGGGCCTGACCCTTCCGGCCCCAAAGGGGTGAAGAGGCCGAAAGGACAACACAATCTGGGAAAGCCGGCCGTTTTGCCCAGGGCACCATGCCCTGGACACCAATCTGGAGAACCATGCCGGAATTTTCCTTCGCCCACTATCTAGCCATTTTTTGAAAAGCTGTCAATACTTTTTTTTGGTCGGCCAAAAAAGTTGACAAGTTTCGCCATGTGATCTATTTCTTCTCGCGACGGGCCTTCCCGGTCGGGACGGGAAGAACCCCTGGCGTTGGCAGACGCGACACAAGGCATGAGAGCGGCCATGAACCATGGCCAATGTACACAACCAGGCAACAGAAAGAGGATAGACCCCATGTCAGACAATGCCACGGGCAGCTCGGTCCGTGCCGCAGCCGGGGCTGCGGGCACAGACGCAGAGTTTTCTGCCAGACCGACCGAGGCTACGGCTTCAGGTAGATTTTCCCCCACAAACCCTGACGAGGCCGCAGGCTCCCTTTCCGGCGCGTCATGCCAGGAGGAAGGGGAGCAGGATGGGGAGAAGTTCAGCTACCCCGATCTTACCTGCCCGCGCTGCGGAGCGCCCCTGCGCCCTGTGGTGCGCGACAACGTGTGCCTTTTCTACGGCTGCACGCGCTTTGGCGAGACAGGCTGCCGGGGCAAGAGGTATTTCGAGCGCGACGCCATGGGCGAGAGGCACGGTGTTGTGCGGGAAACCTGCCCCGAGTGCCATCAGGGCCTGCGCAAGGGTGTAGGCAAGAACGGCCGCCCCTACTGCGCCTGCTTCGAGAAGACCGATCACAAGAGCCAGGACGCCATCTTCTTCAACATGGACGGCACGCCAAAGGCGCGTCCTGCGGCAGCGGGCACGTTCCACTGCCCGGAATGCAACAGCCCCCTGGCCTACTTTGAGGTACAAAACGGCCGCCATCGCGGCAAGAAGACCTTTGCCTGCCTTGCTGCCGACAAGCACAAGGGTGGAAAGGCCCACTACTGGGACGACAATGGAGGTGAGCCCGCGTGGTAGAACACAGCGCGCAAGAGACGGACAGACCACCGGGCAGGTGCCCGGAAAGACATGCGGACAAAAAACCGGGCAAGGAGCTTTGGAGACGCCTGGACAGGGCCACAGGCCTGAGCCTCGGGCTTGACTTTGCCCGCTCCCTTGGCGGCGCAAATCCCCTGGGGCCCCTTGCGCAGGCCAAAAAACAGCTTGCCAGCAATCTGGAGCGCGAGAACGAGCTTGAGGGGGACTTTGCCAGGGTGCTCGCGGCCTGGGGCATCAGCGAGGAAAGCCTTGCGGCCTATGCGAAAGCAAGGGTGCGCGAGGCCATAATCCTTGCCCTGCTCTGCCTCCTTGCCCTTGCGGTCTGCTACGCGAACCTGCTCTTTCCAGCCAGGGTGCCCCTGGTGCGCTT
This sequence comes from uncultured Desulfovibrio sp., assembly GCA_944327095.1. Taxonomy (GTDB): domain Bacteria; phylum Desulfobacterota; class Desulfovibrionia; order Desulfovibrionales; family Desulfovibrionaceae; genus Desulfovibrio. The sequence goes on along the minus strand of CALVGM010000179.1, from coordinate 1,738 downwards.
TTTGGCGGGCCTTGCCTGCGCAAGCTTTGTGGCTGCCTCCGGCCTCATGTGCCTGGCATCGGCCTGGCGTGCGCGGGTGTGCCGCACGCGGCGCTTTGTGCCCTTCACGAGCTGGCTTGCGGGCCTCCTGTTGCCAGCGTCCTTGCGCAAAAGGGAATAGGAGGCCTTGGAAGATGCGTCCCTGCGGATAACACAGAGCTGCGAGAAAGGGCCCTGGGATCCCTGGCCAATCCGGCCCGGGGGGTCTCAGGCCCTATTGTCCCCGCACGCTTCGTGGGCGCGCTTGACGTGCTGCACGATGCGGCGGGACACCTCCCTGCTGTCGCGGGCGTGCAGGGCCTCAAGCAGGCCAAGATGCTCGTTGTGCAGCACTTCCTGGCTCTCCGGCACGTAGCCGTAGCGTGTCCAGGCCATGATCCAGGCCTGGTGCAGCTGGCTTTGCACGCAGTAGAGCAGATCGTTTCCCACAAATTCGCCCACCCTTTCCTCGAAGCTCATGTCCAGTCCCATGAGCTCGCTGCCGGGCAGGTCTTCGCGCATGTTCTCGTCGATGAGGCGCCTGAGCTCGTCGAGCTGGCTGTCCGTGCAGCGTGCGCAGAACTCGAGGAAGATCTTTTCCTCCACCAGCGAGCGCAGGTCCACGAGCTTTTCCAGAAAGCCCATGTCCACCGTGTTCGGCACCGTACAGGAGAGCAGGCAGGGGTTGGTCCTGCGCGTCGTGTCCGCCACGTAGGTGCCGCTGCCCATGCGGCTCACGACCTTGCCGGCTGCCTCGAGCAGCTTCAGGGCCTGGCGCACCAGTGTCCTGCTCACGCCAAGGCGCCCGGCAAGCTCGCGCTCGGGCGGCAGGCGATCGCCAGGCCTGTAGGACGGGTCTGACACAAGCTCGTCCAGGCTGGCCAGCACCTTCTGGAAGACATCCTGGCGTTCTATGGGGTGGAGGGTGGAAATTTTGCTGTTGCTCATGGGGACGGTTTTTAGACCACTTGGGGCGCCTGTGACAAGTCCCCGAGCGGCCCGTTCCCGCTTCCCTCTTGGGGCAGGCATTGGGCCTGCCCGCGGCATGGAGGCCACCCATGGCAGACACGTTTTCCCTGTCCGGGGACCTGAACCCCGGGGATCTGAGCGTCCAGGTCCTTTCCGCGCTCTTTGGCGAGGGCTGGCACGATCTGACAAGCCTTGCCACCAGGGGATCCGGGGCAGTGCTCGGGGATCTGCTCTTTACCCTCTTCAATGTGCTCAACTGCTGCTGCGCCATTGTGGTGGCCTGGCTCTTCATCCTGACCACCCTGGCGGCCACGCTCGGGGCTGCCCAGGACGGCAGGGGCATTGCGGGAGTGCGCTACTCCAACGCATGGATTCCCCTGCGCTACTCCTTTGCCATGGGCGCCATAACCCCTGTCTTTTCGGGACTCAACGCCATGCAGGTCATTGTCCTTGCCTGCATTTCCCTGTCCGTGCAGTTTGCCGACACCATGTGGGCAAAGGGCCTTGAGCACATAGGAAAGACAGGCTCCATAGCTGCCCGCGCCGATCCTGCCGTAGCAGGCTCTGCGGCCCAGGTCCTGCCTGTGCTCATCGAGCACCATGTGCTGGCAAGCTACTTTTCCGGCACGGAGAAGTGCGCCATGGCCGTGAGCGGCAGAAAGGAGGACGCGGACTGGTCCCTCAACCGCTACGTGGTGCGCTTCGAGCTGCCCTACCTCATGAACTGTCCGAACCTGCGCGGCGACGACGG
>CALVGM010000178.1 GCA_944327095.1 uncultured Desulfovibrio sp. | reverse complement strand
TAGCTTCCCGTATAGGCGGACACAAGCGAGCGCAGATTGAGGAAGGCGTAGGCCAAGGAAAGGGCTGCAAGAACGCAGACCCAGACAAGCCAGCCAGTGCGGGCGCCTTCTCGGGAAAGGTACAGGGTCTGGAGCAGGAAAAAGGCCACCACGTACGAGGCCTGCTGCACGCCCATGAGGCAGAGATGGAGGATCATGGCCCTGCGCAGGGAGGCAGCCGATCCTCTGGCCAGGGAAAGTACTGTTTTCAGCATGGGCAGGCCTCCCTTCGTGTACGTATGCTCCAGGATCTGGCCTTGTGGTGAGCCTCCCACATGGAGGCATAGACACCGTGTTCGGCCAGAAGGCTTTCGTGGGTTCCCCGCTCGACAATCTCGCCCTCCTTCAGGACAAGGATTTGCTGCGCTCTGGCTATGGTATGCAGCCTGTGGGCGACCACAATCACGGTACGTCCCCTGAGAAGTTCCGAGAGGGCTGCCTGGATCTCCGCCTCGCTCTCGGCGTCGGCATAGGATGTGGCCTCATCGAGGACGACAACAGGAGTCTTGCGGTAGGCCATTCTCGCCAGGGCAATGCGCTGCTTCTGGCCTCCGCTCAGGTGCACCTCGCCCCCTTCCCCAATCCTTGTTGCGTATGCCCTGGGAAAGGATTCGATGAACTGCGCGCAACGGGCAAGACGCGCTGCCCGGACAATGTCTTCCTCGCGAGGATTTTGCACGCCAAGCGCGATATTCTCTGCTATGGTGCCCGCAAAGATGTGTGGCGCCTGGAAGACAGGCGTGATCAGACCGGCAAGTTCGCTTGCCGGAAAGGAAGCCAGTGGGTAGCCGTCAATGCTCACAGTGCCAGAGTCAACGCGCTCAAGTCCCGCAATGGTGGCAGCCAGGGTACTCTTGCCCGAGCCAGAAGGACCCACTATGGCGGTTGTGGTGCCGGGTTCGGCCACAAGGCTGATGTTGTTCAGCACGGTCTTTTCCCCAAAGCGCACACAGAGATTCTGCACCCGAATTTGGGGCGTGCGCACAAGCGAGGCGGAAAAGGTGCCGGTTTGCTCCATCTCTACCGCGAGAACCTCTCGCAGCCTGTCAAGGCTCTGCGTCATTTCGGAGACCATGGCCGCAAGACGCACAAGCTTTGTCAGGGGACTCAGGCAGACGCAGCCCAGCATGAGAAAGAGCGTTACTTCGGAAAGCGTAGCCTGCCCCGCAAGATACAGGGGAGCCCCGGCCACCGCGGCCAGGGTAAAGGGCATGACAGTGAGAGTGGAAAAGAGCGCCCAGCGGGGGGCAAAGGTGACATAGCCCTGGGTCTGGATGTCCCTGAACTCGTCCACGCAGCTGCGCATCTTCGAGAAGGAGGAAAGTTCCCTGTTGAAAAGCTTGATGACAGGCATGCCGCGGGTGAATTCCACCACTGCGGAATTGAGGTCCTCCAGGGCCCTGTTGTAGCGGCCAAGTACGCTGTCCTTGCTCATCCTGGCAAGACTTGCCGTCTGCACAAGGATGCATGCCACAAACAGGAGCGCGAGGAGCAGCCCCAGGATCCAGTTGATCCACAAAAGACATATAAGGGACAGAATGGGCAGGAGCAGGGCCGAGACGGTGTCCGGAATGTGGTGAGCGAGAAAGCTTTCGACCTGACCAATGTCACTGGTGAACACCTTTTTGATGCCCCCCTGGGTCTGGCTCGCGTGCCAGTGCATGGGAAGCCTGACCAGATGCTCGAGAAGCCTTGTACGCAGGTCCGTAGTGACCAGCATGGCGGACAGGTGCGAGAGTGTTGTGGAGACAATGCTTGCAAGCCAGCGCGCGGCAATGGCCACAAACACCCAGAAAAAAAGCTGGTCCATGGGCCAGATTGTGTTTCCTGCCAAATGCTCGAGAACGAGCCAGGCCACCAGGTAGGGAACCGGAATGAGCAAGGTGTCGAACGCACCGAAGACAAGCGATCCTGCCAGCATCAGTTTTGCCAGGGGGGATACCTGGATGAGTTTCGCCTTTTGTTCCATAGAGCCTGCCTGAAAGGACAAAAGACCTCACTGTTCCCGTCTTTACCGCTCCAGGAAGGCGGGGGACAGTGAGGCCAAAATGCGTTTGTCAGAATGTGTACTTGAGCTGCACGCCAATTTCGCGCGGACGCGCCATCATGCCGTATTGGGTGGATGGCGTATAGTAGTTGAGATACTTGGTGTCGGTCAGGTTGTTGCCGTACACATAGACCGCAAAGGGCTCGAACTCGTAGCCTACGCGGGCATTGAGCAATGTGACGGGCTCCCTCTTGGAGTCGTTGTCCTCGCTCCAGTAGAGCTGACCGTAGTGCAGGACCTCGCCTCTGGCAAAAAAGCCCTTTTCATGGCGGTACTGCAGGGCAAAGCTGGCAGTGTAGTCGGGGGTGTAGGGCAGTTTGTTGCCGGAATAATCGATTCCCATGTGCGTGTAGTCGTCGAACCGTGTCCACAGGTAGCCAAAGCTGAATTCCGCGTCGAGGCCTGGCAGAATCCGTGCCATGGCATCGACTTCCACGCCGTAGATGCGGGCCAAGCCGGCATTGTCGCTCAGATAGGATCCACTGGCCAAATCCAGCTTCATGACCTGCATGTTCTTCAACGAGGAATGGAAGAGCGCAAGGTTGAGCAGGAAGCGCTTGTCAAACCACTCCGTCTTGGCGCCAATCTCGTAGTTCCAGGCTGTCTGGGCGTCATAGGTCATATCTACGCCAGATGTAGTGGCATTGTTGAAGCCTCCGGGAATAAAGCTGCGATTCACGCCACCGTAGAACATGATGTCGTCTGTCAGCTGGTAGCTGATGTTGAACTTGGGCACAAGCTCAAACCGTGAATCGGATTTTGTACCATGCATGT
>CALVGM010000177.1 GCA_944327095.1 uncultured Desulfovibrio sp. | reverse complement strand
TGTCGAAAAGTTCAAGACCCTTTCCGATATCAAGCACATTCCTATTCTGAAGAAAAAGGAACTCATTTTTCTGCAGTCCATGGGACCGCGTCTTGGCGGCCTTCTGACCAAGGACATAGGGGATCTGAAGCGCATCTTCCTCTCTCCCGGACCCATCTTCGATCCCGAGGACAGGGCCGAAGACTACTGGGGCTACACCGAGGCCTTCTATTCCGTGGGCTTCCGTCCGGGCGACATTGTGCAGAACACCCTCAACTACCAGCTCACTCCTGCCGGTCTCATGTTCGAGGAACCCCTGCGCAACCTGGGCTGCTCGGTCATCCCCGCAGGCCCAAGCGAAGCAGCCACCCAGATAGACATCATGCAGAAGCTGCGTGTGTCCGGCTACGTGGGCACGCCGAGCTTTCTCATGCACCTTGCCCAGAAGACAGAGGAAAAGGGCCTCAATCTGCGCAAGGATCTCTTCCTGGAAGTGGGCTTTGTCACAGGCGAGCGTCTTTCCGAGAAGATGCGCAACCAGCTGGAAAAGAAGTACGACATCCTTGTGCGCCAGGGCTACGGCACAGCGGACGTGGGCTGCATAGGCTACGAATGCTTCCACAAGACCGGCCTGCACATTGCCAACCGCTGCTACGTGGAAATCTGCCATCCCGACACAGGCATTCCGCTCAAGGACGGCGAGACAGGCGAAATCGTGGTCACGGCCTTCAACAAGACCTATCCCCTGATCCGCCTTGCCACAGGCGACCTTTCCTACATTGATCGCAGCCCCTGCGCCTGTGGCCGCACAAGCCCGCGCCTTGGCAACATCGTCGGCCGCGTGGACACCACGGCGCGCATCATGGGCATGTTCGTCTACCCCCATCAGGTCGAGCAGGTCATGAGCCGCTTCGAGGAAATCAAGCGCTGGCAGATCGTGGTGACCAACCCCGATGGCATAGACGAAATGACCCTGCATATCGAGGCCAGCGAGTTCAGCCGCGAGGACGAGCTTTTGCATCAGTTCCGCGAGAAGATAAAGCTGCGTCCCAAGCTCAAGCTGCTCACACCCGGTACCCTGCCCCCGCAGATTCGCCCCATCGACGACAAGCGCCGCTGGGACTAGTTTTGGAGAAATCACATGTCCAGCATACAGAATCTGATCGACTTTCTGCAGGACTACCACACAAGGGTCTTTGCCTGCGAAGCCGAGGCAAAAAAGGCCCTCGATGCTAGCGACGGCGACGCCTACCAGAAGGCCATGAAGGAAAAGGCAGTCCTCATGTCCAGGATACACGAGGAAGCAGGCCCCCTTCTGGCAGCTCTCGAAGGCGATGTGCAGCAAATGGCCGAGGACAAGCTGCGCCGCTTCTCCCGCGTGGCTTCCTTCAGCCTGGAAATCAACTCCCCCTTCTTCTGGTCCGCTCTGCTCTGGGACGAGGACGCGCCCGCAGACCAGCCGGACAATCTGCAGCTCTTCATCAACGAGCTCAAAGCTTCCCAGGAGGCCTGAGAATGTCCCGTCTCTTCACACTTCTTGCAATCCTTGCCCTTCTGGCACCAGCCGGTGCCGCAAGCGCCATGCCCGGCGCAGGGGGCAATGCCATGGACGCGGCCAAGGCTACCTTCGCCAAGGCAGACACCAACAGGGACGACAGCCTGAGCAAGGAAGAATTCATGGCTGCCTTTTCCGGTATGAAGGACGAGGCCTTTACGGCCATTGACACGGACAGGGATGGCAAAATCTCCCGTCAGGAATGGCAGACCTTTGCCATCAGCCATTCCATGGGCCGCGAGGGCAAGGGCAGCGGCATGCCGCCCAAGCAGGCCACTCCTGCGCCAGGGGCTCTGCCCATGGTAACACCGCCTGCCCAGAACAAGTAGCTCATGGGCGCAAAACACGACCACAAGGCAGAAAAGGCCCTGGAGGAGCGCATGCAGCGCCTGGAAGAGGACAACTACTTCCTTGCCAGGCGGGTCGGTGAACTCGACGAGGCCCTCACACTGCAGCAGCGCCAGCTCGACGAAATGGAAAGGCTGCTTGCCAGGACAGCCAAGGAACTTGAGCGGCTCAAGGAACTGGCCGAGGAAGGCTGTGCCCCGGTGAACACGCCCCCGCCCCACTACAACACCTGGTGACCTTCGGGCCCAGATCCCCTTTTGAAAAAAAAGCTGGCAGGAATGGATCCTGCCAGCTTTTTTGTGCTTCGTTCCGCTTTTCCTGTGTCTGCCGGCTCTCAGGCCTGTCCGTCTGTCTGCTCAAGGCCTTCCTGCCACTTGGCCAGACGCCTTCTGTAATAGCGTTCAAGGCCAATCCAGTGCGAGGCCGTAAAGCCTGTGGCATCCCTGAGCCTGAAGGCCAGCTCTCTGGTGAGCTCGTATTCGCCCCTGTAGAAGCTGTCCAGCTCCTCCAGGGTAAGCTGCAGGCGCCTTGCAGCCTGTTCGCGGCTGACAAAGGTCTTGTTCATGATATCTTCAACAAGCTGTCCCGGGCTGACAATGCTCCGGGGGCGAGAGGCTATTGTACCGTTTTCCATAGAGTGCATCCTTTCTGCCCCAGATTCGGGAGAAATCCCTGGGCCAGAGAAAGATAAGGCCTGGAGACACTTCTGACCAGCCCCTGCGGATACAGAGAGGGCGATCCGTTCTTGCACGGACCGCCCTCTCTGTATCTTTTCGCGAACATCCCAAAAGGTTCAGGATGTCGCTATCGGCAAGCAGAAGCCGAACTCAACGGGAAATGGAATTCATCTAGAAACCGAATTCGTCGTCCTTCTTGCTGTCGCCAAAGCCGAACTCGTCTTCGGGAGCCTTCTCCTCGGCAGGCTCTGCAGCGGCTCCGCCAAAGCCGGATCCGCCACCAAAGCCAAACTCGTCGTTGCTTCCACCGCCGAAGCCGAATTCGTCGGAGCTGCCACCAAAGCCGAATTCATCGCCACCAGTGCTGGCTGCGGCAGCTGCGCCGGCAGCAGCTCCGGTCGCGGCGGCTGCGGCTGCGCCGGCAGCTGCCGGAGCGGCAATGGAAATGCTCTTCAGATTGTCCTTGATGGCGTTCTTGATGGTGTCAAGCAGCTCTTCCTCGTTGAGAGCCATCTTGCCCTGGAACTCCATGGTCTGACGCCTGAGGGCGCCCATTTCCTTCTTCTGGTCCTTGAGCTGGGCCTCGAACTGATCCGCCTTCTTCTGGGCAGCGGCCAGCTTGGCTTCCAGGGGCTTCAGGCTTTCCACCTGGGCGGAAAGGGCAGCCACTTCACGCTGCAGGGCCTGAACCTCGTCGTTCTTCTCGGCAATGCTCTTCAGCACGTTCTGGCACATGACCTTCATGCTACCAGCCATGGCGGGCAGGCTCACCTTGTCGCCAAAGACCTGGGCGCCGCGGACAACGAAGTTGCTCCAGGTCTCCTTCTCCTCGTTCCAGACCAGATCTGCGAACTTGGGGTAGAGCCTGGCAATCCAGGCAGCCGCAAAGGGAGCGGCAACCTTGGCCTTGCAGTTGCAATTGAAGGATTCGCCAAGGATATATCCCGCGATTTCTCTCAAATCGCAGTCTTCTTTGCTGGCAGCAAGTGCCAGGACAGTCTCGATGGGAAAGACCCTGCGTTCTGAATCAGCCATTGTTTATCCCTCCTCGAAAATGCTCGAGAGTTAGTTTGTCCTGTTTTTCTAACCACGCCCGTACATGCGGACATACAGAAGTGCAGCCGCACGGTACGCAAGATGCCCGAGCTTCGACCAGGGAAGATAGGCAAAGAGCATCCACACAAACACCAGGTGCCGGTAGTACACAAGGTAGGCGCAGTGCACGGCGTCGGCCAGCCTGAACATCTGGGAGAGGCAGCCGGTAAGGGCGATGACCCAGATTATTCCCAGCAGATACCAATCCTGGTAGTTGGAGGTGAAGAAGCGGGGATTCTGGCGCTTGCGGCGTATGGTCAGAAGGACAAGGCCCACCAGAAGGACCACTGCGCCAACATTGGCCAGGATTTTCACAGGAAAGACCAGCGGCATGGGTGTTTCGATGCTGAGGAAGGGAATGACCTTGCCAACCCAGTGACCGCCTGCGACCACTGCCGTGACAATCATCAGGCAGACAAAGCCGATGACCATGCACATGTGCCCGCTCTTGCGGGAATGGCTGGGCTGTCCGGTGGCAGGACCGCTTTCGCAATCGTCAAACTTCTTGTGGCTGCCGATCTCTTCCCAGAGCATTTCGAGCAGGTGCTGGTACCAGGGCTTGGTAGGCCCGATGACCAGCGTTCTCTTGCCTGCAGAGAAGCTTTTCCACAGCTGGCTGCAGCCCCTGTAGAGCAGGAAGACTGCGCCAAAGAAGGTGATCATGAAGATGGGGTCGATGGTGTAGTCGCCGTAGAAGATCTGACCGAACACAATGCGGCCATCTTCGGTGCGCGGGAACCAGGAACCCACAATGGATGCCCTGATGGCCCAGACCACAAACCAGATAACGGCAGGGATCAGGAAGAGAATGGGCAGACCCTTGGGAGAGCTCATCCACTCGCCGACCTTGGCGGGCTTCACGAGTTTCTTGTAGGCAATGTTGCGGCAGGCCGCCATGACATCTGCGGGCTTGGCCCCCCTGGGGCAGAGCTCGGAGCAGTTGCCACAGTTGTGGCACAGCCAGATGTCTGGATCCGAGAGAAGCCTGTCCTTCTGTCCCCAGGATGCCCAGACCATTTCCTTGCGCGGATAGGGTGTGTTGGCCGGCGCCATGGGGCAGGCTACGGAGCAGGTAGCGCACTGATAGCACTTTTTCAGGCTGTCGGCGCCCGCATCCATGAGTTCTCTGGCAAAGCCGGAGTCCGGAGTAAGGGTAACGTTTGC
>CALVGM010000176.1 GCA_944327095.1 uncultured Desulfovibrio sp. | reverse complement strand
CAGTCTGTTGGGGATTTCCTTGGAGCAACCTTGTCCAACCAGAGTAACTGTGGGGATGAAGAAAGACGTAACCTGGCCCATGTGCATGCTTTTCAGTTCAGAACTCATGTGGTTCCTCCTAAGAACTAATGAAATAGAACTATACTATAAGGAATATTTGGGGGGTGAACAAAAAAAATCTTTTGATAATTGGTGTTTTCAGGTTGCAATACAGGCATCTGTAAGGGAATGTCTATACGCAACTTGAAGCTTAATTTCCTTGTAGCTCAATTTTGCATCGCTGGCAATATGTCCGGACGTTTTTTTCTACAACTTTTTTGATTTTTTTTGAGGGAAACAATTGTGATAAATGGTGCAAGCGACATAACAGAAAAGGCTTTTTGTTTTCAAAAGTCTTGTGAACTGGGTAACTACTTGATAAGAGACAAAAAAATATCCCCCGAAAGCAGAGCTTCCGAGGGATGGACATGTGTTATTTTGCACAAGCGGCCGTTGTTTCACAGGGAACGGCCAGAGAAAATTTTTTCTAGCGCTTGTTGACCATGACCTTGGCCGGGCGGATTATCCTGCCCTGCAGGCTGTAGCCACCCTGCATGACGCGGGCAATGCTGTCCGGAGGCAGGTCTTCTCTGCTCTCTGTGCCAATGGCCTCGTGCAGGGCAGGATCGAAGGCATCGCCTTCCTTGCCCACGCGTTCAAGGCCGTGCTTGGCCACAGCGTCGAGAAGGAGCTTTCTGGTCATTTCCACGCCCTGCAGAAGCCCCTTGCAGGCCTCGTCCTTGGAACCGTAGGTGATGGCCAGCTCCAGGTTGTCCAGGGAAGGAATGAGATCCTTCATGACGTTTTCGGCTGCGTACTTGAGATGTTCGCCGTGCTCGCGGTTGAGGCGCTTCTTGAAGTTTTCGATTTCTGCCAGGTTGCGCAGGCGGATGTCGCGGACTTCCTCGTCCGTAGCCTTGCGCAGGGCATCCATGGCCTTGCGCAGGTTCTCGGTCTCCTGTTCGAGCTCCTCGTAGGAAGGCTTGTGCTCTTCCTTGTCCTCGGCCTGTTCCTCGCTTCCCTGGTTCTCGGCCGGCTTTTGCTCTTCCTCGCCCACGATTTCCACAGGGATTTCCACCGCGCCCTCGGGGATGTCCTGATCCCTCACAGACTGTTCCTCGCTTGCGCCAGTCCTTTCCTGAGTATTTGTATTCTGTTGTCTCTCGTCCATAGTTGTTTGCACCTCGAAAATTTGCTCTGCCCCTTTTCCCCACACGGAGGTCATGGCGCGGCAGGACGCCCATGGCGTCCCTGTTTTGCAAAGCAAGCTAAGTCCGCTTTGCCTTTTGTCTAGACCGCTGCCCGGGCCCTGTCGGCGCACAAGGGGGAAAGATGGAGGTCCAGGTACTTTTCCGCAAGGTCTTCTTTGGCGCGCTCTATGGAGATGCGGGCCCTGTCCCTTTCGGGAAGGCTTGCAAGGTAGGCGTGCACCGCTTTCCCAAGGGCAAGCAGATCGTCCTTGTCCATGAACATGGACGCGGGACAGACGCGGTAGAGGTAGAGCCTGCCGTTCACAAGGACATAGGGGAAGAGATTGCAGGCTATGGGGCGCAGGGTGTTGTCCAGCCTGCAGCCGCAGGGACCAAGGGCCTTGCAGCCGCGCTGGTCGAGGCATGCCGTATGCCGGTCCAGAAGGTAGAAGTCCTCCGGCGTCCTTGGGGACACCTGGCTGTCGAGCAGGGCCATGGGGAAGGGCGTTGCCTCCTCCTGGGGGCCGCAGCAAAAGCGGCACTGGGGACAGTAGGGGTTTTGTACCACGTTGTTGTCAAAGCGCATGTTTTGGCGCTGCGGAAAGAGCCTGGCCCACCTTTCCCTGAATCCTGCCAAACGTTCGCTCTCTGCTGCATCCATTATATATACCTCCCCGGGTCCCCTGCATGGGACCTTTTTTCTCTCAAGGTAGGCACAAGCCTGCGTCTGACAAGGGGTTGGGCACAAGGACAGGGCCGGCCAGACCCGCTTCCAGGTCTCTTTGGGATCTAGTCGAAGTCGGCCAGAAGGCTGTCCATGTGCATGCACCCCGGCACCCTTGTATTGTCCTTGAGCTGGGAGGTCAGGCGGAAGATGGCATTGGTCAGGGTGGTGGAGGAAACGCCGCTTCTGATGGACTCGTAGGCTTCCAGGTAGGCGCCCAGCAGATCGCATGCCTTGACTACGCTGCCGTCCAGGGGGTGATCCTCATCCCTGTCGTGCTGTGCATCCAGTTGCGCAAAGCTTGCGATGACCGTGGGGCCACAATCCTGCGGGCTAGCCTGCCGAGCGGATGGCTGGGGAGAGGGGAAAATGCGCTCGCAAAATTCCGAGTCCGTGCCTGCGCCCAGGTAGTAGCCAAGGAGGCTTTTCAAGATTGTCTCGCCAGCCTCTGCCAGGGGAGCGAAGATGCGCCTGTCGAGCTCTTCTGCCTCGTACTCGCGTATGAGGCGCGCAAGCCCGTCCGAGGACTGCTTCACAGGCGAGATGATGTCGCGGGTGAGCAGTTCTGGCAGATCGTGGTAGAGGCCGCAGAAGAAGTTGTTGACAGAGCGCGCGGTGCACGCGCCGTGGGCCATGGTGTAGAGATAGGCCAGGGAGCCCACAAGGAACATGTGTCCGAGTACGTCCGTCTGGGGGATGCGGGGGATCTGCGTCCAGCGCACCTGGAAGCGCAGCTGGCCGCTGAAGTTGGCAAGGCGGGCAATGGCTGTTTGCGGATCAAGGATCTCGGCAAGGCCTGCCACATGATCGGCCATTTCATGGAGCTGCCTGTCGAAGGAGGCCGCTATGGTCGGCATTTCCGCGTCAAAGCCGTTGAGGGGCTCGATGAGCCGAAATTCCCAGCGCGAGGCAAAGAGGTGGGCAGCCCTGAGGATGATCCTCGCCTCCGGCTCGCTGTCCCTTTGGGTATGCCAGTCCTGGAAGCGCTCCCAGAAGGAGCCAAGGGGCGAGAGCACGGGCTTGAGGGTGTCGAAGACGTAGGAGGCGAGCTTTGTGTAGCGGTCGTGGTTTTCCAGGATGCGGTAGAAGAGCGGGGGCTTTATGTCCGTGACCACCGTGCGAAAAAGGTAGTCGAAGAGCGCGCCCTCGATGATGCGCTGGGCCAGGGCGTAGTCTTTGCTGCCCGGAAAGCCCTGCAGGGTCCTGCTCCAGAGCAGGTGGGCCACGATCATCTTGTGCGCCTGCTTGTCCAGTTCCGCGAGCGGGCAGGGGCGCAGCTTGTCGTTCCAGCGCTGCATGCAGGCCCCGGAAAAAAGCTGCCGCAAAAGGCCCTTGCGGATAAGGGCCCGGGAGGGAATATCTGTTGGCATAGTGGCAGAGGCTTCTGCCTGGCTTGGAGTCTTGGGGGAGATTGTGTCTTGCATGTCTGAAAAAAAATCCGGACAGGGACTATGGCGGAAAAAGAGGTTCTTTTTGTGACAGAACGCGATCCGTGCCTTGACAAGAGAGTGAAAACTCTATAGGGGAGACCGTTCAAGGCAATTCCACTGTCCCCGTTTGGTGGTAGCCTTGCATCAGCACAAGAAATTTTCTATCGAGCGGCAGCCTTTTTCTGGCGCCGACGGAGTTTTGCTTTATGAAGACCTTCAGCCCCACACCCAAGGACATCGACCGCAAGTGGTACGTTGTCGATGCCCAGGATCAGGTGCTCGGACGTCTGGCCACCCAGATTGCCC
>CALVGM010000175.1 GCA_944327095.1 uncultured Desulfovibrio sp. | reverse complement strand
TATCTGAGCGACAAGTCCCAGAAGAAGGATACCCAGTACTACATCGACGCCCTGCGCACCAAGACTCCCACCCAGGAGACCAAAATCCGCAGCCTGTCCGGTGGTAACCAGCAGAAGGTCGAGGCGGAAATCCTGCAGCAGGTGCACACGGCAACCGAGGAGGCCGCTGTGCTGGCCTTTGTGGTGGACGGCAAGGACGGCCTTCTGCCCACGGACGAATACCTGGCCGACCATATCCGCAGGCTCAACGTGCCTGTATTGTGCGTTGTCAACAAGGTGGACGGCGCGGAACTCGAGGACAGGCTCACCGCGGAATTCCACGCCCTGGGCTTTCCTGTGCTCGCGGTCTCCGCCGAGCACGGCTTCAACCTGCTCGAGCTTGCGGACACGCTCTGCTCTATGATCCCGGAATCCGCCTTTGGCGAGCCGGTTGAGCCCCCTGCCCTGCGCCTTGCCATGCTCGGCAGGCCCAATGTGGGCAAGTCCTCGCTCATCAACGCCCTGTCCGGCGAAAAGCGCATGATTGTCTCCAACGTGGCAGGCACCACCAGGGACAGCGTGGACGTGCGCTTTAGCGTGGACGGCAAGGACTACGTCTTTGTGGACACTGCCGGCGTGCGCCGCAAGACGCGCATCACGGACACAGTGGAAAAGTATTCCGCCAACTCCTCCATCAAGTCCGCCGGCAAGGCGGATGTGACCCTTCTGACCCTGGACGCCATAGAGGGCGTGTCCTCCCAGGACAAGCGCCTCATGGACATGCTGAACACGCGCAAGATCCCCTTTGTCATTCTCATCAACAAAAGCGACCTTGTGCCCGAGTCCAAGCTCAAGGATGTGGTCAAGGCAGCCAGGGACATGCTGGGCTTCTGCTCCCATGTGCCCATTTTGACAGTCTCTGCCAAGAGCGGCGCGGGCCTTGGGAAAATCCTGCCCATGGCCGCGGAAGTGCACGAGGAATGCCAGGTGCGCATCCCCACCTCCCAGCTCAACCGCGCCATGCAGACAGCCCTGACAAGCCATCAGCCGCCCCTGGTGAAGGGCGCGCGACCCAAGTTCTTCTATCTCACCCAGGCGGAAAGCGAGCCGCCGACCTTTGTCTTCTTTGTGAGCGACGCGGAGCGCGTTTCCCCAACCTACGCCCGCTACCTCGAGAGCAGCCTGCGCAAGACCTTCGGCATCCGCCACGCGCCCATGCGCGTCAAGCTGCGCTCAAGCCACAAGAAGGACAAGTAGACAATCACAAGGAACCAGGTGCAAAAAAGCCCGCCATCGTTTTGGCGGGCTTTTTTGCCCCTGACCCCTGCAGGGGCCTTGCATTACCTATTTCGCGGATCCGGCCTGCGCACCTGCAGGAGCTGCCGGAGCCGCGCCTGCAGGGGAACCCGCAGGTGCGGGAAGATTTGTCGCAGAAGCTGCGGCAGGCTGCGCCGTTGTGCCGGCAGGCTGGCCTTCCTCGGCGGGTTCGAATGTCCCCACCCGCACCGTGTACTCGTCCACGCCGGCCGGGGCGTTCATGAACACCATGGTGAAGGGCACCCTTGCGCCAGGGGCCACATAGGCGTTGGACACATCCTGTTCCTGCTCGTTTTCCAGGGCAGCCCACAGTTCGGCCTCGCTCATGACGCGCAGCTGCGTGTTGGAAAGACGCACGCCAGCCCTCTGCTCGCGCGAGTCGATGACCTGGCGCTGCTTCAAGATGGCACCCTGCACGTGTATGTTCTTGCAGGGACGCTGGTCGTTGTTGACCACGTAGCCTTCCACAACAAGGAGCGAACCCACCTTGCTGTTGTCCACGTAGTACTGACGCACATCCTCAAGCACCAGGGCCTCCTCTGCGGGCTTGGCAGCCGCGGGCTTGTCCTGGGGCTTTTGGGGAGCGGCAGTCTTGTCTCCGAGAACGCGTTCCTGCAGGGCGTCTATCTGGGCCCTGAACTCTGGCAGCGCGCGATAGGCGTACACAAAGCCCACGCACAGAAGCAGCAGAAGCACAAGCCAGAACACAAGGCCGCCGCGCTTTTTCGGCGCCGTGAGCTCGGGCAGGGCGCTTTCCCTGGGCATGGTGTCCTCGGGCAGGGGAGCCTGCTTCGGAGCCTGAACCGGATTGGACATGGGGATTGGTTCCTCCTTGGGCCTTTCGAAGACAAAGACTTCCTTGCACACCGAGCAGCGCAGACGTGCGCCGTCCTTCACGCCGTCGGGCAGCACAAAGCGGCTGTGGCATCCTGGACATGTAACCTGCATGATATTCTCTCCCCAAAGCAATGTTTGCTGATCAGTCGTTTGTGTACTCGACCACGCAGATGTCCGGCAGGGCCCTGTACTGTTCCGCGTAGTCTAGGCCGTAGCCAACGATAAAGCCCCTGTCGAGCTCAAAGCCCGCAAAGTCCACCTGCACGCTGGACGTGCGACGCTCCCTCTTGTCCACCAGGGCCGCGAGCCTGAGGCTTTTCGGACCACGCAGGCCAAGGACATGGAGAAGACAGGCCATGGTCTGGCCGCTGTCCACCACGTCCTCCACCACGAGCACGTGCTTGTCGCGTATGTCCGTTTCCAGATCCTCCTCGAAACGGATGCTGCCGGCCTCCATGCCGGTTCCGTAGCTTGCGAGGCGCACAAAGTCCAGAGTCAGGTTGGTATCGTGTATGTGGCGCACAAGATCCGAGAAGAA
>CALVGM010000174.1 GCA_944327095.1 uncultured Desulfovibrio sp. | reverse complement strand
TTTCATGCTGCTCTCCAAGACGTGGGGCTATTTTGCTGGGGAGGGGAGGAGCTCCCCCCCCCCCTCTACGGTCTTAGGAATATATAGCAGGAAACTAGAAAAAATATCAAATGGAAACTGCTCTAGTTGCCCATCTTGTAGAAGTTGATGAGGCAGCCGTCCAGAATGATGGTGCGTTCGTCCTCGGTCAGGGCTCCAAGGGAAAGGCGCAGGCAGGTTGCCTTGCCCCCGTGTATCAGGATGCCTTCCATCTCCATGGTATTGTCGGCAATGGCCTTGCGCACATGGGGAACAAGAAGCACGTCGCCGGGTACCATGTTCTGGCCTGTGCCCTTGTCCAGCAGGAAGGGGAGCATGCCCCAGTTGATGAGGTTGGAGCGGTAGCGCTTGGTGGCATACTCCTCGGCCAGGTTTGCCCAGCCGCCAAGGACCTTCTGGCAGGAGGCAGCCTGCTCTCTGGCCGAGCCGTCACCAGGCTTTACGGCGAAGATGGTGGAGCCTATGCCAGTCTCTGCCAGGGTGCCCTTGCCGAAAATCTCCTGCCACAGAGCCGGATTGCTGTCCTTCAGCGGAGCGCAGGCAGCGGCCACCTGCTCGAAGAGCGCGCTGTCTGCCGGATTGGCCAGACGGGCCGTCTCCCTGGCCTGCACGGCCTTGGCCCTGCCCACATACTCGGGATCCCTGCGCGAGAGCGTGAATTCCGAAAGCTTCAGGGGGTTGGAGCGCAGGGACGAGGTTTCGCCGGAAGGAATGAGCTCGTCCGTGGTGGTTACGGGATCGGTGATGACGCTGACAACGTTCAGGAGCAGGTGCTCCGGCAGGGGGCTCATGGCCGGCCAATCCGTGATGTTCGGGCCAAGGACAAGCTTGTGATCCCTCTGGGCATGGCCAAAGCCGTTGAAGCAGCGCTTCTCGTAGATCTCCCTGTCGAAGCTGTAGGAAAGATCGCAGTGTATGCTGTCCCAGTCGAGATCCGTGGCAGCAGTGAGGATGCCGCCGTTGGCCGCAGTGGCGGCAATGGAGCGGGCGTCCATGAGGGCCACGCCCGCGAGCTGTCCGTTGCCGGGCTTGGAGCCTTCGCGGTTGGGGAAGTTGCGGGTTGTGTGGCGGATGGAGAGGGCTCCGTAGGCAGGAGTGTCTCCAGCGCCGAAGCAGGGACCGCAGAAGGCGCTCTTGAGCAGGGCACCGGCTGCCATGAGACGTGTGTAGGAACCGTTTTGCACAAGAGCCAGGGACACGGGGGCAGAGGCCGGATAGAGGGAACAGGAGAAGGCGTCCATGCCTGTGCTCTTGCCGTCCAGTATGGCTGAGGCCAGGGTGATGTTTTCAAAGCTTCCGCCTGCACAGCCTGCGATAATGCCCTGATCCACCTGCACGCCCCTGTCCGTTATCTTGCCCTGCAGGTTGAAGCCTGCAGCGGCCTTGCCGAACTTTGCCCTGGCTTCCTCCTCGATGCCCGCAAAAATGTCTCTTGCGTTTGTCTGCACTTCCTTCACCGTGTAGACATTGCTCGGATGGAAGGGCAGGGCGATCATGGGCTCAATGCTTGCCAGATCTACTTTCACAAGGCTGTCAAAGGCCGCGGGCACATCGTGGGCAAGACGTGCGTAGGCGTCCTTTCTGCCGTGCAGGGCAAGGAAGTCCTGCACCCTTTCGTCCGTCTCCCAGATGGAGGAAAGACAGGTGGTTTCCGTTGTCATGACGTCTATGCCGCAACGGTATTCCACGGACAGGTTCCTTACGCCAGGGCCGGCAAATTCCATGACCTTGTTCTTGACAAAGCCGTTTTTGAACACTGCGCCGATGATGGCCAGGGCCACGTCCTGGGGCCCAACGCCGGGCCTGGGTGCGTTTTCGAGCCAAATGAGCACAACGTCCGGTCTTGGGATGTCGTAGGTGCGGCTCAAAAGCTGCTTCACAAGCTCCGGGCCTCCCTCGCCGACACCCATGCAGCCAAGGGCGCCGTAGCGGGTGTGGCTGTCCGAGCCAAGGATCATCTTGCCGCAGCCGGCCAGCATTTCCCTGGCGTACTGGTGAATGACAGCGAGATTGGTGGGCACAAAGATGCCGCCGTACTTCTTGGCTGCCGAGAGGCCGAAGACGTGATCGTCCTCGTTGATGGTGCCGCCTACGGCACAAAGGCTGTTGTGGCAGTTGGTCAGGCAGTAGGGCAGGGGAAATTCCTCAAGTCCGCTGGCTCTGGCTGTCTGAATGATGCCCACGTAGGTGATGTCGTGGGAAATGAGGGCGTCAAAGGAAATGTGAAAGAGATCGTCCTTGCCGGAAGCCTTGCTGTGGGCCTTCATGACACGGCACGCCAGGGTGTTCTCCCTGGCCTGCGCAATGTCGATTCCCTGCGCTGCAGCTTCCTCTGCGCTCAGGAGCTTACCCTGGGAGACAACGACTTTTTGGTCCTTGAGTGTGATCATGGCTGAAAAAATCCGTGCTGTTCCTTGTGGTCAAAAGGGGTGATCAGGAAGAAGAGGCCAGAAGCTTGACACTGAAGCCAAGGAAAATGACTCCAGTGACACGTTCAAGCCAGCGCCTGAAGGTTTCGGATTCAAAGTAGCGGCGCACGCGGGAGAGCATGAGGCTGAGGAAGACAAACCATCCGCCTGTGACAAGGCAGCAGCTTGCGCCTAGCACAAGGAGCTGGCTTGTTATGGACATGTCCGCGTCGTGCACCACAAACTGGGGGAAGAAGGTCAGAAAATAGAGTATGACCTTGGGGTTGAGGATATTGGTCAGAAAGCCCTGCCTGAAGGCCCTGCCTGGCGAAAAGGCAGCGCTTGCCCCCGTTTGCCGGGGTGTTTCCCTGTCCCCTTGGTCCGCGCTGGAGTCGGGCTTGCCCGGGCGTGCCCTCAGGGCCTGGATGCCGAGCCAGGCAAGATAGCCTGCCCCTGCCCAGGTGATCAGGTTGAAGAGCAGGGGAGAGTGGGCGATGACAGCGCTCAGGCCCAGCACGCCCAGCGTGGTGTGCACGCTGAAGCCCGTGGCTATGCCCAGGGAGGAGAAGAGCGCGTGCCTCTTGCCGTGGATGAGGGCCGTGCGCACGATAAGTGCAAAGTCCGGCCCCGGCAGCATGGCGAACGTGAGGGCCGTGACAATGAAAACGGGAAGTACACTCAGCATGAAAGCGGCCCCTGGGCGCTAGACCTCGTCCTGCACGAGTTCCTGCGCGTGCTTGAGGATCTGTTCGACCTGCATGTCGCAGCTGAGCACGCCCACAATCCTGTCCTCCGCGTCTGTCACAGCGCAGGAAACCGTGATGATGAGCTTGCCTGTAAAGCGCGAGGGATAGACATCCATGATGTACAGATCGCCAGTCTTCATGGGCTCCCTGAACCACTCGCGGTCCGAGAAGTCGTAGCCCGGGGCAAGGCCGGCAAAGAGATCGCGGTAGGACTTGTCCGTGTTCAGGGCCATGCACTTGAGAATGCCTTTGTCGTCCGTAAGGGAAATGAGCTGGATGAAGGGGTGCTGGGTGGAGAACCTTTCGAGCAGCCTTGTGGCCTCGTCGTCGAAATTGAGCAGGGCCTTTTCCTGGGACAGGTTGCAGATGACGTGGGCCGAGAGCTCGCCAGCAAGCTGCTTCATGCGATCGTATTCGGTGATGGTGAATTCGGGCATGTAGCGCAGCACAAGTTTCTGCATTTCCTCGTGGGAGAAGTGGGTGGTACGGCCGTTTTCGTAGGCCTTCATGATGTCGTTGTAGATCTTGCCCACAGCCGGATGCTTCTTGGTCACTTCCTTGGGCGTGCCGGTCAGCTTCAGGTTGTGGTTTATCCAGTAGGCCACGCCTGCGCGCCCGGACTTGTCCGTGATGATGATGGGCACGGGCTTGCCGAGAAGCAGGTTGGTGTCGAAGATGTTGTAGATTTCCTCGTTCTTGAGAATACCGTCCACATGCACCCCAGCACTGGTGGCGTTGAAGTCGCGTCCGGCAAAGGGATAGTTGTGGGGGATGTTGTAGTGCAGTTCCTGCTCGAAGAAGTCCGCGATTTCGGAAATGACCGTGGTGTCTGCCGCGCTGTCGTTGCCGGTCAGGGAAATGTAGTCAATGGCCAGAGCTTCCACAGGGGTGTTGCCTGTTCTCTCGCCAAAGCCGAAGAGTGTGCCGTTGACGGCTCCGCAGCCGTAGAGCCAGGCTGTCACGCCATTGATGAGCCCCTTGTGGAAATCGTTGTGGCCATGCCATTCGAGCATTTCCCCGGGAACGCCGGCCTCGTCCGTAAAGGCGTGCACAATGGCCTGCACGGAGCGGGGCAGGGCTGCGCCAGGGTAGGGAACACCGTAGCCCATGGTGTCGCACAGGCGGATCTTGACGGGCAAATTGGCCTGACGGGAGAGCTCCATGAGTTTTTGCGCCAGGGGCAGGCAGAACCCGTAAATGTCCGCGCGGGTGATGTCCTCGAAGTGACAGCGGGGCACAATGCCCCATTCCAGGGCCTGGCTTGCCACATCCAGGTACATGTCCATGGCCTGCTGGCGCGTCTTTCCCAGCTTGAGGAAGATGTGGTAGTCCGAAACGCTGGTGAGCATGCCCACCTCGTCGAATTCCATGTCCCTGGCCAGGGCGAGATCCTGCTTGTTGGCACGTGTCCAGGCAGTGACCTTGGGGAACTGGTAGCCAAGGCTGCGGCAAACCTCTATGGCCTTGCGGTCGCGTTCCGAGTAGAGGAAGAACTCGGACGCGGTAATCAGGCCTGTACGACCGCCAAGGCGGTAGAGAAATTCGTACATCTTGCGGATCTGGGCAACCGTGTAGGGCGGGCGGGCCTGCTGGCCGTCACGGAACGTCGTGTCCGTGATGTGCATCTCCTTGGCCGGGTGCGGGGCAAGCATCACGTCGTCAAAGTCCGTGCGGCAGATCTTGGTATAGGGATAGAGCTCGCGGTACAACTGCGGCTGACTGATATCCTGCAGGGCAAAGTGGTTCAGGACCTTTGAATGCAGAAGGGGCATTTCTCCTCCTCCAAAAGTGAAAGATGGTCTTTTCGGGAGCGGTTGTTGGTGTTCACGAGAGCCAGCCGCAGTGGAAGCGGGGGAGCGAGCAGGCCTTTTGTTTGTGTGCGCAAACAGATGCGCCAGGCGCGCGATTCGTACTGCCCGGCTTTTGCTGCAGGGCAGGCGCAACAGGGGAGGTCTAAGAACCTTTGTTTTTTGGCCCCCTCTTGTCAACAGCTTTGTCCCGCTTTTTTGTCGATTGGGTGCCGAAAGTGTCCGTTTTGGCAGGATTTGGGCCGGATCTTGCCAGCAGGGGGCAAAGGATATAGGAAAACGGCTTGAATCTAGCACTTGCAAAGGAGCACCCTATGTCGTCATGCGTGCAGTACCCGGCTGTGGGCTGTGTGGTTGAATACTTTGACGCAAACGCGCTGCAGATAGCCATTGTTCTGGAGGAAGTTTCCGGCAAGCTGCGTCTCATGCTGCCCAACAGGCGCGAGACCAAGCTTGCGGCAAATCGTGTGCTCCCGTGGATAGGCGCGCCTGTGGCCGGTTTTGCCTCCATGAGCCGGGACGACATGGTGAAGGTTCTGGAAGCTGCAAGGGGAAAAAGGGCGCAGCTTGGCGCAGGCATGGACGCGATTGCCCTCTGGGAGCTGGTCCAGGGCGAGGTGGACAAGGCCCAGGCCGTTTTTTTTGCCGAGCTTGTGGACAGTAGCCCGGACGTGGACGCTGTGGCAGCCACAGGTCACGCGCTGCTTGCCTGCCGTACCCATTTTCGCTTCGTGCCCCCGAATTTCGAGATTTACAATGCCGAGACCGTTGCCCGCAGGGAAGAGGAAAAGAAAAAGCAGGAAGAGCGCGAGAAGTTCATAGGGCAGGCTGCCCCCTTCCTGCGTCTTCTGTACACTGTGGCCTCGCACAGGGCAGAGCTGCCCCCGCAGGACAAGTGGCCTGAGGAAAGCGTGCAGGCAAGGCTTGAGGAAATGCTGCGCAAGCAGATGATCGAGCCCGACGCCTCCGGGACTGTCTGGCAGACTCTGGTCAAGGGTCTGAACGACGAGCCTCTTCTGCCTCTCAGGCTCCTGCTTGCCTGGGGCAAGCTCGAGCCGCACTACAACTACTGGCTGGACAAGGCGGGCTACGCGCCAGGGGATGACTGGTGGCACAGACAGGAAGCTGCAGCCAGAGCCCTGGCGGACAATCCGAACATTGCCCGACTTGAGCCCCTGGATCTGCCATTTGTGAGCATAGACGGCGATTCCACCGAGGACATAGACGACGCCTTCTATCTGGAGGGGCACGAGGACGGAAGCATGACGCTTACCCTGGCCCTGGCCTGCCCCGCCCTGGACTGGCCCTTTGGCTCGAAGTTCGACGCGCTTGTGCGCGACCGCGGCACATCCGTGTATCTGCCGGAAGGAGACTACCACATGCTCCCCGGCTTCCTGGGCACGGACGCCCTGTCCCTCCGTGCCGGCAACACGCGCCCTGCCCTTGTGTTCCGCCAGGATATCGACAGGGACGGACGTCCGAAGGATCTGTGCACCTTCGAGGTGCGCAGGGTCTGTCTGGCGGACAATCTGCGCTACAGGAAGTGTCAGGAAGTGCTCGACGGCACTGCGGGGGAGGACAATCCTGCCCTGGCCCACGCAGCCATGCTCGGGCTGGCAGCGGAATTTTCCCGCAGGCGCCAGGCCTACCGCATTTCCTGCGGGGCAGTGGTGCTGAACAAGCTGGAGCCACACATTGCGCTTGAGGGCGAAGGCAGCGACGTGAAGGTCGATCTTGTGCCGGGAAAACCTGCCAGCGAGGCCCAGAACATGGTGGCGGAAATGATGATCCTGGCAAGCGCCTCCGCGGCCGACTGGGCAGTGAACAAGCGCGTGCCCATCATTTTCCGCACCCAGAGCGCGGACATCCCGCAAAAGTACGCTGGTGTCTGGGACGATCCCGTGCTCATGACCGAGATCATGCACTGCATGGTGCCCTCCATACTGGAAACACAACCCCGCAAGCACGCTGCCCTGGGGCTTTCCTGCTACGCGCCCATGACTTCGCCATTGCGGCGCTACGCGGATCTTGTGAACGAGGCGCAGATTCTTTCCTTCCTTGCCGACGGGACACCCCGCTTTGCCCAGAAGGAACTTGACGATCTTCTGCTTGTGCTGCACATGGCCCTGGACGGGGCAGGCCAGATTCAGCGCTTTCGTCCCCGCTACTGGAAACTGCTCTTTTTTGCCCAGCAGGGCGAGGAGAGATGGTGGCACGGCATTGTCACGGAAGAGAACGACACCCAGTTTTCCGTGGCCCTGCCCGAGTACGACATTTTTTTGCGCGGGAGAAAGAAGCTCTTTGACGAAAGAACCGTGCCCGGCAGCAGGGTTGTCCTGCGCATAGGCCGGGTCAATCCCCTGTACAACGAAATGCAGATCCTCGAAGTTCTGCCCGAGGAGGCCATGCCGCAGCAAGCGGACTATATGGACGACTTTGGTGTGGACGAGAACACAGCAACGGGAGAGGAGTAATGCTCTTTGTCATCTCATTGTCCATTGTCGCCTACCTTTTGGGAGCCGCGCCCTGGGGACTGATCATAGCCAGGGTCTTCTGCGGCGTGGATCCCCGCACGGCCGGCAGCAGGAATACCGGCGCAACCAATGTGGCAAGGCTTTGCGGCTTTGGCTGGGGCGTGGCCACGCTGTTTTGCGATATCTTCAAGGGGACCCTGCCTGTGCTTTTGGCCATGTGGGACAGCACCGATGTGGCGGCCATTTCCACAGTGGCCCTGTGCGCTGTGCTGGGCCATGTCTTTTCCTGCTTCATGGGCTTTCGCGGGGGCAAGGCAGTGGCCACAAGCATAGGCGTGTTTCTGCCCATAGCCTTTCTTCCCACCCTCATTTCCTGCCTTGTGTGCATAGGCGTCATTGCCGTCACGCGCTTTGTGTCCCTGGGGTCTCTCTGCCTGCTTGCCTCGTTGCCCATTGTGCTGTGGTTCTTTGGCGCCACCTGCTGGATTCCCCTGGCGCTGCTTTTGCTCGCAGTGGTGGCCTACAGGCACAGGGAAAACATTGTCCGCCTGCGCGAGGGCAGGGAAAATCGCCTGGTCCTGTCGAAGAAGGGCTCCCTCACAGGGCAGCAAAAGGACAATCACGCGTAACCCATCACTATCATTTTGTTCTTGAGCCGGCTGAAAATTCCCGACTGTCACACAAGGGTCTTGGGGACGGCTGAAGCGGAGACACGGAGGAGAAAGATGTCCCAGGATTTTCCGTCCTACAGAGGACAGATGGAGTATAGATGCCTTGGGTGCGGCAAGACCTACCCTGGCGACAGCCTGCTGTACACATGCCCCGACTGTGGCGGTGTCTTCTTGCTGCACGACTGCAACTTCGACGAGCTGAAAAAGCACGACGGAGCCTACTGGCGCGATTTGTTCGACAGGCGCCTCATGACCAGAACCACGGCTCTGCGGGGCGTGTTTGCCTATTACGAACTTCTGGCCCCCATTGTGGAAGAGGAGGACATTGTCTACCTCGGGGAAGCGCACACGCCCATAGTGGCTGCAGCTCCTGCCCTGCGAGACAGGGTCGGGATTCCCTTCAGCTACAAGAACGACGGGCAAAACCCCAGCGCCTCGTTCAAGGACAGGGGCATGGCCTGTGCCTTCAGCTACCTGAAGTGGCTGTGCCGCGCAAACAGCTGGGACGAGGTGCTCACGGTCTGCGCCTCCACCGGAGACACGTCCGCGGCCGCTGCCCTGTACGCTGCCTATGTGGGCAAGCCCCTGAAGAGCGTGGTTCTTCTGCCCCACGGCAAGGTGACGCCCCAGCAGCTGGCCCAGCCCCTTGGCAGCGGCGCCACTGTGCTCGAGCTGCCCGGCGTCTTCGACGACTGCATGAAGGTGGTGGAGATTCTGGCCGAGAAGTACCGCGTGGCCCTGCTCAATTCCAAGAATTCCTGGCGCATTCTCGGTCAGGAGAGCTTTGCCTACGAGACGGCCCAGTGGTTCGGCTGGGACGTGGACAGGCTGTGCCTCTTTGTGCCGGTGGGCAATGCCGGCAACATCACAGCCATCATGTCCGGCTTCCTCAAGATGCTGGACCTTGGCATCATCACCAGCCTGCCGCGCATTTTCGGCGTGCAGAGCGAGCACGCGGATCCTGTCTACCGCTACTACAGCGCGCCGGAAGACAAGAGGGTATGGGAGCCTGTCACAGTGCGCCCGAGCGTTGCCCAGGCAGCCATGATAGGCAATCCAGTGTCCTTCCCGCGCGTGCGCGAGCTTGCCAGGCGCTTTGTGGAAACAGGCGGCGAAAGGGCCTTCCAGGTGGTGCAGGTCACGGAACAGCAGATCATGGACGCCATGATTCTTGCCAACCGTCACGGCCACATTGTCTGCACCCAGGGCGGCGAGACTTTGGCAGGCCTTGTCAATGCCCGCGCCCTTGGCCTTGTGACCGACAACGAGTACGCAGTGCTCGACAGCACGGCCCATCAGCTCAAGTTCAGCGGCTTCCAGAACATGTACTTTGACAACAGCTTCCCGCCAGAATACGGCATTACGCCGGATATGAGCCTTGCCAACAGGCCAGAGCTGCTTTTGCCCGAGTCCGAGAGGGCAGGCAAGAGCGTAGAGGACTTTGCGCGATTGGGCGCAAGTGCCGTGGCCGCAAGGCTGCAGCTCAAGTCCAAGGCATAGCGTCCTGGCTGGACACAGCACAAGAGAAGGGGAGCGGAGACGGCAAAGGCCCGTCTTCGCTCCCCTTTGCATTTTCTGCGGCCTTTCGGGCCTCTCGGGAGCGGCGCTCCTATTGCTGTGCCGGGCTTTCTGCCCCCTTCAGGCCAAGCAGCGCGCGCCAGCGCGGCAGGTTTTTGTCCAGGCACAGGTAGTCGCCAGCCACGTTCAGGGGGCTGGGATTTTCCAGTGCCTTGCGTACGCTTTCCACATCCGAGGTGCGTGTCAGTCCTGCTATGTCCTGCAGGGGACAGAGGTCAAAATCTCCTGCTGGCCGCATGACAAGGACAGGCAGGCCCATTAGGGCTGCCTCAAGAACAGCCGTGGTCGAGTTGGAGGCCCAGACTATGGGGTGGGACGCCAGCATTTCGGGCAGGGGCGTGTTGGTCACCTCGGGCTTTGGCGCGTCGCCAAGATAGGTTGCGAGCAGGGGCTCCACAGGCAGATAGGGGTGCGGCTTGATGGTGATTTCTTCCGCGGTCAGCAGACCCTGTTTGAGACAGTCTGCCAAAAGCCGTATGTGCGCCTCGGTCTCGTCCGCGAAGAAGCTTGTGACCACAAGGAGATGCCTTGCAAAGGAGGCGGCGCTTGCAACCTTGTCTGCCAGATAGAGATAGCGCAGGGCCTCGACCATGGTCAGGCGCTCTTGCGGCACCCTGTTTTGCCGCCACTGCGAGCAGGCGCTTTCGCCGTTGCCTGCGATCTTGTCCGGCTGGAAGAGCCGTGTTGCGGGATCTTCCCAGGTCCTGGGATCGTCAAAGTAGCGAAAGTCCGTGGGACGTATGGTGGAGTGCTGGGCACCGTACACAGGTCCTGTCCCAAGCTCGTGGGCCGCGTGGGTCAGCATGCGCTCCCAGGGACAGTTTTCCATGGGAAAGGTGTACCAGGCCTGTGGGCCTGCCTCGCGCACGTAGTTTTCCAGGCCCCTTTGCTGCAGGCAGCGCTCAAGGCAGCGCCAGCCGCGGAAGCTCTCCACATAGTCGCTGCCAAGCAGGGGCCAGAAGTTGAGCCTGGAATCCCTGAAGACAAAGCGGGCACGCAGATCCCCTTCCATGGCCAGGCTCATCCTTGCGATGCGCACATAGCGCACGAAGGCGTGTATCATGTCGTCCGTGTCGAGGAATTCCTCCAGATAGTTGAAGGAAATGCCGTCCCTGGCCTTTTGGGCAAAGGTTCTGGCCCAGGCCACGCACTGTTGCAGGGAGCCCTGCGGCGAGGGGAAGCGAATGAAAAGCCAGCGTACCGGGATATCCTTTTGCGCGTTGAGAAGCGTATGCAGGCTTTCCCAGTATCTGGAGCGAAAAACGCCTTCCCTGGCGCTGGCAAGGTCGATATTGGGGAAATAGGTGGCTATGGTTCCGCTTGGAACTGCGGTCTTGGCAAGCCTTGTGCGCTTGAGGTGTCTTTTGACCTGCACAAGCCACACGCCAAGGCGCACCAGGGCCCTCAGGGGGGCTGGTGTGGCCGCGTAGATTCTTCTCAGCCTGGAAACAGGCCTTGGAGAGGACATCTCGTCTGCCGCAAAGCCCCAGCCCCTGGCCCTGCAGAGTGTTTCCAGCATGCCGCAGGCCACGGGATCCAGGCCATGGACTTTCAGGGAAGAGCACGCACCCTCAAGCAGGAGAAGCTCTACCGTGCGCAAAAGATAGAGCTGATAGAGGGCCGGAGAGACCTTGGGGTGCCGCTCGTAGAGGATGGAGCACCACCAGGCGGACAGGGTAGCCCCCTGTTCGAACAGCTTGGCAACGCTGCCCTGTTCGGTCTGCACAAGTCCTGTCTCGTATGCCCAGGCCGCGTGTTCGCTACGCAGGGCAATGAGGCGCGAGTTCATCTCCCTGCACAGGGAAATGTCCTCCCCGTCCACATCCCAGGCATCCCAGACAATGCGCCTTGTGTTTGCCTTTGCCGGATGCGTGGCAAGCAGGGCCGATGGAAGAAGACAATACTGCATGACGCCCCCGCTATCAGGCCACAAAGAGCCTGCCAATGCTGTCTGTATAGGGTGGGTACAAAAGGCCCCTGTCGGTGATTATGGCAGTGATGAGATTGTTTGGAGTCACGTCGAAGGCAAAGTTGAAGGCGTTGACGCCCTGGGGAGCAATGTCCCTGCCGTTGATGCAGGTCACTTCCTCTCTGGCACGCTGTTCGATGGGGATGAGATCGCCGCTGGCAAGACTTGCGTCGATGGTGGAGACAGGGGCCGCGACGTAGAAGGGAATGTTGAAGTGTCTGGCCATGATGGCCACGCCCATGGTTCCTATCTTGTTGGCCGTGTCCCCGTTTGCTGCAATGCGGTCAGCGCCCACGACTACAAGGTTGACCATGCCCCTGGACATGAGGCAGGCGCAGCTGTCGTCGCAAGCCAGGGTGACCGGGATGCCGTCGCGGTGCAGTTCCCAGGCAGTCAGACGAGCCCCCTGCAGCAGGGGACGAGTTTCGTCCGCAATGACAGTGATATTGCGCCCAGCTTCCCAGGCTGCGCGCACGACACCCAGGGCTGTGCCGTACCCTGCCGTGGCAAGCGCTCCGGCATTGCAGTGGGTCAGGATGCAGTCGTTCGGGCGGACAAGTTCCAGAGAGGCCTGACCAATGGCCCTGCAGGAGGCAATGTCCTCGGCCTGCATGGCAAGGGCCTTCTCGGTGAAGAGACGAAACAGCGTGGCAGGGGTGAGCTCTCCTTCCCGAGCGGCCTTTTGCCAGATGCCCTGCATCTTCTCCACTGCCCAGGAAAGATTGACAGCCGTGGGCCTGGCCTGGGCAATTTCGGCAAGGGCCTGCTCGAGAAAGCTCTCCCAATCCTTTCTGCCCTCTGCCTCGTGGGCTGCCAGGGCGCAGGCAAAGGCTGCGCTCACGCCTATGGCCGGAGCGCCGCGCACAACCATGGTCTTGATGGCAGTGCATGCGTCCTGGCTTGTGCGACAGACAAAGCGCCTTTCCTCCAGGGGAAGAAGACGCTGGTCGAGCAGGTCGAGAGCGGGTATGTCCGCGTTAAAAACAATATGGTCTTCCATGGAAATCTGCCTTGTTTGAGATGAGCGCGCGTTGCGAAGAGTTGCGTGTTTTCCGGGAACTGGAGCTGCAGACAGGAGACGGCCGCAGCCTGCGTCCGCAGGATACGTGTACTTCTCCCAAAAGAAAATATGCTGTCCCGGTCCAAAGTGTCCCGCCAGGACAAGGGATGGCTTCCGAGAGAAATTTTCGCTGTGCGCATTGCTTGCAAGCAGCGAAAGTCTGATTTATTCCTATCTTTTTTCGCCAACAGATAGAAACTGCCAGTCTGCGGCCGGCAGCACCACAATCGAACAGATCAACACTCATGAAAGGAGGAAGGCGCCTTCCCCCAGCCTGAAGGGGGCCTTTGCGCCTGTATTGTATGATGACGCAACCTGCATCAATGGAATCCGCATCCTCGCGTCCCCTGTATGTCGGGCTGGCCGGCCTGGGCACAGTGGGAAGCGGCCTGGTTCGGCTTTTGCGCGAGGACAGGGAACTTATAGAAAAACGCGTGGGACGCGACATTGTCCTGCGCAAGGTCCTTGTGCGCACTGCCACAAGGGAACGCCAGGCCATGCTTCCCGAAGGATGCGAGCTCACAACCGACATGACAAGTCTTACCGATGATCCGCAGATAGACGTGGTCGTGGAGCTCATGGGCGGCACGGGTGCTGCCCACAAGCTTATTTCCAGGGCCCTTGCGCACGGCAAGCACATTGTCACGGCCAACAAGGCCCTTCTTGCCGAGGACAGCGAGGATCTCTTCCGCCTGGCAAGAGAGAACAACTGTCTCTTGCGCTACGAAGGCAGTGTCGCGGGCTGCATTCCCATTGTGGGAACACTGACGGATCCACTGGCAGGCAATCACATAGATTCCATCATGGGCATTCTCAACGGGACCAGTAACTACATCCTGTCGGAAATGACCAGCAACGGCATGGATTTCGACGCGGCCCTGACCCAGGCCCAGGAGCTTGGCTACGCCGAGGCTGATCCCACCCTGGATGTGGACGGCTTTGACGCTGCCCACAAGCTGACCCTGCTGATCCGTCTGGCCTTTGGCCTGGACTATCCCTTTGCCAGCATGCCCGTGCAGGGCATACGCAACATGGACAAGCGCGACATAGCCTTTGCCAGGGAGTTCGGCTACAGGGTCAAGCTCATAGCCGAGGCCAGGCTGCACAAGGACGAGGCGAGTGGCAAGACCCGTCTCGAGGCCGGTGTGTTTCCCGCCCTCGTGCACCACAGCTTTCTGCTGGCCAGGGTTGGAGGCGTCTACAACGCGGTCCGTATCGAAAGCCAGGTGTCCGGTCCCATATTTTTGCACGGCAGGGGAGCCGGCGCGCTGCCCACAGCCAGCGTGGTCCTGAGCGATCTTCTGGCAGTGGCGCGTATGGACAGGCCCAACAATACGGGGTTTGTCACGGAGATAGAAAAGGCGTCCATTGTGCCGCCCGAACACTGGCGCTCCCGCTACTACGTGCGCGTCATGGTGAGCGACGAGTCCGGTGTGCTGCGCGATGTCGCAGGCTGCATGGCGGACGAGGACATCAGCATGGCCCAAGTCATCCAGAAGGAAAACGAGGACAATGTCGTTCCCCTGGTCTACATGACGCACGAAACCACTGCGCAGGCCATGAGCAGAGCCATGCAGAAGGTGAGGGAAACAGGCATTTTGCGCGCTGATCCGGTGTTCTATCGCATTCTCTAGAAAAAGGATGGCAATGGTTCCTGTGCCTTACGCAGGAACCAGGGACGAAACGGCATGGAAAGAATTTCCATTTCAACAGGCAGGCAGAGCCAGCTCATCAACATCAACGAGGAGCTGGGCAACTTTTTGGCCAGAAATGCGGACAAAAAGTGGACAAACGGTTTTATCTGCGTCTTTTGTCCGCACACAACCTGTGGGGTGACAATCAACGAGGGCTATGACCCGGACGTGCGCCAGGACATCAGCGATTTTCTCGGCAGTCTTGTTCCCACAGACTGGGGTTTTCTGCATTCCGAAGGGAATTCGGACGCGCACATCAAGGCCTCGCTCATGGGCAGCCACTGTCTTGTGCCAGTGGAAAACGGACGCATAGCCCTTGGCAAATGGCAGGTGGTCTACCTGTGCGAGTTCGACGGTCCGAGATTGCGCACGCTGCAGCTGTCCTTTCTCCGCGCCGAGTAGCAGAAACCTGCAGCCCTAGTGCTTGCGCATGAGGGCCAGATACTCCTGGTTGCCCTTGGGACCCTTGATGGCCGCAGGCACCACGCTCAGGCAGTCAAGGTGAAGGACGTCCCTGGAAAAGGTCACGACCTTGTCTATGGCCTGTTTGCGGGCCTCCTCGCTGCGGACAACACCCTTGATGGTCTGTCCGGGCCCGAGTTCGAACTGGGGCTTGATGAGGGCAGCGACATAGCCGCCAGACTTGAGCCAGGTCATGCACGGCTCAAGCACCAGGGTCAGGGAAATGAAGCTTACGTCGGCAACCACCATGTCCACGGGCTCGGGGATGAGATCGGGCCTGGCAGTACGCAGGTTGATGCCCTCGAGGTTGATGACCCTGGGGTCTGCCCTGAGCTTTTCGTGCAGCTGGTTTTTGCCCACGTCCACGGCGTAGACCCTGGCAGCGCCGCGCTGCAAGAGGCAGTCGGTAAAGCCCCCCGTCGAGGCACCCGCGTCAAGGCAGACATAGCCATTGACGTCAAGGCTTGCGCTTTCGAGTATGGTCAAGAGCTTGTAGGCTCCGCGACTCACGTACTGTTCCTGGCCGGTCAGGGCAAAGACCGTTTCCCTGGGGAACATGTGCCCGGGCTTGTCGACACGGACCGGGAGAGCCCGGCTTCCTTCCCTGGGCATGACCTGTACCTGGCCAGCCATGATGAGGCGCTTGGCCTGCTCGCGGCTTTCCGAAAGCCCCTGTTCGTGGACAAGCTGATCTGCCCGTATCTTTGTGTGTGCTGTCATGGCAAGCCTATTAGCTTGTGCCCCATCCGATGGCAAGAGGCCGACTTTTGTCGTGAGGCCAGTGCTGCTTGCCCAAAGCCGTGCAAAAGAGTGCGCAGGACTTCGGGCGCAAGGCGCAATTGCCGCGGAAAAGAGGCTTTTTGGGGGCTTGCCACTTCTGTTGTTTTGATCTATTAGAGCTTTCCTTTACGGCAGCCGGCATGTGTCCCTTGCTCATCCAACACCTCCAATATCTGGCTACGGATGGCCTGTCCCGGACAGATGCAGCAAAAAAAAGCCGTGGGTGTGAGCAGAAAGCTCGAAATACCGGTGGCAGTGGATGCCCAGGCCATGGTACGGGAACCCGATTCCCTGCAGGTCCTGCGTCTGACGGCCCATCTGGTATTTTGCATAAACATTTCTCGAGGTTATGATGAAAAAAGATATTCAGCCCAAAGTCTACAAGGCCACAAT
>CALVGM010000173.1 GCA_944327095.1 uncultured Desulfovibrio sp. | reverse complement strand
TGGCTGAAGAAACACGGGCTCCTATCGCTTCTCGAGATAACGGAATGTCTCAGAGCCAAGAAAGCCTTGTTTAGTTGAACCGCCGTGATACGTGACCCGTACGTCCGGTGGTGTGGGAGGTTGGGGCGAGAAATCGCCCCCGCCTACCCGATTTTGCCGCTGATTCCCGTGCCGGGCACGTACCCCATCAGGTCCAGCATGAACTCAACGACCCAGGGCTTTGTGTAGACGCAATCTTTCATGTGTATTCTTGTCCGTGCGGAAGGACTCCGCAGGGAAGGGGTAGTTGTTCACTGAGGCTGTCAGCGTGTGGCAAGCCCCCTGCTGCGGGAAAGCCGCGCGCAAAGTTCCTCGAAAGCCAGGCCACTGTCGAAAAGGATTGTGTACCAGGTCTTCTTGTTCATGTGCCAGGCCGGATAGAAGGTTTTGCTGTCCCAAAGCCCTTCCACAGCCTCGTCGCCTGCTCGCACATCGATGATCTCGACAGTTTTTGGGCTGGCAAGGCCTATCTTGCTGCCCGCAATGCGCATGACCACCGCGTACCACTTGTCTGTGTCCGCGCGTCGCAGGACTGCGTACTGCGGCCATTTTGCCCACAGATACTCCGGGGACTCCCCAAACTCCTGCCTGGCGTAGTCGAGCAGGGCCAGGGCCTGGCCGGTTTTGAAGACGTCCATGACCGTCGCCTGTTCGGCTATCTCCCGCAGGGAGCGCTCGTATTCCTCCCGTACCCTGCCCACAAAGGAGCCTGCGGCATCCTCGGTGAGGTGCAGGGTATAGGGTTCCCCAAAGGCCGGGTCTGTGACCATGGCCTCAACCACGCCCGCTGCGGAGATGGTCACTGTGAGCACAAGGTCCGTGCCTGGCAGGACGCTCGCGCGGACAAACTCGCCATTGTCCCCGCGAGTAAAGCCAAGATCGGGAAGTTTTTCCAAAAAAACGCGCCTGTGCGCGAAGATGTCGTGCAGTATGTCCATGGTACAGCCTACATGAAGACGCTTGTCCGTGATGCCTGGGAGCGCAATCGCCCCATGCCACGCATGCCAACGCGATATCGCGCCTCCGATATCGTCTGTTGGAACTATGCCCCGGCCGGACTGTCATGGCAAGCGGCCTTTTGCCATGGGCTTCAGGCTCTGGACGAGCAGGGGAAGTTGTGGAGGGCCTGGCCCTGCAGGGTCAGGCCTGGCCTTGATTCCAGCCATCCGTCTTTGTGTTCATCGCTCTGCCTCTGGCTGCCTGTCGCGGCTTCCCTGGGCCAGTTCGCGGATGAGCGCCTCGTTCTTCATTCTGGCCCTGCCGGCACCAATGCCCGCCACAGCCCCTATGGCCGAGCCAGCGGCTATGGAGGGCAGGACCCTGCCTGCCGTGGCGTCCATGCTGGCCTTGCCCTGTTGCATGACAGCCTCTGCGTGGAAGTCCCCAAGACTTGCCACAAGCTGCCCTGCCCAGCGTATGATGCGGTCCGGCACCATGGTGACAAGCGTAAAGAGCTTCCAGGTCGCGATACCTGTCACAAGGCCCACCAAGAGGACTGTGCTGATGCTTGCCGTGACACCCCAGCCGCTGGTGCCAAAGCCGCCCACGTCAAAGGCTCCGCCCTGGGCGTCGAAGAAGGGAATGAGCAAAGCCCCCATGAAGCTGCCGGACACGGACATGACGGCCATGCAGACGAAGAAGGAGAGCACAAGCAGAAGCGGCCGCAAGAGGACGCTCAGAAAGAGGGCGTAGCCAGCCCTGGCGCTTGCGCCGGCAAAGCCGTCCCCGTCGGGCATGCAGTGGGCAATGAGCCACAGGGGACAGGCGGCAATGGCTTCAAGGCAGAGCACAAGCCAGCCTACTATGGCCGTGAACCAGGCGATGAAGGGCAGCATTGGCAGCATGTAGGCATAGAACCAGGCCACAAGCCACAGGGGTGCCGCTATGGCCAGGGCGATCTTGCCGACCAGGTCCAGCACGTCCTCGGCAGCTGTGGCCACCACCCCGGTCACGGGGTTCTTGGCAAAGAGCGAGAAGCTGTGCCCGAAAAGCTTCAGGGACATGTAGGCCACAACAGCGTTTTCGCAGACGTTCATGAGGGTCCTGGCTGCCTTGACCACGTTGAAGACAAGATCGTGCCCCTGCAGGACACTCACCATGCCGCCGCCTATGGCTGCCTCGTCCAGGGCGAATTCGGAGATGGCGTGGGAGGCCCCGGAGAAAAAGCCCGCAAGACTGGCAAGCACCGAGGTGTTGGCAAAGTCCTGGGCCTGTTCCGCTTCCTGCCCGGGTCCGCCGCCCCCGGAGCTTCCGACAAGGACAGCGCCGCTTATGGGGTTGCTTGTGCCGCTTCCTTCGGTTGCGATCACAAGGGCCCTGCGCGCAAGCTCGCGGGCAAGCTGCAGGTGGCGGTCGAGCTCGGGGTTCATGAATTCGGAGAGGGCCTCCAGGTTCACGGGCCTGGCCGTGGTCCTGTCCTGCATGGTCTCCACGCTGTCCGCGGCCATCTTGGCGAGCGTCCAGTAGTACGAGCCGGCAAGCCACCAGCCTCCCCTGGCGGCCCGCTCGCGAAAGTCCTCCAGCATGGCTGCCCGTTTCTCCTCCACGCGGGCAGAGGCCCGCTTCAAGGCCTGCCCCACGCACTGCTGATAGGATCTGGCAAGCGCGCCCAGGTTCGCGGCCTCGTACCTGTCCTGATCGCTGGCCGCAAGGGCCCGCTTCACGGCGCTGCCCACCTCGCGGTAGAGCGCGCCCTGCGGGGAAAGGGCGCTGGCAAGCTCCTCCGAGGCCTCCTGCACCGGGGTGGCCACGGTGATCTGCCCAAAGTCCCCGAAATCCAGGGCCGGGTTGAGGGTCATGCCAAACCCGTCGTCGCCG
>CALVGM010000172.1 GCA_944327095.1 uncultured Desulfovibrio sp. | reverse complement strand
CGCTGCCAAGGTACCTGCACGCCACAGGGCGCTGGCGTCAGGCGTCATGGAATTGATCCCCCTTGCGACAGCAGAGTGCTCAACTCAGAGGCGGGCCACGAAGCTCCTTTTGGGGGCTGCTACGAGCCTCCATAGTTGCCATTCCCTTCAGATGAAGGAATATCAGAGACTGGAATACCTTCAGTTGTATAAGGTGCGCGGCTCCGGCTTGCGTTGGATGGGAGCCTGGCTACTGGCGCACAGGAAGGCTTTGGAGAACGCCATGGAGGTGACATGCAGATGAAGGGATATTGGTTTTGTATCTCCATTCAGTTGAAGGAAGTGTGGAGATGCTGCGCTGCCAGGGTACCTGCACGGCCACAGGGCGGGCGTCAGGCGTCATGGAATTGATCCCTCTTACGACAGCAGATAGATCCACTCAGGGCTGACTATGAAGCTCCATTTGGGGGCTGCTACGAACGTCCATAGCTGCCATTCCCTTCAGATGAAGGAATTTCAGAGACTGGAATACCTTCAGTTACATGAAGAGCGCGGCTCCGGCTTGCGTTGGATGGGAGCCTGGCTACTGGCGCACAGGAAGGCTTTGGGAAACGCCAAGGAGAGGCTTTCCCTGTCATGCAGATGAATGAATATTGGTGTTGTGTTCTCCTTCAATTGAAAGAAGCGTGGAGAGGCTACGCGCCAGGGCGCCTGCACGGCCACAGGGCGTGCGTCAGGCGTCATGGAATTGATCCCTCTTACGACAGCTGATTGAGCCCTCCCCAGGGCTGCACATAAGCCTCCATTCAGTTTGTTGTTCCTCCTGGCAGACCTCGAAGCTTCACTGATGGGAGGAAGGATGAATAGTCCAAAGCCACTCTTCCCTTCAATTGAAGGATGCTCTACGATGAAAAAACCTTCAGTTGCATGAAGAACACGACCTGGGCTCGTGTGGGATGAAAGCCAGGCTATTGGCGCTCGAGAGGCCCTGGAGGACGTGAAGGGAGTGTGCTTTGCCGTCTCATGCAAACGAAGGAATCCACAGACTGTGAATCAGTGCAGTTGAAGGAAACAGGATGTCTGCGCGCTCTGCTGCGAAGGTGTTGGCAGGATAAGGCGCACGCGTAAAACATGCCTGAGAAGCTGAACCGGCCAATCCTGTCATCTTGGGACTCAACACCATCCTTTTGCGACACATGACCGAGCCAAACGAGTGAACTTGCCATGCGAACCTTTGATTTTTCCCGTGTCTGCAAGACATTGCTGACCCCGGACATAGTACTGCTCCTGACGCGCATTCACGAGGACAGGGCCAGGCAGGACCTGTTCATGGAGAACTGCGCA
This sequence comes from uncultured Desulfovibrio sp., assembly GCA_944327095.1. GTDB lineage: Bacteria > Desulfobacterota > Desulfovibrionia > Desulfovibrionales > Desulfovibrionaceae > Desulfovibrio. The sequence continues at coordinate 1,920 of CALVGM010000172.1, read as the reverse complement.
GATACCCTGACCAGGCTTGCCCAAAGCGCCAGGCTCCAGAGCATCAAGGCCTCCAACGCCATAGAAGGCATTCACACCTCGGACGAGCGCCTGCAACTCTTGGTCAAGGGCAAGATTGCTCCCGGTACCTCCGCTGAACAGGAAATCGCCGGCTACAGGGACGTACTCGCAACCATCTACGAAAGCTTCGAGTACATCGAACCCAAGCCTTCTTTGCTACTGCAGCTGCATCGCGATCTCTACAGGTTCTGCGCCTCATCCCATGGCGGCCACTACAAGACCTGCGACAATGTCATTGCCGGCACGGACGCGACAGGCAACCAAAGCGTCCTTTTCCAGCCCCTGCCAGCCTGGGAGACTCCCGAGGCGATAGAGAGGCTCTGCGCAGCCTACGCCGAGGCCCTGACAGACGAAGAACTGGACCCGCTGCTGCTGATCCCAGTGTTCATCCTTGATTTTCTCTGCATCCACCCCTTCATTGACGGCAACGGACGCATGAGTCGCCTGCTCACCCTGCTGCTTCTTGCCAGGGCCGGTTCTCTTGTGGGCAAGTACGCGAGCATTGAAGGGCTCATCGACGAAAGCAGGCCAACCTACTACAAGGTCCTGCAGCAGAGCTCACGCGGATGGCACACGGGAGCCAACACGTACGAGCCCTTTGTGCGCTACACCCTGAAGATCGTGTCCGCGGCCTGCAAGGAGTTTTCGCAAAGGGCCGTGGCTGCGGGAGTCTCGCAAGCCTGAACGCGTAGGCGAGCTCAGCGGGACTTTCCGAAAGGCTTGCCAGGGCACAGAGAAACGGATCTTGCCTGTGCCCTGGCAGCACAGACAAGGCCGAGCCGCGAAGGTTTCGCGACATTCCAAAGACCAGGGTGCGGCCGCAACGCTGCCTGCGTCCGGCACAGGGGAAGTGAACCAGGGCCCTGCCCAGTGCCGCCCTGGCTCCCATCATCTGCCTGTTGCAATTTCGATGCGTGTGTGCGAAGGGAAATCACCATTTGCGGCCCTTTTCAGCGTTTTCGGGAGGAGACACATGCACTACGATGTTGCCATACTTGGAGCCGGCCCTGCCGGCGTCGCCGCAGCCTTCAGCCTTGCCAGGGGCGGGAAGAAGGTTGCCCTTGTGGAGAACCGGCAGGCTGGCGGAACCTGCCTCAACCGCGGCTGCATCCCAACCAAGATGCTGCTTGGCGGCATAGCCCCCCTGGAGCTCGTTCAGGCCCTGAAAAAGCAGAAAATCCTGAGCGGCGAGGTGAGCGTGGACTTCAAGGCCCTGCGCACCCGCATGGAACGCTTTGTGAAGGGCAGCTCCCAGATGGTGGAAAAGAACCTCGTGGCCTGCGGCGTGGACTACATCAAGGGACAGGCCTGCCTGGAAGGACAGGACAAGGTGGCTGTCGCCTGCGAGGACGGAGAGAAGCTCCTTGAGGCAGAGGACATTATCCTTGCCTGCGGATCCCGCAACGCGGCCTTTCCCGGCATGGAGCCCGACGGCGACTGCGTGCTCGACTCGACTTCCCTGCTTGGCCTCCAGACCATACCCCAGAGCCTGCTTGTCGTGGGCGCTGGCGCCATAGGCCTTGAGATGGGGCACTTTTTCGCTGCCATGGGCAGCAAGGTGACCATTGTGGAGGGCGCTGCGCACATCGCTCCCCTGGAGGACGCGGACATTGCGGACGAGCTGCGCAAGAGCCTGAAAAAGCGCGGCATAGCCTGCGTGGAAGGCGTTTTTGCCAAATCCCTTGTTACAAAGGACGGCCAGGCCGAGCTCACCATGGCAGACGGTACTGTCTTCACGGCCTCAAAGGCCCTGGTGGCTGTGGGCAGGAAACCCAACACCGAAAACCTTGGCTGCGAGAAGGCAGGCATCTCTCTTGATCGCCGGGGCTATGTAGAGGTGGACGATCACTTGCGGGCTGC
>CALVGM010000171.1 GCA_944327095.1 uncultured Desulfovibrio sp. | reverse complement strand
CGTGGTCTGTATGCCCGAGGCCATGAGTATTTTTCTGGCCTCGCCCGAGGGGTTTTGCCAGTCGAGCACGGGATCGAGCCTTGTACCGTAATAGCGGTAGGCGTAGCGCCTGGTCTGTCCGTCCAGGCCCAGGATTTCGCCAGTGACCGCGTAGCCAGCCCGGGACTGGGCAGGCACATTGTCCTGCACAAGGTGGGCGGGAAGGTATTTGTCAAGGGAGGCTACGGTCTTGTTGGCAAGTTCCTGCGTGTCCCACGGTCCCCTGGTCCTTGGCAAAAGATCCCAGTGACTCCTGGGGATTTCGAAGAGGGTGTAGAGGCCCGGGTAGCGCTCGGACATGCGCGCCTGCAGCATGAAGTCCGGCCCAAGGCCTGTGGCCGCTGGCACAAGGGGCATGCCGCCCTGCAGGTTCTGGCTTGCAAGGCCTGCTAAAAGGGCCCGCAGCTCGTCCGCTCCGCCAAGGGCGGGATCCGCTGCCAGGGACGCCGTCCCAGTGTCCCCAAGGCCGCTTGCGTCCTCGTCTCTTTGCTGGGCGTCCATCTGCAGCCAGGCAAGGTCGCCCTCGCGCGCGTGGCGCAGCCAGAGGCCCTGCACCCCAAGGCTTGCCAAAAGGGGCAGGGTTTGGGAGACGCTTGCAAAGCGTGGTTTCCCTGGCACAACGGCCCAGGTGGGCGCGCTTGCCAGCACAGGGTGTCTGTCCCTCTTGGCTGAGGCATTGCGCCACAAAAGAGCCGCAGGGACTTTTTCAAGGAGCTCTTTGCTTGCTCCGAGCATGGACTGGCGGTAGAGCCACTGCTCGTGCACAGGGCTCACCCTGCCCTGGCCGCTTTCCTTGGCCACATTGTCAGGTTCAATCAGGGGCGAGGGGGACTGGGTCTGGCCAGTCTTTCCCTGGCAGGCGCCCAAAAAAAGGCAGCACACAAGAAGGGCTGCCCAAAGGCAGGCGTGCGCGCAAGGGCCGGGTCTCTTGCCTGGCGTCTTGCCTGGCATTGTGCCTTGGCACACGGGGCTTGCCATCCCTAGTGCTGGTCTCCGTCCCTTTCCCTTTCCTTGGCTTGGGCCCACAGTTCGTCCATTTCGGCCAGTTTCAGGGAGGAAAGATCCCTGCCATCCCTGCGGCAGGCCTCTTCCATGTAGCGGAAGCGGGAGAGGAAGCGCTCGTTGGCAGCGTCGAGCTCCGCGTTGGCCTTCATGTTGTTGCGCCTGCCAAGCTCCACAATGGAGAAGACAAGATCCCCGAGCTCGTGGCGCATGGCCTGCTCGTCCTCCCTTGCCTGGGCGTCCAGAAATTCCAGCCACTCCTCTTCCACCTGCTGCTCCACGTCTTCCTTCGTCTCCCAGGTAAAGCCCGTGCGGGCAGCCTTGGAGTGTATGCGGTAGGAGCGGGCCAGGGGATCCAGGCTGCGCGGCAGGCTGTCGAAGACGCCCGTGGGCTTGCCTTCTGCCTTGTGTTCCTCCTGCTTGAGCCTTTCCCATGCCTTCAGCTGCTCGTCCAGGTTGGCAAAGTGCTCGCCCGCAAAGACATGGGGGTGCCTGTGGATCATCTTGGCCGCGTTCTTCTCGAACACCTCGCGCAGGGTAAAGGCGCCCTTCTTCTCGTACAGATGGGCAATGAAGAACAGGAGAAAGGCCACGTCCCCCAGTTCCTCGCACACGTCCTCGGGCTTGCCCGAGCGTATGGCGCTCACAAGCTCGTGGCTTTCCTCTATGATGTACTCGGTGAGGGAGTCCGGGGTCTGCTGCCTGTCCCAGGGGCAGCCGTCTTCTGCCGTGAGGCGGCGCACCACCTCGCGCAGACTCTCAAGGGCGTTGCCAGCCGGGGTTTCGCTGGCTGTGGAAGAAGCGGGGGCTGTTTCGCAAGCCTTTGCGCATTCGCTGGAACAAGCGTTGGTATCCTGTCTTGTGTCGGACATGGGGTGTATCCTTGGCCTTTGGCCATCAGAGACTGAATTTCTTGACTATATCCGGGGGCAGGGCAGTGCGTATCTGGTCTATGATGGAGACCATGTAGGGTCTGACCCTGGAGTTTTGGTAGAAGTCCGCTGTGGAGAAGAATTTGCCAAGGACAAGGAAGATGAGCGAGCAGACCACTATGCCCTTGGCAAGCCCGAAGAAGCCGCCGCCAAGGCGGTCCAGCCAGGTGGCGAAGGCCAGCGAGAGCAGGCGCTGCATAAGCCTTGCCGCAAGGGCCACACCCACCACCACGGCCACGAAGATGATGACGTAGGCTGCCGCTGTGCGCCACATGGGCTCGGCAATGAAGTCGAGGTGGGGCGCGAGCAGGGGGTGGAAATGGTGGGCTGCCAGAAAGCCGCCCACAAGGGAGACTATGGCCGCCACCTCACCCACAAGGCCGTTGAAGTAGCCGCGTATGGTGAAGAAGAAGAGAATAAGTATGATGGTGATGTCCAGTATGTCCTGCCCCATGGCAAACCTCGAAGTTGGGGGCCCTTGGCGGGCCTGCCCTGCGCAGCGATTTTCCCCTGCACGTATAGCAAAAGCCTTGCCGGCAAACAAGGGAGGAGCCTTTCCTTCCCGGGCGCCTTGCAAGGCCCCTGTATCCTCTCCCGCACGCTGTTTGACGCATGTCCCCCTTTGCGGGTATCAAGCCTGTGGCAGAAAACTTCGCCTTGCTTCATCCCCTTGCCTTCTCGCGTTTGAGGGCGCGCGCCATGGC
>CALVGM010000170.1 GCA_944327095.1 uncultured Desulfovibrio sp. | reverse complement strand
CCCCTCAGGTGGGTAACCTTGTCAGCCATTCCAATATCAAGACCAAGCGTCGCTTCAACCCCAACCTGCAGCGTGTGCGTCATCAGTTCCCCAACGGCACCGTGCAGACCGTCAGCGTGTGCACCCGCTGCCTGCGCTCCGGTTGCGTTGTGAAGCCCGTTGCCGGCCGCTAGACCGCGATCCGGGTCCTGTCTTTCATAGGGGCGTCCTTTGTGGGCGCCCTTTTTCGTATCCCCGGGAAAACAGGCCCTGCGCAACGTCTTGTCTTCCTCGTCTTGCCGAAATGAAGCACGCCTTCCCCATCCGCCGCCGCAGGCAGGCCCCAAAACCCTTGCGCCTGCGCCTGTGTCCGCGCCCTCAGGATCATCCCCCCTACTGGGTCCCCCTTGCCGGACTCCCTGTGCCTGGCTGGGGAAGCGACAGACGCCTGTACGTCAGCTCCTACGTCCTGCAGGCACTGGGGATTCCCCACCGCATCACCCGCAGGCAGGAAATCCTTGTGCCTGTCCTGTATGCCCAAAGGGCAGCCAAGAACCTTGCGGAATACCAGTACGAGCTCGCGCACCCGAAGGTGCCCCATGTGGCGCAGGCAAGCCCCTGGGCCTCCCTTGCCCTGGTCGTGGTCCTGCCCCTTGTGCTGGTCTACGCACTCTACTCCTCGCAGGCCTTCCGTATCCCCGGATTTCCGCACACCCTGCAAGACGCAGCCACCCTTCTTGGCTTTGACAACGTGCGCGTGCTCCTCGTCGGGGAATGGGCCCGCACTGTCACGGCCCTCTTTGTGCACGCGGACCTCGGGCACCTTGTTGCCAACGCAGGCTTTGCGCTTTTCTTCTGCAGGCTGCTTGCCACGCACACAGGCCCGGGCCTGGCCCTTTTTCTGACCATTTTCGCAGGCGCCCTCGGCAACGCCCTCACTCTGCCCTTCAGGCAGGGCTACGTCCTTTCCTACGGCTTTTCCACAGCCCTCTTTGCCTGCATAGGCTCCCTGAGCGGCTTTGTGGCCAGGTTCTCGCGTTCCGGCGCCCTGTGGCCCCTGGCCTGCGGGGCAGCCCTGCTCGCCCTGCTGGGCACAGAGGGAGAGGACACGGACTACACGGCCCATGTGTGCGGCCTGCTCTGCGGCATGGGATGCGGAGCTCTGGCTGCCCTGGCAGCCAGGAGATGGCCCGTTGTGCTGAAGGCCCCCTGGCAGGCTGGCCTTGGGCTTGCTTCCCTGGCCCTGCCCCTGTGGGCCTTCTGGGCGCGCCTTGGCTAGTCCCTCTGGGGGAGAATGAACGGATCCGCGTGGCCCGCGGGATCAGGAAAAAGGCGGAAGGATTTGGGGGATGCGAGATCCCCGATCCTTCCGCCTGTCTGATTTTCCTGCCTTTGGGCAGGCTACTTGTTGTCTATGCGGGACTGCCCGATGCAGAAGTAGGCGTAGCCTCTCCTGGACATTTCCTCTGGGCTGTAGAGGTTGCGGCCGTCAAAGATGATGGGGGCCGTGAGCATTTCCCTGATTCTCTCGAAGTCCGGGTTGCGGAACTGGTTCCACTCGGTCACGAGCAGCAGGGCCTGGGCGCCCTCGCAGACCTCGTACTGCTTGTCGCAGATGTGTACCAGGGGGTTGTTGGCAAAGATGCGCCTGGCGTTGTTGCCAGCCACAGGGTCGAAGGCCACGATTTCCATGCCCTTTGAGGTGAGCTCGTTGATGATGTCGATGGAGGCAGCCTCGCGCATGTCATCGGTGTTGGCCTTGAAGGCCAGGCCCCAGACAGCGAGCTTCTTGCCCTTCACGCCGCCCTGGTGCGCGAAGTAGTCCTCGATGATCCTGGCCATGTGCACCTTCTGGCGCTTGTTCACGGTCTCCACGGCGTTGAGCAGGGGCGCGTCGTGGCCTGCCTCCGCTGCGGTGCGGATCAGGGCCTGCACGTCCTTGGGAAAGCACGATCCACCGTAGCCCACGCCAGGGTAGATGAAGCTGTAGCCAATGCGCGAGTCCGAACCAATGCCCATGCGCACCTCGCGCACGTCCGCGCCCACCTGCTCGCAGATGGTGGCTATCTCGTTGATGAAGGAGATCTTGGTGGCCAGCATGCAGTTGGCTGCGTACTTGGTCATTTCCGCGCTGGGCGTGCTCATGAAGATGAGCTTGTCCCTGTTCCTGGCAAAGGGCGCGTAGAGGGCGCGCATGATGGCTGCCGTCTTGGCCGACTCCGTGCCTATGACCACGCGGTCCGGCTTCATGAAGTCGTGTATGGCAGCGCCCTCCTTCAGAAACTCGGGGTTGGAGACAATGTCGAAGGGTATGTCCCTGCCGCGCTTGGCGAGCTCCTCGGCCACCACGGCGCGCACCTTTTTGGCCGTGCCCACGGGCACCGTGGACTTGTCCACGATGATGAGCTCCTGCTCCATGAGACTGCCTATGCCCCGGGCCACGTCGAGCACGTAGTGCAGATCCGCGGAACCGTCCTCGTCCGGGGGCGTGCCCACGCAAATAAAGGCTATCTCTGCCTTGGCGAGGCCTTCGGCGAGCTCGGTGGTGAAGCTCAGCCTGCCGTCGTCGTGGGATCTCTTGACCATGGCCGCAAGGCCCGGCTCGTAGATGTGGACTATGCCCTTTTTAAGGCTCTCCACCACCTTGGGGTTCACGTCAACGCAGGCGACGGTATTGCCCATTTCGGCAAAGCAGGCTGCGGTGACAAGGCCAACGTAGCCGGTTCCGATAATGCATATTCTCATTATGATGTCCTGTCCCCGGGGGATGCCGGAGGCCCAGCGACCCCGCGGGGGAGTTTTTTTTGGGTGCTGTGCCTGCCCCGAAGGGCCCTTGAGGCGGGCCGCAGGCCTGTGGCCGGGCATGGCAAGAAAAAGTTCTCGAAAAAGTCTCCTTACCCGTTTTCCTCCCCTTTGACAATGTGTCCGATATGCCGGAAACTGGGCAGCCCGCGGATCCTCGAAGGGGTTCCGCCCAAATCCAGCGACAGGCAGGACACACGTCATGACCGGAATAGGCACGGACCTTGTGCGCATCGAGCGCCTGGAAAAATCCCTGGCCCGCTTTGGGGAGCGCCTGGCCCTGCGCATCCTCTCTGAGGAAGAGCGGGACCTTGTCCCCGAGGGACAGGGGGCAGCCACCTTTCTGGCAGGCCGCTGGGCAGCCAAGGAGGCCTTTGCCAAGGCTCTGGGCACAGGCTTTGCGCGCGGCATGGGGCCCTGCGACATCGAGGTCCTGCGCCTGCCCTCTGGCGCGCCCTGCATCCGGCCAAGAGGACCTGCCCAAAGGCTCTGGGAAGAGGCCGGGGCAGGCAGGATACACGTGAGCATCAGCCACGACGCGGGCTTTGCCATGGCCTTTGTGGTCATCGAGTAGCGGCTGGCCCCTGATTTTTTTTCGCGAAC
>CALVGM010000169.1 GCA_944327095.1 uncultured Desulfovibrio sp. | reverse complement strand
ATGGACGAGGACTTTGTGCGCGCCCTTGAGTACGGCATGCCTCCGGCTGCCGGCCAGGGCATTGGCATGGATCGCCTTGTCATGCTGCTCACGGACTCGGCCAGCATACGCGAAGTCCTTCTCTTCCCCCTGCTGCGTCCCGAAGTCTAGGAGGACGCAAAAAAAGGTCCCCAAAGCCCACAACAAGCCCCGGGAAGCCATTGAGAGGAAAGCCCTTGAGTTTCGAATTCTTTGTCGCAAGACGCTACCTCTTTTCCAAGCGCAAGCAGGCATTTATCTATGTCATTTCGCTCATGTCCGTCCTTGGCGTTGCCCTTGGCGTCGCAGCCCTGGTCATAGTCCTTGGTGTCTACAACGGCCTCACCACGGACATGCGCGACAAGATCCTGGGCGCCAACGCCCACGGCATGGTCTTGAGCACGCTGCCCGACGGCTTTGCCCAGGCTCCCGGTGTCATGGACAGGATTCTGGCCACAAAGGGGGTTACGGGTGCAACGCCCTTCATCTACTCCGAGGTCATGCTTTCCGCAGGCACTGGCGTAAAGGGCCTTATCCTGCGCGGCATCGATCCCGTGCAGGCCCCCAAGGTCCTCTCCATGCTCCAGACCATCAAGAGAGGATCGGTGGCCGATCTTGCCAAGGCGGACACGCCTCCGGGCATCATCCTTGGCGAGGAACTCACAAAGCGCCTGGGCCTTGCCCTGGGCTCGCGCATAAACCTGCTCTCCCCCTCGGGCCAGCGCTCGACCACAGGCTTTCAGCCGCGCATCAGGCCCTTTGTGGTGGTCGGCATCTTCAAGACAGGGATGTTCGAGTACGACTCCTCCCTGGCCTTCCTCTCCCTGGACGCAAGCAGGGATCTGCTCGGTATGCCGAAGGACTACCTCTCGGGCATAGAGATCACCGTGGCGGATCTCTTCAAGGCCAACGAAGTGACCGAGGCCCTGAACTCCACCCTGGGGCACCGCTTCTACGCCCGCAGCTGGATGGACATGAACGCCAACCTCTTTGCCGCGCTCAAGCTTGAAAAGATTGGCATGTTCATCCTGTTGACCATGGTGGTGCTCATTGGCTCCTTCTCCATTGTGGCGACTCTGGTCATGCTGGTCATGGAAAAGACGCGCGACATAGCTGTCATGATGAGCATGGGTGCGACCCGAGGCATGATACGGCGCATCTTCATGTACCAGGGTGTCATCATAGGCCTTGTGGGCACACTTCTTGGCTACGCGCTGGGCCTTGGCGTGGGCTGTCTGCTCAAGCAATACCAGTTCATCAAGCTTCCGGAAAACGTCTACACCCTGGATCATCTGCCCATCATCATCACCGCGTCCGATGTGCTCATCATTGGCGCAGCGGCCATGATTTTGTGCTTTTTGTCCACCCTCTATCCGGCCAGGCAGGCCTCGCGCCTCAAGCCTGCCGAGGCACTGAGGTACGAATGAGCGCTCTCTACAGCTTCCACGACGTCTTCAAGAGCTACGACGAGGGCGGCAAGACCCTGGAAATCCTCAAGGGTGTCAACATGGACATCGAGGAAGGGGAACAGCTTGCCATTGTGGGCGCCTCGGGTTCGGGCAAGAGCACGCTGTTGCACCTTCTTGGTGTCCTGGACAGCCCGAGCTCCGGTTCCGTCCTCTTCAGGGGCAGGGACATGGCGGATCTCACAGCGGACGAGCAGGCGCATTTCCGCAACAGAACCTGCGGCTACGTCTTTCAGTTCCACCATCTTCTGGCCGAATTCTCTGCCGTGGAGAACGTGGCCATGCCAGGCATCATAGCAGGCCTTGGCAAGGCAGAGATCTTCGCCAGGGCAGCCACCATGCTCGAGCGCGTGGGCCTGAAGGACAAGGCCCATGCCCAGGTGACCAATCTTTCCGGTGGCGAACGTCAGCGCGTTGCCATAGCGCGCGCCCTTGTGCTGCGCCCAAGCGTTCTTCTGGCCGACGAACCCACAGGCAACCTCGACGAGGCTACAGGCCAGCAGGTGGCGGATCTCTTGCGCGAGCTCAACCGCGAGCTCGGCATGACCATGGTCGTGGTCACTCATAACAGGGACCTTGCCCGCAGCATGGACAGATGCCTGGAACTTCGGCAAGGCTTGCTCTTCGAGGCCTGATGCCACGCTGAAGCCGTGCAAAAGAGGCCTGGGCTTGGCTCCAGACGTGCACATCCGGAGTATGGCTGACATCCTCCCCCGCTTAGGCAGGGGGATTCTGCTGCGCCGGCCTTGCGGTCAGTCGCTTTGATGGGGTCCTGCTGCTGGACGGCGTAGGCCGACTCGCTTCGGTGAACTGGAAGCAGTGTTCTTCAGCTCGCCACAGGCTTTGAGGCACACCCTCGCCCGAGTCTGTTCATTGCGGCACCGCATGGACCGTCCATTCCCGTTGCCTGGCCTTGATCATGCGAAAAGGCATGCCCTAGCCTGCCCGTACGATAGCCCTGTTTGAACTTTTCCCATCCTTGCAAGGTCCGGGCCTCTTCTGCTATGAAAGGCCGTTGTCCGGTTTCCCGGACCCTTGCCCATATCCGTCTTTCAGGATTTGTGCGGGCCCCAGGTCCGCACGCCCAACCTACGGGAGGATCAGCGTTTTCCAGGCCGCGCGCCGCCCTGCCAACAACAGGACCAGCTGTCGCGACCAACGCTGTTACATATTTGATGACAAGACATACGCGAAGCAAACGCCTGTTCCGTTGTGCCCTGTGTGCCGTTTGCGCTCTCATGCTCCTTCTGACCGGTACTACTGCCGCCAGGGCCGAGGGCGAAACAGTCCTGGTTCTTCCCTTCGCCGTGCAGGCAGGCCCGGAACTTCCCGACGCAGTCCACGCGGTGCCGCAATCCATTGTGGAAAAGCTGGCAGCGCAGGGCATGCGTCCCCTGTCCATGGAACGCTCCATTGCCATCTACCGCGAGTCGGGTCTGAAAAACCTTGATCTGGCAGCAGCGCGGCAGCTTGGCGTGACCGCTGGCGCGGACGTGGTCATCTACGGCGCCTTTACCCAGGACGGACGGGGCTTTGTCATGGATACGCGCATAGTGCCCGTTTCCGGCTCGACCCCAGTGCCTGCGAAATTCGCCCGTCCCAACATGACGGACCTTGCCGAGGCCTCAAGCCAGCTTGCTTCCCGCACAGCCGCTGCCCTCAAACCCGCCCCGGCACAGGCCAGTGCCGCAGAGCCCGCCGAATCCGCCAAGCCGGCCAAACCGGCTCCTGCCCAGCTTGTGCCCATGAACCTGCCCACCTCCGGCAAGGGTCTTGCCGACGTGCAGGTGCGCGGTCTGCACAACATGGACCCGGACGTGGTGCTCATGCGCCTGACCATACGCAAGGGAGATAGCCCGGACGCCAATGCCATCAACGAGGAAGTGATGCGTCTGTGGGAAATGGGCTACTTCACGGATGTGCAGGCCCACATGGAAGGCAACGTGCTGGTCTTTGACCTGGTGGAAAAGCCCCGCATCGACAACATCATTGTCGAGGGTGCCAGCGCCATTGATGAGGAAGACATCATCGCTGCCATGACCACCCGCACAGGCAACGTGCTCAACGAGCAGACCCTGGCCGAGGACCTGCAGCGCATCACCGAACTCTACCGCAAGGAAGGCTACTACCTTGCAAAGCCCACCTACCGCTTCGAGGACAGGGCAGGCAGGCGCGGCACCATCCTTGTCATCAATGTCAACGAGGGCAAGAAGCTCTACATCACCGAAGTGCGCGTGGATGGCCTGAAGGAGCTCAAGCAGAGCGACATGACCAAGTACATGGCCCTGCGCGAGCGCGGCCTCTTCTCCTGGATCACAGGCTCCGGCGTGCTCAAGGAAGAGTATCTCGAGCGCGACACCAACGCCATCGCGGCCTACGGCCTCAACGAGGGCTACGTGGACATGCAGGTGGGTGCCCCCGAGGTTGACTACAAGGAAGACGGCATCCACATCATCTTCCCCGTGAGCGAAGGTCCCCGCTACGACGTCAATGAAGTCACCTTTGCCGGCGACGTTCTGGACACGCAGGAGAACATGGAAAAGCTCGTCGAAATGGACGACTGGAAAAAGGAAAATTCCTACTTCTCCCTCACTGTCATGCAGGAAGACGCCAAGCGCCTGCAAAACTACTACAATGATCAGGGCTACGCCTACGCGGAAGTGGACACCCGCGTGGTCAAACCCGACGACAAGCCTGGCACGGTCAACGTCTGCTATGTGATCAACAAGCGCCAGAAGATCTTTGTGCGCAGGCTCCTTGTGGAAGGCAACCTCAAGACCAGGGACAACGTCATCCTGCGCGAAATGCGCCTTGGCGACGGCGACCCCTACGAGGGCGCCAAGCTGCGCAGGTCCACGGAGCGCCTGAACCGCCTGCGCTACTTCTCTGCCCTGGACACGGAACTTGTGCCCACGGAATCCGAGGATCAGGTGGACCTGAAGGTCAAGGTCAAGGAAGCCAATACCGGCGCCCTCATGGCCGGCATAGGCTACTCCACCTACTTTGACGTGGGCGTCAACGCCAGCATCATGGAGCGCAACCTCTTTGGTCGCGGCTACCAGCTGGCCTTAAGCGGCTTCTTCTCCTGGCGCCGCACCTCCGGCACGCTGACCTTCAACAACCCCAGGGTCTACGACACGGACCTGTCCTTCGGCAACGACCTCTACTACCTGCACGACTACTGGGACAGCTTCACCCGTGACACCATAGGCGACACCATCCGCTTCGCCTACCCCATAGGCGAGTACACCTCGGTTGGCGTGAGCTACCGTCTGGAACGCTACGAAATCTATGACGTGGACAACAACGCCTCCCCGTACATCACGGACTACAAGGGCGTGAACTGGACCAGCGCCATTGGCGCGCGCATCACCCGCGATACCACGGACGATCGCGAGCGTCCCACCCGCGGCACCATTGCCAGGATATGGGGCGAATGGGGCGGCGGCGGCCTCGGCGGCACGGACAACTTCGTGAAGGTCGTGGTCGACTGGCAGGGCTTCTATTCCTTCAATCCCCAGAACACCATACATCTGCGCGCCCGTCTGGGCGGCGTGTTCGAAAACACAGGCTCCCGCATCCCCGTGTTCGAGCGCTTCTACGTGGGCGGCATGGACACTGTGCGCGGCTACTCCTACACGGACGCCTCGCCGCGTTCCCAGGATCCGCGCTACGAGCACGACGTCATCGGTGGTGACCGCATGGGCGTGCTCAACCTCGAATACGTGTGGACCTTCCAAAAGGACATGGGCCTGGCTCTGGTGCCCTTCTTCGATATCGGCTTCAACTACAGCTCGGACGATGGCCAGAGGCTTGCCCTGGACTTCGACGACTACTGGGTCTACTCCGCAGGCCTGGAACTGCGCTGGCGTTCGCCCATGGGCGATTTGCGCATAGCCTACGGTATCCCGCTCAAGAAGGACCTTGACGGCGAAAGGGAACCCGGACGCCTCGAATTCAGCATGGGTCAGTTCTTCTAGGCCGAATCCGCAGTACAGGACAGGGGGATGGGCATACAGCCTGTCCCCCTTTTGCGATCCTGCCCTGGGCAGAACCTGCCTATCCGCACAAGGAGCCCACATGTCTACACGCACAAGTCTTTCCGACGAACAAGGGCGCTTTCTCGCAGATACCTTTGGGGATGCCATCTCCCTTGCGCCCGAGGTGCTGCGCGTCTACGCCTCGGACGCGAGCCTCAAAACAGGCACCGTGCTGGCAGTGTACCGCCCGCGCAACGCAGAGGAGCTTTCCAGATTCATGCGCTGGGCTCAGCAGGAGAATGTGACCGTGCATCCAAGGGGGCGCGGTACCAGCCTCTCTGGCGGCTGCGTGCCTACGGTGCCAGGCATTGTGGTCTCCATGCTTGGGATGGACAGAATCATCGAGATTTCCGACACGGACTTTGTGGCCGTGGTGGAGCCTGGCGTAAACACGGCCGACCTGCAGGCCGAATGCGCCAAAAAAGGGCTTTTCTACCCACCCGATCCGGCCAGCAGCAAGGCTACAAGCGTGGGTGGCAACGTCATGACCTGCGCTGGAGGCCTTCGGGCCGTGAAATACGGCGTGACCAGGGACTACGTGCTTGGCGTCGAGGCCGTGCTGCCTGGCGGGGATATTGTTCGCTTTGGGGGACGCTGCCACAAGGACGTCATGGGCCTGGACATGGCAAGACTGTTTGTGGGCAGCGAGGGAACACTCGGCATTGTCACCAAGCTCTGCCTGAAGCTTTTGCCCCTGCCAGAGCTTTCTGCCTCTGTGCTGGCAGGCTACGCATCCCTGGACGACGCCATGCAGTCCATGGCCAGGGTCTTTCGGGCAGGCATATTGCCCTGTGCCGTGGAATTCATGAACGAAACCGTGCTCGAAGTCCTGACCCGGACAGGAGAAGTGCCCTGGCCGGACACCGTGCGCTCCCTGCTGCTCTTCCAGATTGATGGCAGTAGCGACAGCGTCCCGCACGACATGGAAAGGCTCTGCCGCCAGCTTGACGACGCGCTCTGGCGCATCCAGGGCCTTGGCAGGGAAGAGGAAGCGAGGCTCTGGGCCATACGCAGGCGCATTTCTGCCGGTTCCTACGTGCTTGGCCCGGACCGCATAGGGGGCGACATGGCTGTTCCCAGGGGATCGCTTTTGGCTGCCCTGCGCCGCTTTGAGGAAATTGCGCACGCCAACGGCAAGAGGCTCATAGGCTTTGGGCACGCAGGCGATGGTAATATACACGCCAACCTGCACTACGATGCCTCGGACCCGGACGATGCTGCGCGCACCCAAAGGACGCATCGGGAACTGGATCGCGCAGTCCTGGAATTTGGCGGCAGCCTTTCCGGCGAGCATGGCGCAGGCTGCCTCAAGGACGTGTCGCTGCAGATTCCGCCCCGCGAACGGGAACTCATGCAGGCCGTGCGCAGGGTTTTCGATCCTACGGGCATTCTCAATCCCGGCAAGGCCTACTGATTGGGGGAAGAAGAGTGAAACGCGGATGCACGCAGTGTGGCGAATGCCTGCGGGTCTGTCCTGTGTACGCCATGTTCAGGCGCGAGGAATACGCTCCCAAGGGCAAGCGCATTCTCATGGAACCCCTTGACCCGGAATTCGGCAATGGACAGCCTGTGCCGGACGAACTTGTGTGGGAAAGGGTGCGCAAGCTCTCGCGCCTGTGCGCAGGCTGCGGCAGGTGCGCCAGGGTCTGTGCCAGAAAACTCTCCACAGCCGAACTTTTGGCAGACGCCAGAAGCCGCAATCCCCACTGGACACAATTCATGTGGCAAATGTGGATTAGAGCCATGGGAAGATTGTGGCCCATGGCCGGCCGCATGGCCATGCTGATCCCCAGGGGTTTGAGCAAAAGCGGCGATTTCGCCGGCCTTGTCAACATGGCCAGGGCCCTTGTGGCCAGGCCTGCCCCTTCCCCCTGGCTCAGGCTTGCTCCCTCAAAGAGGGTATCTCCCCAAAGAGTCATGATCTTCTCCGGCTGCACGGCACAATACGCAAGGCCTGCCTGGAGCGCAAAGGCCGCGCGTCTTCTTCATTGCTGGGGCTACGAGGTTGTGGCAGGCGATGCCTTTGTCTGCTGTGGCGGCACATTGCATCATGCTGGCGCCTACAAAGCCGAGGCTGGGGTGAGAGAGCACAACCTGCGGGTCTGGAAGGAGGCTGGCAAGCCTCTTGTGGCCACCTTCTGCGCATCCTGTCTGCACAGCCTGCGCTCCTATGGCGGGCACATGGAGGAAGAGGACGCTGTCCTCTGGCAGGAGCGTGTGTTTCCCCTCTCGCGTCTTCTGGCAGATCCCGTGGTCACAAGAACAGCCGACGCGCCCGGGCAAGTGGGCTATCACGAGCCCTGCCACTGGGATGGCCAGGACTGGGACATGCCCCTGCTGGCCCACGGGCTTGCGCTCGGCAAGGGCAAGGGGCTTTGCTGCGGCATGGGCGGCATACTCAAGATGTCCGATGCCGGGCTTTCAGCAGCCATGGCCAGAGCCTGTCTCGCCAGCATGCCCAGTGATGCCGAAGAAATTCTCACAGGCTGCAGCGGCTGCGTTTTGCAGCTTGCCGGAGAGGCAGGTGATAAGAGGACTGTGCGGCACTGGCTCGATGTCTGCGATATTGCGGACTAAAAAATCCGCGCCAGGCACCTTGGGTTTTGGGTTCAGGGCCAGGCAAGAGGCCGCAAAAAGGGGAGGATGGACGCGCCACCCTCCCCGAGTATTCCCTGTGGCAGGGACAGGCTATTCGAAGAGATAGGAGAACTTGTCTATGTATCCCTGCACAAAGAGCACAAAGACCACTATGGGCAAGACATAGGTGAGGAAGGGGCGCAGCCAGTTGGGGAACTTCAGGCCGTCTCCCTTGTCCGCCTCGGTCACAAAGCTCTCCCAGCCCCAGCCGTACCTGCTTGTGCAAAAGACCAGCATGATGAGGGATCCCAGGGTGAGCACGTTGTTGCTCACGATAAAGTCTTCCACGTCCATGATGGTGCTGCCCGGGCCAAAGGGCGTTATGCCGCTCAGCACGTTGAAGCCCAGGATGCAGGGCATCATGAGTATGGCCAGGCCCACGCAGTGCACCCAGGTGGACTTTTTGCGCGTCCAGCCCCACACGTCCATGCTGTAGGAGATGATGTTCTCAATGACGCCAATGACCGTGGTTACTGCCGCGCAGCTCATGAAGACAAAGAACAGGCACCCCCAGAAGCGCCCGCCCTCCATGGCGTTGAAGATGTTGGGCAGGGTAATGAAGATGAGGCTCGGGCCGCTGTCCGGCTTCACGTCAAAGGCAAAGCAGGCTGGGAAGATGATGAGGCCTGCCGTGATGGCCACAAAGGTGTCCAGGATGACAATGAGGATGGACTCGTTGCCAAGGCTCTTCCTGTTGTCAAAGTAGCTGCCGAAGATCA
Organism: uncultured Desulfovibrio sp.; assembly: GCA_944327095.1. Lineage (GTDB taxonomy): Bacteria > Desulfobacterota > Desulfovibrionia > Desulfovibrionales > Desulfovibrionaceae > Desulfovibrio. The sequence goes on along the minus strand of CALVGM010000169.1, from coordinate 30,264 downwards.
TCATGCCGCCCATGCCTATGGACAGGGTGAAGAAGGCCTGGTTCATGGCAGCGGAAATGGCGTTCATGATGCCCGCCTGCTTCATGCGCTCGAAATCCGGGGCCAGGTAGAAGGAAAGGCCCTCGCCAGCGCCCTCCAGGGTCAGGGAGCGCACGGCAAGCCCCACAATGACAATGAGCAGGCCAAGCATCATGACCTTGACCACAGGCTCGAGGCCGCGGCGCACGCCAAGGCCGCAGACAATGATGCTCACGATGAGCACAAGCAGGGACCAGCCGGTCATGCTGACAGGCTCCTTGAGCATGTTGTCGAAGAAAAGGCGCACCCCGTCCGGATCGAGGCCGCTCATGGCGCCCGAGGCCATGTAGTAGCAGTAGGAGACGATCCAGCCGGAAACCGGGATGTAGAACATCATGAGGCAGTAGCCGCCCACAAGCGGGAACCAGCCAATGCTGTGCCAGCGCGTGCCCGCAGGCTCAAGATAGCGCAGGGCATCGCCCATGTTGCGCCTTGAGGCCCTGCCTATGGAAAACTCCATGGTCAGGATGGGAATGCCCATGACCAGAAGGAAGAAGATGTAGACCATGACAAAGAGCGCGCCCCCGTACTCGCCGGTGATGTAGGGAAAGCGCCACACATTGCCAAGACCTATGGCACAGCCTGCGGAAAGAAAGATGAAGCCCAGGCGTGAAGCCAGACGCTCGCGAGCCATGATAACTCCTTGTTGCCTGCAGGAAGAACCTGCCAGTGAACAGAAAAATTGCCCTGTCCCGCAAAGCCTGGAAAACTGGGAATCTGGGGAGAGTGAGGGCAAGCCCAAGAAAAGGCAGGCCTGGGGACAGTCCCTACGCCTGCAGCAAAGGATCAGGCCTTTTGCCAGTACCTGGCCCTGCCGTTGATGATGACTGCCGCAAGGGCCAGGGGAAGAAAGTGCACGGCATGGAAGAACAGGGCCACGCCAAGGGCCTGGCTTGCGTCAACGCCAAACCAGGACAGGGACAGGACCACTGCCCCCTCGAAAAGCCCTATGCCGCCGGGAAGCGAGGGGATGGCCGTGCCAATGCTGGAAATGGTGAAGGCCACCAGCATCTGCGGGTAGCTCAGATGTATGTCCGCCATGTAAAGCGCGAACACAAAGCTCATGAAGTAGGTGCCCCAGGTGCAGGCAGACCAGGCAAGGCCCCGGGCAAGCCAGGGCAGGGAGACCTGATCCACCATGCACGAATGCAGGTGGGACAGGGGATTTGCTATTCTGGAGGGCAGAAACCTGGCGTACATGGCGTGAAAAAAGCCCGACCAGTGGCGCAGGGTAAAAAAGCCCAGGATACCTGCGCCCAGGACTATGGCAGGCATGACCATGTTCACGCCTATTTCGTCCGCCTTCATGTTGGGCACTGTGAAAAGGAGCAGGCTGGCCAGGTAGATCACGTCGCACAGGCGCTCCCAGATAACCGCCGAGCTTATGGTCACAAAGCTCTGGCCTGTGTTGCGCGTCAGATAGAGGATCTTGAGCGCGTCGCCTGCCTTGGCTGGCAGAAGACAGTTCATGCCCACGCACAGAAGGCTCGCCTTCATGCTCAGGGCAAGGCCCGTGCCCCTGGGCAGGAGGGCGTTCATGCGAAAACCCATGCAAATATAGTCCGCCGTTGCCATGGCAAAGACAGGCAGCATGGCGACCAGGGAATAGGACCGCACAGCCGAGGCAAGCATGCCAAGATCCACTTCGCTCAGGGCCCAGGCCAGACCGGCAAGGCCAAGGCCCCACTGGGCAAGGGAAAAGGCTGTCCTGTACAAACGCTTCATATATTGTGTGCGTTCCCCTGCCTGTACACAGGGGAACACATCCTCCCTATCCAGAATAGAAAGCTGCCCGCTTGCGGGGCACAGCCCTGGGCAGGCTGGCAGGGTTTAACCCCATCAAGTCCAGCGCGCCATGGCACAGGCAGCCTATAGCCCAAAGACTTGCCGCAACGCAAGATTTGGGGGCTCTTGCGCAAGCCGGCCTCCCCAGCCCTTCTCCCCTCATGATTTTGCCAAATCTGCCGATAAGCAGGGCAGGAAGTTTCTGTCCCAGGGAACGCGAACCCCATGTCCGGCACCCTCCGGGGAGACAGGCGAGAGGAGGAAGAGCATGTTTCAAAGACCAGTTTCAGGGAAAGAGGAGGAAAAATTTTCCCTCCTTGCCCGCAGCGTTCTGCGCGCGGCCCTCTTTCTGTGCCTTGCCTGCCTTGTCCCCCATCTCCTGGCCCCTGTGGCTGCGGCAGCTTCTGCCGGGCAGGGCATAGCCAGGGGCTTTCGGGCTCTCGGCATACAGGAAAGCCAGAAGAGCTTTGCGGGCCTGAAGCCTGTTGCCGGCTCAAGGCTCAAGGAAAGCTACGAACAAAAAAAGGTCGCCATGGACGAGCTTCGCCAGCACAAGACGCGCTCGTGCTGGCGCCAGCCCTGGGAAGAACTGCGCGACGCCTTTTTGAGCATTGCGGCAAGCTCTCCCTACGGCAATCAGGCAGCCCAGGCTCTCTTTCGCGCAGGTCAATGCCAGGAGGAGCTTGCCCGCTGCTCGCATACAGGCCGCGACGCCAGGCTTGCCCTTGATCTCTACGGGGCCGTGGCCAAAACCTTTGCGAAAAGCGTGCGCGCGGACGACGCGCTGCTCGCCTGCGCCATCCTCTCTTCCGAAAAGCTGAAACGATCCGCGGACGCGGACAGGTATCTCGCAGAAATCCTCGAGCGCTTTCCTGCCAGCGACTCTGCGCCCAGGGCAAGGGAGCTCCGGGCGCAGCTGAAACAGGGCAAAACCCTTGCCAGGACAAGTGCCGGGAGCGGAACAGGCACAGTGTCCGGGTCCGCCACTGTGGCCGCAGGGCAGACCAGGGGCAGCGGACAGATGACCGTGACAAGGGCCAGGCTGAGCGCAAGGGAGATCCGGGCTGCCAGGGCCCAAAAGGCCGGCAGGGCAGTGCAGGCCAGGGCAAAGACTGTCCGCAGGGCAAAGACAAACCTCTATGCCCAAAGCCCCATACGCGTGGTGACCATTGACGCGGGCCACGGCGGCATTGACCCAGGCACCCTGAACAATGGCGTTGTGGAGCGCAGCATTACCCTGGATGTGGCGCTCAGGGTTGGCCGCATCCTTGCGGACAACGGCATGCGCGTTGTCTACACGCGCACGCGCAACAAGACCGTGAGCCTTGCGCGACGCACGGAAATTGCCAATGCCAGCAAGTCCGACCTCTTTGTCTCCGTTCACGTGAACGCCAACACCAACAGGCGCATTAGCGGCCTCGAGGTCTACTACCTGGACTCTGCCGCGTCCCTGGAGACCCTGAAGGTGGCTGCCAGAGGCAAGCGCAACAAGAAGACACGGGCACGGCTGCTTGCCCAGAGAGTGGCGCTCAACGAGCGCGTGCTCGAGTCGCGCACCCTCGCCCGGGACGTGCTCAGGCAGATGAAACGCGAAGTCCGCAAAAACGGCTTTGTCATCTCCTCGAAAGGCATAAAATCCGCCCCCTTCTATGTCCTGTCCACTTCGGCCATGCCCGCTGTGCTGGCCGAAATCGGCTACTGCACCAACCTGAAGGACGCAAAGCTTCTCAAGGATCCCGATTTCCGCCAGGCCGTGGCAGAGGGCATAGCCTCGGGCGTCCTTGCCTACCGCGACCGCGCGGCAGGACTGCTCACTGCCGAAAAGGGCGGACGCACCCTGCAGTAGCCAGGTCCTCGGTGCCCCTTGCGGCCACCTTTGCGGTTCGGATATCGCCCTGCCAGCAGGAGAGCGCATCGCCCAAAGAGGCCCCTTGCTGCGCCATTTTCTGTCCGGCAAAATTTTCCTGAGCCATTCTGGCTGGTTGCGTGAACAAAAGCACAGTAAACTCTTGACATTTCCGGGAAGCTCTGTAAGAGATTTGCAGAAATTTCAGGTCCAGCCGTATTTGACTCAAGCCAGATTGAGGCTGGCATCAGTTCCCGACTAGCTAGGGGAAGGAGACGGATATACATGCGCAAGTTTTTGGTGCTTACCTTCGTGGCCCTTTTCGCCATGGTTGGTGTTGTTTCTGCAGCCGACACGGAGACAACCAATGCTGCTGCCGGCGCCGCTCTGAAGATCGGCGTTGTGGACATGCAGACTCTAGCCCAGGACAGTGATCCTGCCAAGGCCGGCAGGGCCGAACTGGAAAAGAAATACGGCAAGGAACGCAAGGACCTTGAAAACGAAGGCGAGAAGCTCCGCAAAAGAGCCGAAAAGCTGAAGGATCCCAAGGCTACCGAAGAAAGCAAGCTTGCCTTCCTGCGCGCCAAGCAGGATCTTGATCAGAAGACCCGCAACTTCATGCGCAAGGTCGAGCAGGATGAAGTGAAGATGCGTCAGGACATGATCGTCCTGGTCTTCAACGCAACCTACAATGTTGCCCAGCGCAAGAACTTCAACTTTGTGGTGGACGTGACCGCTGGCGGCGTGCTCTACGCCGAACAGAGCATGGACCTCACCAAGGACGTCCTCGCCGAAGTGAACAAGATGTTCAAGGAAAAGGACAAGAAGGCCAGCGACAGCAAGCCCGCCAAGGGCAAGTAGTCCGCGCAGGTTCCTTGCGAACACATTTGCAAAGGCCTCTTCCCGCGTGAGGGAAGAGGCCTTTTTCTTTGGCGCGCGCCCCTTGTACTGGCCCTGTCTGCTGACGAGCTTGCAGGCAAAGACATGGACGCTTGCGCCCGAACAGTGTACGCTGCCACTGTTTCGCTCCCTTTTTGTAACACATGGGTCGGACAGGACCATCCCTGAACGCTCCTGACCGCTCCCGCAAACCATATTGGAGTACGCCATGCCGGTAAATACAGCCCAGACCATGGACATTGCGCGCATCATGTCCCTTCTGCCGCACAGATACCCCTTCCTGCTGGTGGACAGGGTCGTCGAATGCGTTCCCGGTGACTACATCATTGCCTACAAGAACGTGTCCATCAACGAGCCCTTCTTCCAGGGGCATTTTCCCGGCGCCCCGGTCATGCCCGGTGTCCTCATTCTCGAGGCCCTGGCCCAGACCGGCGGCCTTCTTGCCCTGTCGGACAGCAAGGAAGACTACTCCAACAAGCTCTTCCTCTTCACCGGCCTCGAGGGCGTCAAGTTCCGCAAGCAGGTCGTCCCCGGCGACAGGCTCGAGCTGCACTGCTCCAACATCCGCCGCAGGATGCAGCTGTGCAAGATGGACGCAAGGGCCCTTGTGGACGGCAAGCTCGCTGCAGAAGCCAAGATTTCCGCTGCCATAGCCGACAGGCCGTAGCACTCCCCTGTCCCCGGAAAGCAGGGGGAGCGGCTGGCTTGGCCAGGTTTTACGCAAGCTTGTGTACTTCCCTGGAATCATCGGTACAAAAGGGTATTCGCCAGGACTTTGTGTCTGCGCTACGAGGCCGCATTGCTCCTTGCGAAGACTGCCTTCTTCAGGTATTGTACAAGCTTGTGAAAAATTGATTCCCCCAGTTTATTCAATGCACCGGGGAACAGGATCGGTGCGCTTGCGCCCGTGGTTCCCAACTCAATCCAAACCGGGAGTTTTCCTTATGAAAAAGCTTCTTGCTCTTGTCCTGCTCTGCCTTCTTGCCTTTGCCACGCAGGCCCAGGCAAAAAAAACCTACATCAATGGCATAGACCCCAACTACCCTCCCTTTGCCTACATTGATGAAAAGACAGGTCAGCCCGCCGGCTTTGACGTGGATTCCATAAACTGGATTGCCAAGAAGATGGGCTTTACCGTCGAGCACAAGCCCATGGCCTGGGACGGCATCATCCCCTCCCTGCTGGCAAAGCAGATCGACATGATCGCCTCCGGCATGAGTATCACGGACAAGCGCCGCGCCCAGGTGGACTTCTCCGATCCCTACTGGCAGGTGTACCGCGTGTTCCTGGTCCGCAAGGACTCCACCCTTACGCCCAAGGACATTCTCTCCAAGCCCGTGAAGCTTGGCGTGCAGCGCGGCACCTCCGAGGCCGAGGCCATCAGGGCCGAGAAGAAGGCCAAGGGCTACACCTTTGAGCTGCGCTCCTACGACAGCTGTCCCCTGGCAGTGGAAGACATTCTCAACGGCCGTATCGACGCTGCCCTCATGGACAGCCTGCCCGCCAACGACGCCATCTCCAAGGGTCGCGACGTGAAGATTATCGGCACCCACGGCGCCCAGGACGACTTTGGCGTGGCCATGCGCAAGGGCGACACCGAGCTCATGAAGATCATCAACGAAGGCTACAAGCTGCTCAAGGCCGATCCCTACTGGAAGGAACTGCAGAACAAGTACCTTGCCAAGTAGGCAGGACCGGCATTCCCGCACCCATATTTCGCAAGACAGCGTACGGAGGGGTTCTGCCTTTCCGTACGCCTGTCTTTTGTGCCAACGGGCCATTGGCAGCAGTTAGCTCATGGATAGTCTGACAGTCATCATCAACGCGCTCCCCTTCATTCTGGGCGGAACCCTTGTCACGATTGGCGCAGTAGGCGCTGCCCTTGGCATGGGACTTTGCCTGGGCGTTCCCTTTGCGGTCATGCAGGTCTACGGAAACCCGCTCATGCGCTCCTTCGTCTCCCTGTATGTCTGGTTTTTCCGCGGCATACCCATCCTGGTTCTGCTCTTTCTCTTCTACGGATTCTTCCTGAGCCTGGGACTTCCGGTCAACCCCTTCCTCATTTCCTGCCTGGTCATGGGTTGCACCTCCACAGCCTACCAGTCCCAGATCTTCCGCGGAGCCATACTGTCCCTGCCAATAGGCCAGATGAAGGCCGGGCGCGCCCTTGGCATGAGCGACACCCAGACCATCAGGTGCATCATCCTGCCCCAGGCCCTGCGCATCTCCATTCCCGGCTGGGCCAACGAATTTTCCATTCTCCTCAAGGACAGCGCTGTGTGCTACGTGCTCGGGACCCAGGAAATCATGGCCCGCACAGCGGCCATAGCAGCGCGCACGCACGAGCATCTGGCCCTGTACGCCACAGCCGGGGTCATCTACTTTGTGCTGACACTTGTCGTTTTGAAACTTTTGCGCCGCCTTGAAAACAAGGTGCGTGTTCCGGGCTACGGCACGCAGGGCAATGCGGCTTTCAAGGGGGCCTAAGCATGGCAGCTCAAGAAATCGTTCTGGAAGTCAAGGATATCAGCAAGACCCTTGGCGGCAAGGAAATCCTGAAAAACTGTTCCCTCAACGTCGCCCGCGGCGAGCTCAAGGTGCTCATCGGTCCATCGGGCGCTGGCAAGAGCACGCTTTTGCAGTGCATCAACTGCCTCATTCCCCCGGACAAGGGGGAAATCGTCCTCGAGGGCAAGACTCTCGACAGGACGGACAAGAAATCCCTGTGCGCCTTCAGGGCCAGGGTGGGCATGATTTTCCAGGACTTCAACCTCTTTGATCACCTGACAGCCAGGGACAACGTGGCCATAGCCCTGCGCAAGGTGCGCGGCATGGGCAAGAAGGAAGCCGCAGAACGGGCCATGGACGAACTGGCCAGGGTTGGCCTTGCCAATCGCTACCTGCTCTACCCTGCCCAGCTCTCGGGTGGCCAGAAACAGCGCGTGGCCATTGCCCGCGCCCTTGCCATGGATCCCACTGTCATCCTGCTCGACGAGCCCACCTCGGCCCTTGACCCGGAGCTTGTGGGAGAAGTGCTCTCCGTTATCCGCGATCTTGCCCAGCACGGCATGACCATGGTCATGGCAACCCATCAGATGGACTTTGCCAGAGCCCTTGCCAACGAAATTCTCTTCATGCAAAACGGCGTCATCATCGAACAGGGCACGCCTGCGAAACTTCTGGCCGAAAGCGCCACAACGCGCACCAAGGACTTTTTCACCAAGCTGACCTCTGAGCTGGAGTAGCAGGATCATGTTCGACAGTGCCTTTGTTTTCGGAGAACTCCTGCCTGCCCTCAACAGGGGTCTTGTGGTCTCCATTGCCCTTATTGTCCCCGCCTCCATCATAGGCTTTGCCGGGGGACTTGCCCTGGGTTGCCTGCGCGGCTTCGGCACGCCCTGGATGCGCAGGCTCGGCGACTGGTACACGGCCATTGTGCGCGGTGTGCCCCTGGCCGTGCAGCTCATGATGATCTACTTTGCCCTGCCCAAGATAGGCATCTACTTCGAGCCCTATGGCGCGGCGCTTTTGAGCTTCATCCTCTGCTCCGCGGCCTACCATTCGGAATACGTGCGCGGGGCCCTGCTCTCCATCAGCCAGGGGCAGATCAAGGCTGCCAAGGCCCTCGGTTTCACCACGATCCAGACAGTGGTCTTGATCGTGGCCCCCCAGGCAGCCCGCCGTGCCCTGCCAGGCTGCGGCAACGAGATTATCTACCTCATCAAGTACTCCTCCCTGGCCTACCTTGTGACCTGCATGGAGCTCATGGGCGAAGGCAAGGTGGTGGCCTCGGACACCTTCCGCTTCACGGAAGTCTTCATTGCCGTGGGCGCCTACTACCTTGCCATGGTCACGCTGGCCACCTGGCTTTTGCATTGGCTGGAGCGGCGCTTCCGCATTCCGGGCTTTGGAGCTGTCTAATCCCGGGGCGGAACTCTTCCAGACACTGACTTCCTTCCCTGCGAGCCTGTCGCGGAGGGGGACATACTGGGGTTTTCATGATTCAGCGCGTTGATCTGCACACCCACACCTGTGCCTCGGACGGCACGGACACACCAGCTCAACTTGTCGAAAATGCCCGCAAGGCAGGCCTTGCGGCAGTGGCCATCACGGATCACGACACACTAAGCGGCCTTGACGAGGCGCAAAGGACTGCCGCGCAGTTCAACGACATCGAATTTGTGCGTGGCGTGGAAGTGTCCACAGGCACGGATCAGGGGGAAATGCACATTGTGGGCCTGTGGGTTCCGAAGGACTGCGAACCTTTGGAAAACGCACTTGCTGCCATGCGCGCACGGCGCGGCGAGCGCAACCAGAGGATACTGGAAAAGCTCGCGACCCTCGACATACACCTGACCATGGAGGATGTTCTGCGCGAGGCAGGCGGCGAGAGCGTGGGACGCCCCCACATTGCAAGGGCACTGATCACAAAGGGCTACGTCAAGACCATCACCGAGGCCTTTGACAAGTACCTTGGCTCCACAGGCAAGGCCTATCTCCCCAAGGACGTCATGAACCCAGAGGAAGCGGTGAGTGTCATGTCGCACATAGGCTGCTCCGTCTTCATAGCCCATCCCATGCTCAAGCCCTACCCTCCGGGCTGGATAGACGAATTTGTGAAGCGTCTCCTTCCCTTTGGCCTGTGCGGCATCGAGGCCTGGCACAGCGAGCACACGGAAGCGGACTCCCGCGCAGTCATTGCCCTGGCACGGCGCTTTCATTTGTGCGTTTCCGGAGGCAGCGACTACCACGGCAAAAACAAGCCCCGCATTCAGCTTGGCACAGGCTACGGCAGCCTCTTTGTGACTACGGACGCCTACGAGCGCCTGAAGGACTGGCGCAGGGAGCAGGGGCTGCCCTGCTAGGGGCAAACAACTACCTGGAGGATCTCAGCAAAAAGGGCAGGTTATCCAACCTGCCCTTTTTGCTGGCTTGTGGCCAATTTGTCCTTGCCTACTTGCCGCGGCCGCAGCACTTCTTGTACTTCTTGCCGCTGCCGCAGGGGCAGGGATCGTTGCGGCCTATGGACTTTTTGGCATTGCGCACAGGCTTCTTGGTCTCTTCCTCCGTGCTGCTGCCAGAGGAGAGCACAGCGCTTTCGAGGCTGTCCGAGTGCCTGAGCTCTGCCGGGTTCACCACTTCCTGGGGCTCCTCCTCGCGGGTTTCCGGCAGCTGCACCCTGATGTGCACCCTGGTCAGAGTGCGCATGATGTTCTGGCGTATGACCACAAGGAGGTTCTCGAACATGAGGAAGCCCTCGCGCTTGTACTCGAGCTTGGGATCGCGCTGGCCGTAGCCGCGCAGTCCTATGCCGTCGCGCAAGGCGTCCATGTTGCGCAGATGTTCCTTCCAGCACCTGTCGAGTTCCTCGAGGACCACGTAGCGCAGGATGTCGTCCAGAGACTTCTGGGCATTGCGGTTCACGTACTCCTCGTACTCGATGCCCTCCTCCTGGGCCGCGATCCTGGCCTCTTCCTCGTTGCCCACAGCCTGGAAGGACATGGCAAGCTCGTCCTTGAGCTGGGCCAGGATGTCCATGAAGAGCTGGCGGGCCTCCTCGATGTCCGGCAGGGGAGCGTCTGCCGCAAGGACACGGCTGATCTGGAAGTATTCCTCCAGCTGGGCGCGCACGGACTTGCGGGTTTCCTCAAGGTTGTCGCCCGAGCCGTTCTCGAGCTCCTTGTAGATGTCATTCAGGAGATCGTCCCTGAACTCGCACACAAGGCCTGTGAGGTCCTCGGCCTGCATGGCGTCTCGGCGCAGGGCGTAGATGACCTCGCGCTGCTGGTTCATGACGTTGTCGTAGTCAAGCAGCGTCTTGCGGATTTCGAAGTGGTGGGCCTCCACCTTCTTCTGGGCGTTTTCCACTGCCCTGGAAACCATGTTGTTCTCTATGGCTTCGCCGTCCTTGAGGCCAAGCTTGCCCATGAGGCCCTTGATGCGGTCCGAACCAAACAGGCGCATGAGATTGTCCTCAAGGGAGAGGTAGAAGCGCGAGGAGCCGGGATCGCCCTGACGGCCTGCACGGCCGCGCAGCTGGTTGTCTACGCGGCGGGATTCGTGGCGCTCTGTGCCAAGGATGTGCAGGCCTCCGAGTTCGCGCACGCCCTCGCCAAGGACAATGTCCGTGCCGCGGCCAGCCATGTTGGTGGCAATGGTCACGTGCCCCTTCTCGCCAGCCCTGGCGATGATCTCCGCTTCCTCGGCGTGGTGCTTGGCGTTGAGCACGCTGTGGGGAATGCCTATCTTCTTGAGGCGGTTGGAGAGCATTTCCGATGTCTCGATGGAAATGGTGCCCACGAGCACTGGCTGCCCGCTCTGGTAGAGCTCGCGTATGGCCTCGATGATGGCGTCGAACTTCTCCCTGCGGGTCTGGTAGATGAGATCCGGGTAATCCGGGCGGATCATGGGCCTGTTGGTGGGTATGGTCATGACCTCGAGATTGTAGATCTCGTGGAACTCGACTGCCTCCGTGTCCGCTGTGCCGGTCATGCCTGCCAGCTTGTCGTACATCCTGAAGTAGTTCTGGAAGGTGATGGAGGCAAGCGTCTGGTTCTCTGCCTGGATGCGCACGTGCTCCTTGGCTTCCAGGGCCTGGTGCAGGCCATCCGAATAGCGGCGGCCCGGCATGATGCGGCCCGTGAACTCGTCGACGATGATGACCTCGTCGTTCTGGACAATGTAGTCCACGTCGCGCTGGAAGTTGCAGTGGGCGTTCAGGGAATGCAGAATGTGGTGCTGCGCCAGCATGTTGCGCGGATCAAAGAGATTGTCGAGATGGGTCAGCTGCTCGCAGTGGGCAACACCCTTTTCGGTCAGGGTCGCTGTCTTGGCCTTCTCGTCCACGCTGTAGTCGTCGGGATCGAGCTGGCAGACCACTGCGTCCATGGCCTGGTAGAGGTCCACGTCCTCGTCCGAGGCGCCGGAAATGATGAGTGGGGTCCTGGCCTCGTCGATGAGGATGGAGTCCACTTCGTCCACGATGGCAAAGTTGTGACCGCGCTGCACAAGATCCCTGGCGTAGAATTTCATGTTGTCGCGCAGGTAGTCGAAGCCGAACTCGTTGTTGGTGCCGTAGGTAATGTCCGCGGCGTAGGCTGCCCTGCGCTGGTTGTCGTCGAGATCGTGCACAATGACGCCGGTGGTGAGGCCGAGGAAGGAGTAGACCTTGCCCATCCAGGCAGCGTCGCGCTGGGCCAGGTAGTCGTTGACAGTGACCACGTGCACGCCCTTGCCGGAAAGGGCGTTCAGGGACACTGCCAGGGTGGCGACCAGGGTCTTGCCTTCGCCTGTCTTCATTTCGGCAATGCGTCCCTTGTGCAGGACTATGCCGCCAATGAGCTGCACGTCAAAGTGACGCATGCCAAGCGTTCTCTTGGCTGCCTCGCGCACCAGGGCGAAGACCTCTGGCAAAATGCTGTCCAGGGTCTTGGAGCCCTCCTGCACGGCCTGCCTGTACTCGGCCATGCGCTGGGGAAATTCCTCGTCCGGGAGCTTTTCCACTTCGGGTTCAAGGGCGTTTATCTTTTGCACCAGGGGGCGCAGTTTTTTCAAGTATCTGTCGTTCTTGCTGCCGAATATTTTCTGAAAAAAGGACATGAAGACTCCTCGCTGAAAATCTGACCCCGCTGCCTGTATCCGCTTGGGACAGGAAATCTTTTCCAGGGGCAGGGCAGAAAATAAGACATGCCCGCCCCCTTGACAAGGTCACAAGGCACCCTGTCACAGCAAAAGCATGATTGAATTGCCCCGGGATTCCTCTTTTTCCCTGCTCCCTGCCAGCCAAGAGCATGCAAAAAGGGGACGCCCCCAAAAAGAAAGACGTCCCCAAAAATGCCGGAATTGTCCGAGCCGCTAGTACATGCCCTGGGCAATCATGGCGTCCGCGACTTCGCAGAAGGCGGAAATGTTGGCGCCCATGAGCAGGTTGTTGGGCTCGCCGTACGCCTTTGCTGTGGTTGCGGCGCGGGTGTAGATGTTCTTCATGATGTCCTTCAGCTTGTTGTCCACTTCCTCGAAGGTCCAGTGCACCATGTTGGCGTTCTGGGCCATTTCCAGCTGGCTGACGGACACGCCGCCCGCGTTGGCAGCCTTTGCGGGACCGTAGCAGATGCCGGCCTTGAGGTAGGCGGCAATGGCTTCGGGAGTGGAGGGCATGTTGGCGCCTTCGCTCACGCACTGGCAGCCATTGGCAAGCAGGGCCTCGGCGTCCTTCTCGTTGACCTCGTTCTGGGTCGCGCAGGGGAAGGCTGCAAAGCAGGGCACATCCCACACTGCATGGCGGCCTGCGGGGTACTCTTCCACAGGGGTGTACTTCGCGGAGGGACGCAGTTCCGCGTAGCGGGTGAGGCGGGCATGCTCCACTTCCTTCACCTGCTTCAGGATGGCCACGTCGATGCCCTCGGGATCGTAGATCATGCCTGTGGAATCGGTGACTGTCACGGGCTTTGCACCGCACTGCCACAGCTTCTCGCAGCAGTAGATGGCCACGTTGCCTGCGCCGGACACTGCGCAGACCTTGTCCTTCAGGTCAAGGCCGCGGGCTGCGAGCATGTTCAGGGCAAAGTAGACGCAGCCGTAGCCTGTGGCCTCGGTACGGGCAAGGGATCCGCCAAAGAGCAGGTTCTTGCCTGTGAGCACGCCTTCGTAGCGGTTGGTCAGATGCTTGTAGGCGCCAAAGAGGTAGCCCACTTCGCGGCCGCCCACACCGATGTCACCAGCGGGCACGTCGGTGCGCATGCCGATGAAGGGGTAGAGCTTGGCCATGAAGGCCTGGCAGAAGCGCATGATTTCCGCGTCGGAACGCCCCTTGGGATCGAAGTCGGAACCACCCTTGGCGCCGCCGATGGACAGGCCGGACAGGGCGTTCTTGAAGATCTGCTCGAAGCCCAGGAACTTGAGGATGCCCAGGTTCACGCTGGGATGGAAGCGCAGGCCGCCCTTGTAGGGTCCGAGGGCGGAGTTGAACTGCACGCGGTAGCCGCGGTTCACCATGATTTCGCCCTTGTCGTTGGTCCAGCTCACGCGGAACATCACGGTGCGCTCGGGCTCGGTGATGCGCTCGAGAATGCGATTGGCTTCGTACTGGGGGTTGGCATCAAGAGCGGGCTGAAGGGTTTCAAGCACTTCCTTGCAGGCCTGGATGAATTCGGCCTGGTCGGCAAAGCGCTTCTCGATGTCTGCGATAATGCGGGAAGAATAGTCCATTGCTAACCTCTTGGCGTTGCGAAGGAACGCCCTGGAAAGATTGCCCTGCGTCCGGCTTGCGCCGTACGCGCCAAGGAATGAGGGAACTGAGGAGGTTGTCAGCCTGGGGGGAACTCATAATCCTGTCGAGAGTACCCCTGGGACTCCCGCTTTGGGAAAACCGGGAAGGCATCGAGGGGGGAAGACGCCTTACCCGATCCTTTTTGTCTGGGGGGAGAAGGGAGTTCGGGGAATCTGTCTGATGAGCAGGGTCAAGGGAACCTTTCCCGCTTGTCATGTGGCCTTTGGGGGACGGACAGAGGGAGAAAGGTGGCGCAACGCCAAACCTTGAGCCTTTGCCGAAAGACCTCTTTCAGCTGGACAGCCTGCGGGAGCAAAACGCCGCAAAACTGTGCGCGCAAACATACGCATTCTTGACTTGTTCAGCAATATCCGGGCTTCAGCCTCCAGCAAACCTTAAGAGAGCACCTGAAGGCATAAACTACCCTCGTGAAATCGCAATCCTTTTTTGTATCGCTTACACAGCTGCGCCATATCCTCTACCAAGGCTTCCATCCTGCCCAGGACAGGATGTTTGCCAACAAAACGACATATTTTCAACATATTACAAGTTGAAAGAGGCATTTTCTCCGCAAGGCAGCAAAAAATGGCTGCCCGATCATTTTTTGTCTGCCGCGCTGGGGCGGAAGAGCTCTTTTGTGTCCCGCAGAATCCGGGGGGTATCCTCCTTCGGTCCGTTCACTGGAAATTTGGGGCGTCTTGCTCCTTGTTGCCCTTGCCGGCGTTTGGACATACAAGACAGAGACTGCTCCATCCCATGCCGGCATGCACTGGCAAAAAGAAAGATCAGGACAAGCACCCCAATCAGAAAGTTCAAGAGTCGGCGCACGCCCCTGTATTTGCCGGCACCCTGTCTGCCATGGGCAGACACATTTTCTTCACCACGTTCGCATCGCATTCATTGTCAGGCCGAAGCCCTCGCGCAAGCAGGCCTTTGGGACAGGCTCAGCATATGTCAACAGCAATACTTTCCCAGGTTCTCATCATCTTCCTTCTGGCCGTTCTGGTGAACATTGTCTGTTCCCGCTTCAAGGTTCCGGTCACTGTGGGCTTTCTGCTCACAGGCGTCCTGGCCGGTCCTTCCCTGCTCGGCCTTGTGGGCGACATGGAGGTCATTTCCTCTGCCGCCGATCTGGGCGTTGCCATGCTCATGTTCACCATAGGCATGGAACTCTCGGGCGAGGTTCTCGACAGGCTGAAGCGCCCGGTCTTTCTTGGGGGCAGCCTGCAGATAGGGCTTATCCTCTGTGTCGCGGCAGTAGTCGGCCTGCTCAGGGGACACCTTGCGCAGGGCATCTTCTGGGGCTGCCTCATAGCCCTGTCCTCGTCGGCCATTGTGCTGCACATCTTCCAGCAAAAGGGAATCACTGCCACCCCTGTGGGACGCCTTTCCCTGGCCATTCTGGTCTTTCAGGACATTCTGGTGGCACCCATGATGCTGCTTGTGCCCCTTCTGGCCGGCACCATCCATCTCACCTTTGTCTCCGCAGGCATAGCCATAGCCAAGGTCCTTGTCTTTGGCGCTGCCCTCTACGCCTTTGCACGCTGGATTCTGGACAGGCTCATGACGGCTGTCGTGAAGACACGCTCAAGCGAGCTTCTGCTCCTGACCATACTGTGCCTGTGTCTGGGCTTTGCGACCATTACCAGCGCCCTTGGCATGTCCTTCTCCCTCGGCGCCTTCCTGGCCGGCCTCATGCTGGCGCGCTCGCGCTACTCCATGAGCGTTGTGGCAGACATTCTGCCCTACCGCGACGTCTTTTTGAGCATATTCTTCATTTCCGTGGGCATGATGCTTGACGTGGGCTTTACCATCAGGAACATCCTGCTCATCCTGGCCTTTGTGCCGCTCTATATTATAGGAAAGAGCATGCTCACCATGCCTGCCGTGCTGGTGCAGGGCTATCCCCTGCAAACAGCCATACGCACCTCGCTGTGCCTTGCCCAGACAGGCGAGTTCAGCTTTGTGCTTGTCAGCGCAGGTGTTGCCTCGGGTCTCATGGGCAACGAGGCCCATCAGTTTTTCCTGGCTGTGAGCATCATCACCATGATTCTCACCCCTGCCCTCATTTCCTGTGCTCCGGCAACGGCGCGAAAGATCTGCTCGCTTGTGCAGAAAAAGGGCCGGGAGTTGCCTGCGGAGGAAGAGCAACACAAGGACGACGGTCTGCGAGATCACTGCATCATCATAGGCTTTGGCTTTACAGGTCAGCAGCTTGTGAAGGCCGCAAAGCACTACAAGCTTGCCTACACCATCCTCGAGATGAACCCCGAGACAGTGAAGCGCTACAGTGACAAGGAGCCCATTGCCTATGGCGACGCTGTGCAGCCGAGCATTTTGCAAAGCCTTGGCATAGCCAACGCCAGGGTCATTGCCATAGCCATCTCCGATCCCATGGCAGTGCGCGGCATAGTGGCCAATGCCCACAAGCTCAACCCGGATCTCACCATTATTGCCAGAACCCGCTTTGTGGGCGAGATCCGCCACCTCTACGCACTTGGCGCAAGCAAAATCATTGCCGAGGAATTCGAGGCTGGGGTGGAAATGTTCTCCCAGGTTCTGGCAGCCTACCTTGTGCCTGTCCAGGACATAGACAAGATGGCCGCCAAGCTGCGTCAGGAAGAAAGCATGAGCGTACGCCATGCAAATGTAGGCGCAGGTATGCAATCCCTGGATGCCAAGCTGCCGGACATGGGCGTGTGCGCAGTGCGTCTGGAAGAGGGCTCGCCCTTTGTGAACCACACCCTGCTCGAGGGCAATATCCGCAAGACCCTTGGACTCACCATCGTGGCTGTGTCCAGAAACAACGAGTTGATCCAGGCTCCGGATGCATCGTTCATGCTCTTGAGCGATGACATAGTCTATGTCTTTACCACAAAGGACAAGATCTACACTGCAAAGCAGCTGCTCAATCCTCATAAATAGTCCATGTAGATACTGTACCGTAAAAAGAAACAACAGAGTTTATCATTTCCGAAATTGCTTATTTGAAAAGACATGGAGAAGATGTGCTTACTATTCCAAAAGCAACAGAGTTCCAAACATACAAATCTGGAAAGTTTTATTTCTTTACAACATTTGATATAGAAAAGATATCCTGCCTTATTCGCGATATATATACTGCCTATAAGAATATGATAAATATATCATTACGCTCTGACGAAATGGCAAATATTATTTCATCCAATATCAGACAATCTATTTTCTGTACTGCTGCAATAGAAGGAAATCCTCTTGGGCAGGATAAAGTAAACACGATAATTGATAATTTTTCATTGTATGGAGATGATAACAATGATAGTTCTGTACAGAAAATACTTAATTTGAAATATCTATATGAACATATTTATGGATATCAATAAAAAAATATTTTTATATCTGAAGAAACAATACTAAATTTTCATAAAATACTAACAAATAAAATATATTATAATGAAAATAATCAAGGAAAATATAGAAACAGCGAGGTATGTATAGGAGATAACAATCATAGAGATATCTCTGATCCTCCAATACTACTTGAAGACATCAGAAATCTGATGGCGATATTTGTTGGCTTTATTAACAGTGATTCCATGCTTGCAATAGATCCGCTGTTACGCGCTGCCTATGCACACTACTATATTGCCATCATTCTTCCATTTATAAATGAAAATGGTTGTATTGCAAGATTTATCGAAACATTGATTCTTTATAAGTCTGGATTTCATATTCTTTCACTTTTACTTACACAATATTATTATCAACATATTGATGAATATTTTTCTGCGTTTTCTGAAACAAGAAAACAGAGAGATATGACACCTTTTTTTGAATTTATTCTTTCTGCTTGCCTATGCTCAATAAATACATTTATAATTAATAAACAATATGCATATATGAAAATAGATTTCTATAATGTATATAAACGGCATATTAGAGATGGCCATTTATTAATAGAGCATAAAAGTCTAGCTAATACCGATCATTTATATGGCTTGGCAGCAGAATGTACATTAAAAGCACTACTTATCAAGTCAGGAATTCCTTCAACAGAAAAAAGTGATATAAATCAGAAAAAATACAGAAAACATATTGATCAGCTATGGGATGAGTATAATTCATTTATGTGCAATAAACTGTATAGTATTCCAGAAGAGAATCCTTTTCAAAATTGGAAAATAGATCAGTGATACATAAATGATAAATATATAACAGAAAAAATTGTTGCAAAACATATTGATGCTATAAACAAAATAGATAATATAATACGACAAGAAGAAATTGATGGAGTTTTTAGCAATGATTTTTGATAATATATTTGCATCACTAGAGACAATTTTTTATAATTTTAATAAAAAATTTCAACTTGAAAAATATACTAATTATTTTTTTGTTAATCGTGATCTCTTTGGCAGAGTGTCGCTTGTTTGGGATGAAAAAACTTTAGAAAGTTTTGATGATTTCAAGAAAGATTTACTTGCAGAATTATGTAAAGAAATAAGTAACACACTAAAAAGCCATTCGTACTCTGCAGATAACATAATTCTAACAAGGAACTATCCCTTTACAGAAGAACATCAAAGAGCAGTTGTTTATAAATATGGTACTAACTTTGTATTTAATGTAATGGATCGGCTGCAATCAGAAAGCTATTGGAGCACAAAATCTATTTATAATATAAATAATGACGATGACAAATTATCACAAAAAATTACAGTATTTTATTCTATAAAAGGAGGTGTTGGGCACTCCACAGCTCTGGCTGCAGCATCATGGTTTTTTGCTCTCCAAGGGAAAAAGGTCATGGTCATAGACATGGATCTTGAATCCCCAGGGCTTTCCAGTAGCTTGATCCCAGAGGAATGGCGACCGAAATATGGTCTGCTCGACTGGCTTGTAGAAGATGTTGTCAGGAATGGCGATGAAGTTGCGAGCAATTTGTTGGCCAGTAGCCCCCTTGCCAAGGGCAGTGGCATCCGCGGGGGAATCATTGTTCTTCCGGCACATGGAAAAAACACAGCTGAATATATAGCCAAGATGGGACGTGCCTGGATGCCACGCATGGGAGACGAGTCCAGAATTGCTTGGCCACAACGCCTTCGCGAACTAATCAAAAAATTGGACTCTCTATACAAACCAGACTATATTTTTATTGATACTCGTGCCGGATTGGATGAGATTTCTTCTGCATGTGTCCTTGATCTTGCCCCGTATTTGGTATTGCTCTTCGCTCAGGATGGAACCCAAACCTGGACGGGATATTCCATTCTCTTTCAGTACTGGAATACAATTCATCAGGCACAAGACATACGGAAAACACTCAAAATAGTTGCTGCCATGATACCTCCTCTCGATGATAAAACTCTCTATATCGAGAGCCTGCGAGAAAACGCCTGGAATTGCTTCAACAAGTATATGCATGATGAATTGGCAAGAAAAAAACAGTCAGGCTTCAGCTATGATCTTATGGATAAAACAGCTCCACATTATCCATGGCTGATTCACTGGAATCAGGATTTGATGTCCATGAAACAACTCTCTTCCATGGATTTCACTCTTGATGCAAATCTGATGACAGCAACCTTTCCCTTCGTCTGCTCCCTCTACAATTTCCTTCTTGGAGGAGACTCATGATCACCAATGTGAGGGAAATACGCAGTGCCCTGCTTGCTGCAACAGCAAATATGCCTGTAGATTCCAAATCTGGGACACCTACTCCTGCCACTACCTTTGCACCCATTTCACATATCAAAGCCTTGCATCCCCAGGTTACGCTGGTTGTAGGAAAGCGAGGCATGGGAAAGACATTCTGGACACAGGCATTGCAGGATGAATATATCCGCAGCATGCTGGCACGCTATATCCCAGAATTTGCAAGAACCCAAGTTGCCGTAGGCTATGGAAATACAGATGCACCAGAAAGGTACCCGAGCACAAAGACCTTTTCCAATCTGTTGCAAGAATATGCCCCAGAAGATATCTGGCGTGCCATCATAGTCCATGCAATAGCCTCGCATCCATGTCTGAACCTTCTCGCACGCCCCTTTGTACACGGGGAATGGGCTGACGATATCAAAGCTGTCCAGTCTTCTCCAGACAAGATAGAGGAATATCTGCATGAGGCCAATGCTACCCTTGCCGAGAAAGACATTTTCCTGCTTATTCTTTTTGATGCCTTGGACCATACAGCATACTTATGGAAAAACACTGATACAATATCCATAGCATTATTGAAAACCGTATTGAAATTTTCAAGATATTCATCAATAAAAACAAAAATATTTATTCGCGAAGACCATTTTAAAAGAATTTCATTTCCTGATGAAGTAACAAGCATACTTGTATTCAGAGAATATCTTGCATGGAATGATTATGATCTCTACAGTCTACTATGGCAAATATTATGCAATGCTCCTGACAAGTATGGCAAAATTTTTCGTTCCATATTTATTGACGAGATGCAAAAGGCGCTCGAAGAGAAAAATGGGATATGGCAAATTGATTCTTATGCACAGCTAAATGATAAGACATTGACTCCACTTGTCCATAAGTTGACAGGACCTTTCATGGGGGATAATGCACAATGTGGCTTCTCCTATGTCTGGTTTGTCGGACATCTTGCAGATACACATCTGCAAACAACACCGGGAGTCTTCCTTTTTGCCATACGCAGGGCCTGTGAAGACACTGCCCAAAATCACATGGACGCCCAATATCCCATTCATTTTGAGAGCCTCTGCGAGGCTGCGCTGTCAGCTTCCGAAATTCGCATTCTGGAGATGAAGGAAGACAATCCCTGGGCTGTAACCCTTCTTTCACTTCTCAAGGAGATGTCTGTCCCCTGTTCTTTCCGTGAAGTAGAAGCAGTCTGGAAAAAGGCGTATCCCCAGGGGCCCGGCATGCTTGTTGAAGAAGATCCGCAACTCACTCCACCGGAATTTGCCGATGGTAACTGGAATGATGTCAGAAAGGCACTCGAAGATCTGGGATTTTGCTTCAGGCTTCTGGATGGAGGTTTCCATATACCGGATATCTATCGCATTGGCTTTTGCCTTGGACGCAAGGGAGGGGTCAAACCGCTGCCCAACTGATTGCCCCCTTCACCCTTCCGCACTATGAAGGCTGCCAGCCGTTTGTCATACAAGACGGCAAAAGCCCCAAAATTGCACCTTGCCTTCTTCTCCCTTCTGCCTGTATCATCATACGTACTGTGCCCCTGCTACGGGGCAAACATTTGCTGGGGGAGCTGCGCACGGGCAGCTGAGAGTGGTCGCCAACGGGCCAGACCCTTGGAACCTGATGCAGTTAGCGCTGCCGGAGGAAAGCTATGCATTTTCGTATTGGTATGTGCTCTGCCCCCTTGTACCGTTAGATTTCTTTTCGGGAGAGCACTATGTCCGACATTCTGTCCAAGAACACTGTGCTGAAAGCGCTTTTGGATCAGCACCTGGATGATCTCGCCACGCGAGAGGGCCTGGAGAAAAAAGTCATTCTGGAAGGCATTGCAAAGGGCACCATGGTGCTACTGGGCAATCCTGCCCACAAGAAGGTGCGCCCCATTCTGGTGGGGCAGCCCTCTGCCATCAAGGTCAACGCCAATATTGGCACTTCCCCCCTGTGCAGCAACGACGACATGGAAATAGAAAAACTCCATGTGGCCGAGGCGGCGGGGGCCGACACGGTGATGGATCTTTCCATAGCCGGAAATCTCGACGCCATCCGTACCCGCATGCTGGAGAGCACCTACCTGCCCCTTGGCACTGTGCCGCTCTATTCTGTTGGGCAGCAGCTTCTGGACAACGAGCGCGAAGTTTCTTCCATGGATCCTGAAGAGCTCTTTGCCGAAATCGAGAAGCAGGCCGAACAGGGCGTGGACTTCATGACCCTGCACTGCGGCATCTCCTACCGTGGCGCCCGCATGGGCGCCGAAAAGGACAGGGTCCTCGGCATTGTCTCGCGCGGCGGCTCCATGCTGGCCCGCTGGATGCTGGAAAACAAGAAGGAAAATCCTCTTCTTGAACAGTTCGACCGCCTGCTCGACATTTCTCTCAGGCACAACATCACCCTGTCCCTGGGCGACGCCCTGCGTCCCGGCGCGGGCTGTGACGCGGGAGACACTGCCCAGTTCGAGGAAGTGCTCAACCTGGGCGTCCTGCAAAAAATCGCCCTTGAGCGCGGTGTGCAGTGCATGATCGAGGGTCCCGGACACGTTCCCATGCACAAGGTGCGCACCCAGATCGAGGCCATCAAGACCCTGACCCACGGCGCTCCCCTCTATGTGCTGGGCCCCCTGGTTGTGGACGCAACACCAGGCTACGACCACATCTCGGGCGCCATAGGCGGAGCCATTGGCGTTACTGCCGGCGTTGACTTCCTCTGCTACCTGACGCCAGCCGAACACCTCACCCTGCCTGACAAGGACGACGTGAAGGCAGGCGTCATGGCCTCGCGCATAGCAGCCCACGCAGGCGAGGTGGCCCTTGGCACCCCAAGGGCCATAGCCAGGGAGGAGGCCATGAACAGGGCCAGACGCGATCTGGACTGGGAAGGCATGAAGGCCCAGGCCATTGATCCGGAGATGGTCACAAAGCGCAGGGGCGTGCACAAGGACGAAAAGGTCTGTGCCATGTGCGGCAAGTTCTGCGCGGTCAAGATGGTCCAGGACGCCAAGATAATCTAGCCATCTTGCCCTTCCCCACATCAGCGTTTTGCTGTACAGCTCAAAAAGGTAGGGATTTTCGAAGGTTGTGCCTTCGAGGCTCCCTGCCACAAAAATTTTTTCTCCTTTGGTGCAAAAAGGACTTTACAAACGCTAATAATAATTTATACTGATAACACGAAATGACTGCAGGGGACTGTTCCTCGACATCCCAGCGTACAACCCTCAACACGACCTTACGGAGTTTGCACATGAAATCCCTGAAAGGAACCCAGACCGAGAAGAATATCCTCACAGCCTTTGCCGGCGAATCCCAGGCCCGCAACCGCTACACCTACTTTGCCAGCAAGGCCAAGAGCGAAGGCTACGTACTCGTTTCCGACATCTTCACCGAGACTGCCAACCAGGAAAAAGAGCACGCCAAGCGTCTGTTCAAGTTCCTTGAAGGCGGCGAGGCCGAAGTGACCGCCACCTTCCCTGCCGGCAAGATTGGCACCACAGTCGAAAACCTGCAGGCTTCCGCCAACGGCGAGAACGAGGAATACACCCACATGTATCCCTCCTTTGCCGAAGTGGCTGCCCAGGAAGGCTTCCCGGAAATCGCCGCTGTCATGCGCAGCATCGCCATTGCCGAGGAATTCCACGAGAAGCGCTTCCTCAAGCTTCTGAAGGAAATCCAGGACGGCACCATGTTCAAGCGCGACCACGTGACCGTGTGGCGTTGCCGCAACTGCGGCTGTCTTGTGCGCGGAGCCGAAGCTCCCGCCAAGTGCCCGGCCTGTGATCATCCCCAGGCCCACTTCGAAGAACTGAACTACGCCTTCTAATCCTCCCATATTTCCCTCCTCCGACATCCAAAGACATTCCTTCCATACCCTCCCCCCGGGACAGTGTATCTGCCCCAGGGGGGCCATTTCTGGGACAGGGCAAAACCGTTTGCCCTGTCCCTTTTTTTGGCTCATCCTTGCGAGCGCTTCCCAAGGTCTCCAAAGAATCCCCATATTGTCTATTCTGGCCGATTCTATATACTCTGGCGAAGATTTGTTCCTGTCCCTTGCCCTCGTACAGGCATTGTCACCTTCCCTGCCCTTTTCCTGTGGATCCAGCAGGATACGGGGGAATTGCCCCATGCCGAGCATCCGGCACGCAGCCTGGAACTCCCGGGCAAGGCCTCTCAAGGGTCTTTCCCAAAGTGGGCAGGATATACGCCAAAGCCCCCAACAGACCGCGAGGAGCCTTCATGGCCATACCCAACAGCAAACGACTTGTCCTTCTGCTCCTGCTTGTTCTGCTCGCCCTTGGGCTCTACCGCCATCTCGCAAAGCCCGACGTCAAGGGGCCGCCAGACATGACCGTGCCCGTGAGCGTGGCAAAAGCCCTGGCCCAGGACGTGCCCCACTACCTGCAGGGCATAGGCACCGTGCAGGCCTCGGCCGACGTGCTGGTCACAAGCAGGGTGGGCGGCACTCTCATGGACATCTATTTTACGGAAGGCCAGAGGGTGCAGGAAGGCGATCTGCTGGCCCAGATAGATCCAAGGCCCTTCGAGGCCGCCCTGGCCCAGGCCAGGGGAACCCTTGCCAGGGACGAGGCCGAACTTGCCAATGCCCGCAGGGACATGCGCCGCTACGCAACCCTGGCCGCAAAGGACTATGTGGCCAGGCAGACCTACGATCAGCAGGTGGCCCAGGTAGGCCAGCTTGAGGGCACAGTGGCAGCGGACAGGGCCAACGTGCGCACAGCCGAGCTCGATCTTGTCTACTCGCGCATCACGGCGCCTGTTTCCGGGCGTCTTGGCCTGCGCAACGTGGACAAGGGGGCGCTTATCACTGCCAACGACAGCACAGGCATTGTGCGCATTACCGAAGTCTCGCCCTGCTACGTGGTCTTTCCCCTGCCCGAGGTCAATGTTCCCCTGCTGACAGAGGCCCTCTTTGCCCGCGAGCACAAGGACCCCACGGCACCCAAGCCCAGGGTCGAGGCATGGAGCAGGGATCAGACCACCTGCCTTGCCGTTGGCGAGCTGCTCACCGTGGACAACCGCATAGACACGGCCACAGGCACGGTCATGCTCAAGGCCGTCTTCGCCAACGAGGACGAGCGCCTCTTCCCCAACGAGTTCGTGAACGCCCGCGTGCGCGTGCGCACCATACGGAACGCGGTGACTGTCCCACCTGCTGCCGTGCAGATAGGCTCTGCCGGCAACTACGTCTTTGTGGTGGGCAGCGATAGTACTGTCGAGCTGCGCAAGGTGACCACAGGCATAAGCACAGGGGCCGTGACTGTCATAGAAAAGGGGCTTTCGCCGGACGAGGTCATTGTGGTGGACGGCATAGACCGCCTGCGCCAGGGCTCAAAGGTCCGCGTGGCAGCCACGGTGGAGACCGTGCGCCTTGAGGCCATGCCCTCACCCATGCAGACGGAAAATGCGCCAAGGCTCCTGCAGGCCGGCGAGCGCCAGGACAAGCCTGGCGCGCCCAAAGACAGGAACAGCAGACCTGCAGCTGCTCCCGGCGCATCAGGGGCCCAAAACTAGGGCGGGGCAAGCGTGAACATCTCCCGTATCTTCATTCTGCGCCCCATAGCGACTTCCCTGCTCATGGTGGCCCTCTTTTTGTCCGGGGTCCTGGCCTACCGCTTTTTGCCCATCTCGGCCCTGCCCCAGATAGACTACCCGACCATTCAGGTGCAGACCTTCTACCCCGGGGCCTCGCCGGACGTCATGGCGGCTGTGGTGACAGCGCCCCTGGAGACGCAGTTCGGCTCCATGTCCGGGCTTGTGCAGATGAGCTCCTTCTCCTCTGCCGGGGCCTCGGTCATTACCCTGCAGTTTGACCTGGGTATTGCCCTGGACGTGGCCGAGCAGGAGGTACAGGCCGGCATCAACGCGGCTCTCACGCTTCTGCCCTCGGATCTGCCCACTCCGCCTGTGTACAACAAGGTGAACCCTGCCGATCCGCCGGTCATGACCCTGGCGCTCACAAGCGACATTCTGCCCATGACGCGCCTTGAGGATCTGGCGGACACGCGCATGGCCCAAAAGCTCTCCCAGCTCTCGGGTGTCGGCATGGTCACCCTGTCCGGCGGCGAGCGGCCGGCCATCAGGGTCAGGGTGAACCCCAAGGCGCTGGCCAGGGCCGGCCTGACCATGGAAGACATCCGCACGGCCATCAGCGCGGCCAATGTCAACTCTGCCAAGGGCAGCCTGGACGGTCGCCTGCGCTCCTCTACCATCAACGCCAACGATCAGCTGGAGAGCCCGCAAGAGTACCTGCAGACGGTCATTGGCTACAAGAACGGCGCGCCCATACGCCTGGGGGATATTGCGGACGTGGCAGAAGGGGCCGAAAACGCCCTGCTCTCCGCCTACATTGTGCAGGCAGGCGAGGACAATGCCCCAAAAAGGATACGCCAGGCCATCATCATTTCCGTGCAGCGCCAGCCAGGCGCAAACGTCATTGCCGTGGCGGACGCCATCAACGCCCGTCTGCCCATGCTCTCGGCTTCCCTTCCCAATTCCGTGCAGCTCGAGGTCATAACAGACAGGACAGCGACCATCCGCGCAACCGTGGCGGACGTGCAGTTCGAGCTCGTCCTGGCTGTGGTCCTGGTCATAGCTGTCATCTGGGTCTTTTTGCGCAACGCCAGGGCGACCCTTATCCCTGCCCTTGCAGTGCCCCTCTCCCTGGTGGGCACGCTGGGCGTCATGTACCTTTGCGACTTCTCCCTCAACAACCTGACTCTCATGGCTCTGGTCATTGCCTCGGGCTTTGTGGTGGACGACGCCATCGTGGTCATCGAGAACATCACCCGCTACCTGGAAAAGGGCATGCGGCCTGTGCAGGCCGCGCTCACAGGCGCGGGACAGATTGGCTTCACGATCATCTCGCTCACCCTCTCCCTGGTGGCAGTGCTCATTCCCCTGCTCTTCATGGGCGACGTGGCGGGCAGGCTTTTCCGCGAGTTTGCCATTACCCTGGCAGTTACCATCCTCATTTCGGCTGTAGTGTCCCTGACGCTCACGCCCATGCTCTGCGCGGTCTTTCTCAAGGCAGAGCGCAGAAAGGGCGCGCAAAAAAACGGGCAGGACAATGCCGAAAAGGGCTTTTTCCCTGTCCTTCTGAAACTCTACGACAGGGCCCTCATTGTTGTCCTGCGCCATCAGACGCTCATGCTCTGGGTTGCCCTTGGCAGCGTCCTTTTCACCGGCTTTCTCTATATGGTGGTAGCCAAGGGCTTTTTCCCCGTGCAGGACACGGGCCTCTTGCAGGGCATGGCCGAGGCTCCCCAGAATACCTCCTTCAGGGGCATGGCAGCCCGTCAGCAGCGCCTGGCGGACCTTCTGCTCTCGGATCCGTCTGTGCGGCGTGTGGCCTTCTTTGTGGGCGTTGACGGGCAAAATCCCAGCATCGCCACTTCCAGGCTGACCATTGAGCTCAAGGACCTGGACCAGAGAGAGGACAGGGCCCCTGCCATAGCCAAACGCCTCATGGAGCGTGCACGAAGCGAGATCCCCGGCACCATCCTCTACCTGAACCCTGTGCAGGATCTGACCATCGAGGACAGGACATCGCGCACCATGTACCAGGTCACCATGGAAGCCGTGTCCAGGGAAGAGCTGGCCCTCTGGGAGAGAAGGTTCCGGCAGGAACTGCGCAAGCAGGACGAGCTCACGGACGTGGCCACGGACCTTCTGCCCAGCGGAACCATGATCTACGTCAACGTGAACCGCGACATGGCTGCCAGAGTGGGCATCAGCATGGAGGACATTGACAACGCCCTCTACAATGCCCTGGGCCAGAGGCTCATCTCCACCATCTTTACCCAGACCAACCAGTACAAGGTTGTGCTTGAGTCCGCTGCCACCTTCAAGAGGGGGCCACAGGACATGGAAGCCATCCTGCTGGCCACGGAGAGCGGCACGCCTGTCCCGCTCACAAGCGTGGCCACCATCGAGGAGCGCCCTGCCCAGCTCGGCCTGGCAAGACAGGGGCAGTTTCCGGCTGCGACGCTGTCCTTCAACGTGGCCGACGGCTGGCATCTGGGGGACGCTGTTTCCGCAGTCAAGCGGGCCATAGCCCAAATCGAGGCCCCGGAATCCGTGCGCTTTGTCTTCCAGGGCGCTGCCAAGGCCTTCGACTCCTCCACCAACAACCAGCTCTGGCTCATCCTGGCAGCCATTGCCACGGTCTACATTGTGCTCGGCGTGCTCTACGAAAGCTACGTGCACCCCCTTACCATTCTCTCCACCCTGCCCTCGGCAGGCATTGGCGCAATCCTCGCGCTCATCATGCTGGACATGGAACTGGGGGTTGTGGGCATCATTGGCCTTATCCTGCTCATAGGGATAGTCAAGAAAAACGCCATCATGATGGTGGACTTTGCGCTTGAGCTCGAAAACAGGGAGGGCAGGGACAGTGTGAGCGCCATACACGAGGCCTGCCTTTTGCGCCTTCGTCCCATCCTCATGACCACACTGTGTGCGCTTCTTAGCGCTCTGCCCCTCATCCTCACCACGGGCATGGGTGCGGAGCTCAGACGCCCCCTGGGTGTTACCATGGTCGGAGGCCTTGTCTTCAGCCAGCTGCTCACCCTTTTCACCACTCCTGTCATCTACATCTGGTTTGACAAGTTCTCCCGCAAGAGAAAGGGGTAGCGGCGTATGTGGTCGCTTTTGAAAAGGCTTGCCGGACTCTTCGGGGGCAAGAAAGAGGATCGGGTCGTTGACCTTGGGCGTCCTGTGGCTTCGGATCACCCGGACTCGGACCATTTGGCTTCGGAAAATCCCGAAGCCTCTCACCCCATGCCCGAAGACAAGACAAAAGGGACCAGGAAGGGAGAGGCTGCAGGGTGCCTTTCCGGGGATAGTGAAGCCTGGGATACAAAAAATGCGCTGGACGCACAGGATGCCCAGGATACAGGGGAAGAGGCAGGCAGAAAAAGGCGCATTGGGCCAAAGTACGTGCCCTTCAACATTTCAGCCCCCTTTATACGGCGCCCTGTTGCGACAACACTTCTGACCATAGCCATAGCCCTTGCAGGAAGCATTGCCTTCACAACCCTGCCAGTGGCGCCATTGCCGGAAATGGACTTTCCGGTGGTCGTTGTCCGCGCGCGCCTTCCTGGCGCAAGCCCCGAGATCATGGCAACAACGGTTGCAACACCTCTTGAGAGGGCACTGGGGCGTATTGCGGGCATTACAGAGATGACCTCAAGAAGCTCGCAGGGGTCAAGCAACGTCATTTTGCAGTTCGAGCTCGACCGCGACATCAATGGCGCTGCCCGCGACGTGCAGGCAGCCATCAATGCGGCAAGGTCCACGCTGCCCACCATGCCCTCCAACCCCACCTACCGCAAGGTGAACCCTGCAGGTGCGCCCATCCTTGTCCTGGCACTGACCTCCGAGACCATCTCGAACTACCAGATGTACGACATGGCCCAGAGTGTGCTGGCACAAAAGATAGCCCAGGTGCCGGGCGTGGGCGAGGTGAACCTTGGCGGCGGTGCGCTTCCGAGCATCCGGGTGGACGTGAACCCGCAGGCCCTTTTCCGCAACAATCTCACCATGGCGGATGTGCAGCAGTGCATACGCAACTCAAACGTCTTCATGCCGAGGGGGCTGGTTGAAAACGGCAACCACTACTGGCTTGTGGGGGTCAACGATCAGCTGGACGATCCCAAGGACTACGGGGAGCTCATCCTGAAATCCTCCGACAGGGGTGTGGTGCGCCTGAAGGATGTGGCCACCATACACGGAGGGCCACAGGATGTGCGCTCCATGGCCATCTTCAACAACAAGCCCGCAGTCCTGCTCATGATCTTCAAGGCCCAGGGCGCAAACATCATAGAGACAGTGGATCGCATAAAGGCCATGGTGCCGGGCATGCGCCAGTGGGTGACAGAGGCCGTTACCATGGACGTAACCATGGACAGGTCCGTCACCATCCGCTCCTCTCTGGCAGAGGTGGAGCTGAGCCTTGTGCTCTCCATGATTCTGGTGATCCTGGTGGTCTTCCTCTTTTTGCGCAACAACAGGGCAACGTCCATACCGGCAGTGGCTGCACCGGTCTCCCTCATAGGAACCTTTGCGGTCATGTACGTCCTTGGCTACACCCTGGACAATCTCTCCCTCATGGCCCTAACCATTGCCACGGGCTTTGTGGTGGACGACGCCATAGTCGTTCTGGAAAACATAGTGCGCAGGCTGGAAAAGGGGGAAACGCCCCTGCGCGCGGCCCTGAACGGCTCGCGCGAGGTGGGCTTTACCATTGTCTCCATGACCCTCTCCCTTGTGGCAGTCTTCATCCCCATTCTGCTCATGCCAGGCATCCTTGGCAGCATCTTCAGGGAATTTGCCGTTGTCCTCTCGGTGGCAGTGCTCATCTCCATGGTCATCTCGCTCACCACAACGCCCATGATGTGCGCAACCATGCTGAAAAGCAGGGAGGAGGTTTTGAGCGCACGGCTCGTTCGGGCTGACAGGGGAGGCCTTCTTGATTTTGTGGCAAGGTGCTGGAAAAGGCTGCTCGATCTTTGGAGCCGCATGCTGGACGGGTTGCGCGACAAATACGCAGCAAGCCTCACTGTGGTGGTGCGGCACCCAAGGATCACGCTCTTTGTCTTCTTCCTGGTCCTTGCGGCCAACGTCTGGCTCTACATTGTCATTCCCAAGGGCTTTTTTCCGCAGCAGGATACAGGTGTCATCATGGGGGGCATACGCATGGACCAGAGCCTCTCCTTCCAGGC
>CALVGM010000168.1 GCA_944327095.1 uncultured Desulfovibrio sp. | reverse complement strand
CTTTTCGGCCAGGGCCTTGCCCTCGGCTGTGCGCAGGTTGGGTACAGCACGGTAGAAGGAGCGCTGGTCCGCGGTCTTGGCCTCGCTCAGGGTGTATTTCATGAAGTCATAGGCTGGCTTTTCGTAGTAGAGGAAACCGGTCACCGTGTAGCGGCGTTTGTCGCCAGGGATAAAGCCGTTGGCCTGGTACTCGTTCCTCAGGGTTTGGCGGGCAGCAAGCACATCGTCCCAGGCCTTTTTGGCCCTGTGCAGTATGTCCTCGACTTCCGGTCCGCGGCCAAGATAGTATTTCCATTGCATCTCGGGCATGATTCTGCTCCCTCCTTCGTTTGCGTCATGCCCATCCTAATCGCAGACGCCTTGTTGTCAAGCTTGCTTTTTTCCAAGGCCTTGCAGGAGGGCCGCACCTGTCTGTACCATGTCCGGCACAAGGACAGGCCGCAGGGCAAAACCGGCAGGGAGGACACATGCCCGATACCAGAACAATTGTATTCAGGGGGATTGCGGTCAGCGTGATCCGCAAGGCCAGTGTACGGCGTATTGGCCTGCGCGTGGACGCACAGGACAACGTGAGCGTGACTGCGCCCCTGGGCACGCAAGACGAGCGGATACTGGCTGCCCTTGAGGGCAGGCACGACTGGATTCTGAACTCGCGACAGAAGATGCACGAAAGACACGACGCGACCTTCAGGCCCGAGACCCTGGAGTTCGGGGATCTGGAAGTGCACGTGAAGCGCCGTGCGACGCCCAACGTCGAGGTCAGGATCAGTGCCCCGGACGCTGTGCCTGAGGTGACGGCTCCCTTCGACATGCCCCTTGCCGTTGTACGCGGGATTGTGGAGCCCCATGTGCCCCGCCTGCGCGAAAGCCGCGACAGCATGATCAAGGGCATGCCAGCCAGGCTTTCCTATGTCACGGGCGAGAGGCATCTGCTCTGGGGAGAGAAGATGGAGCTTGTGACCGTGGATTGGGCAAGGCCGGGCGTGCGTGTGGAAGACGGCAGGATAGTCATGGGCCTTGTGCCCGGCATGGGCCTTGCCGAGCGCAGGGAACTCATGCGCCACTTCTACAGGCAGTGCGTCCTCTGCGAGCTGGGCCCCATTGTGGCGCGCTACGAGGAGCTGATGGGGAGAGAGATCGCGGGCATAACCTGCAGGTTCATGAAGTCGCGCTGGGGAAGCTGCACGCCGCAGACAAGGACCATACGCGTCAACTGCATGCTGGCCCGCTACCCGCGGCCCCTGCTCGAGTATGTTGTCGTGCACGAGATGTGCCACTTTGTGGAGAGAGGCCATGGCCGGGCCTTCCGAGAGCTTGAGGCCAGGTACTTTCCCGAGTGCGGGAAAGCCACGGCCTTTCTGGACAGGGTCGCTGGCGAGATTCTGATCTGAAAGAGAGCGCCCGGGAAGGCAGAACCTTCCTGGGCGGTCCATGTCTGACGCATTCTCGTCGCGCGCCTCTTCCTTTGGCGTCTATTCGCCTATGTTGCGCTCCATGACAGGCCCAAGGAGCGTGTCGTCCATGTACTGCCAGCGAATGTCGCCGGCCTGCAGGGCACGGACGCCTTCCTTGTGCTGGCCGCGCTCCACACGGATGGCTGCAAGGGCGCGCTCCCTGAAGGAGGCAAGCTCCCTGCTGCCCATGGAGAGCAGGGCATTGTGCAACAGAGCGTCTGCGGCCACCCCATCCCTGGGACCCAGTTTTTCGAGGCCTGCCTGCAGGGAAGCTGCCATTTCTCGTGGCAGGGGCTCCCTGTACTGCAGGACCATCTTGCTCTGGCTCTCGGGGTAGATGCCCTCAAGGGTGCGCACAAGCCAGTAGACAGGCTGCGTGTCCGGCTCGCCGGCAAGGCCGGCAAAGGCGTCGCTCGCTGCGCAGAGAATATGGGTGTAGGCCGTGTAGGTCTTGTCGGCAAGAAATTCCGGACGCGCGTCCACGGCAGTGGAGGGCGGGTACACGGTGGTCCACTGCCAGGCATCCGGGAGCTCTGCCTGCACGATGGCTACGGCAGGTCCCTCTGGCCCCTTCGCGAAATAGGAGGCCCAGACATCGATGCGCAGGCCGCCCAGCTGGTTTGCGTTGTACAGTCTGCCTGTGCCTGCCCCGGAGGTGACCAGGGGAATGCCCTGTACGCCTACCCGTATGGCTGGACGCGTAGAGGAGACATAGGCCGCGTTGTCCGCCGAAATGCCGCGCATCTGGGCTGTCTGGCAGCCTGCGAACACAAGAAGACCAAGGGCAAGCGCAGGTGCCATGGCCCTTGCAACAAGACAATTGCTGTTCATAACGTCTATCCCTTGCCTGGCCAGCCCTGCGAACCATCCGACCGGGTGACCCGATCAGCAGTTCAGCACGGAGCCAAGCGCAAAGAGCGCCCCGTTGGGCGCGTTGTCAAAGACCCTTGTGCCGTAGACAAGGACCTTTTTTTGCAAAATCATGCGCGGCCAGGGACCGAAGTCGGCCCCGAAGGCCCGCAGCAGGGAAATGGCCGTGGGGGTCACGGTCTCACCCTCTCCGCTGAAGGGGCGGACAGGAATGTTTTCCAGAAGTTCCAGCACAGCCGGCGCAGGCACAGGCAGGATGCCGTGGGCACAGGCAACCTGGCCGTCGCCAAGGGGCAGGGGGCTTGCCACAAGGCGCGACACCCCAAGGCGGACAAAGAGCTCGCAGGAAAGGCATGTGTCCAGGAAGCTGTCCAGAGCGCCAACCTCGTGGAAATGGACCTCGGAAGGATCCTTGCCGTGCACGGTGCCCTCTGCCCTGGCAAGCATGGTGAAGGCGGCAATGGCGTACTCCTTCGCGGCCTCCTGCAGGGTGCTTTGCCGGATAATGGTCTCCACGTCGGCCAGGGTGCGGTGGCTGTGCTGATGGGGCAGGGTCACTCTGGCGTGCATGCCGCCAATGGCGTGTACCTCCACGCGCTGCAGCTCAAGGCAGCCGGAAAGTTCGGGCAAAAGGCCGCCCAGTATGGCCTCGACCTCCTCCATGGGAGTGGCTGTGAGCGTGAGCAGGCCTGCCAGGAACATGTCCCCGGAAAGTCCGGAATGCATGCGTATGGTCAGGACACGCTCGGGCTCGCTTTCATGATGCTCGTGCGAGTGCCCATGGTGGTGATCATGAGTATGGTCATGATCATGATGGCCGTGCTGGTGTCCGTGTTCGTGCCCGCTCTCGTGGCTGTCCTGTGCGTGTTCGGGTGCGCGTGCTCCCTGCGTCTGGCCGTCTTGTGGCTTTGTGGTCTTGTCTGGCATGGTTTTGTTCCTGATGTGGTAGGGATGTGTGAAGGTGCGGACTTCCTACCACAGGACAGGGCTGTTTCGCGAGGGGCATTTGTGGCAGAGATTTGCCCATTTGGCCCATTTGGCCCATTTGGCCTGCATTTGGCCTGCATTGGGCCTGCATTGGGCTTGCATTTGGCCTGTATTTAGCCTGGTAGATGCCGTGCGCAGGACGTGCCTGTCCAGGGCTTTGAGGCTTCTTTGCAACCCTGTCGCTGCCACACTGCCCCAAAAAGCCTCAAAAGGCCAGATCCGCAAAAACAGCCAGCCGACCTGCCGTGCGAGACAGGAATCCTGTCATGAATTGCAATATTGCTCGCTGGTTGTCTGGGAAAGACAGGTTGCGTTCGTCTGCGGAAGCGGGCTCGCTGCGGCAGAATGGACGGACAGCATGGGCTTTGCCGGCAGAAAAATTTTTTCCAGCCCATAGCCTTTGGCCATGCGAAAGGCAGTTGTGGCCGGCATCTGGCAAGTGAAAAAAGCGACTGCCCCACGTAAGTTGTTTTGAGGGGGCGCGGTCTGCTGGACAGGCAAGCCCCAAAGGTTGTAATACCGGGCTTCCCCATGGGGAAAGGGTGTCTGGCACAAGGCTGCCAGATTTTTTCATTTTTAATTTCAGCTAGTTACGTTTCAAGGAGTTGTCATGATCCCAAAGTCCATTACCAAGCGTGACGGCAAGATGGTTCCCTTCGATCGGAGCAAGATCTGTGCCGCCATCTACGGCGCCGCCCACGATGTGCCGGAGGGCGAGGGCATCATGACGGATCAGGACATAGAGCTCGTGACCGACAAGGTGATCGAGCAGCTTGATCCCGGCAAGCACGCTGTGACCGTGGAGCACGTGCAGGATCTGGTGGAATACACCCTGATCGAGCTTGGCTTTGCGGCAACGGCCAAGGCCTATATCCTCTACCGCGCGGATCACGCCCGCCGCCGCGACGTGCAGGGCGCGCTCATGCGCATCTACGACGCGCTCACCTTCTCTCCTGCCCACGCTGTGGACATGAAGCGCGAAAACGCCAACGTGAATGGCGACAGCTCCATGGGCACCATGCTCAAGTACGGCTCCGAGGGCGCCAAGTACTTCTGCAACCACCATGTCCTGCCCGCGGACATAGCCGCAGCCCACGTCTCCGGCGACATCCACATCCACGACGAGGACTTCTACCTGCTCACCGAGACCTGCTGCCAGATCGATCCCCTGAAGCTCTTTGCCAACGGCTTTTCCACTGGCCACGGCCACCTGCGCCCCCCGAAGAACATCATTTCCCGCGCAGCCCTGGCCTGCATCATCATCCAGGCCAACCAGAACGAGATGCACGGCGGCCAGTCCATCCCCAATTTCGACTTCGCCATGGCGCCCGGCGTTGCCCAGACCTTCCGCAAGGCCTACACAGACGCCATGACGGCCTGGATCGAGATCGAGGAGGAAGCGGATCACGAGCGCGCTGCAGCGCTCACTGCCGACATCGTGGCCCACATCGAGCCCGTGAACATGCTGGCCCTGCCGGATCTGCCCAAGCGCATCTGCATGGCCCTGCAGCTGCTCTCCAAGGAGGGAACAGCCTACATGGATGCCCAAAAGGTCATGGCCATGGCTGCCTACGCGGAAAAGACGGCCCTGCGCCGCACGGAACGCGACACCTACCAGGCCATGGAGGCGCTCATCCACAACCTGAACACCATGAACTCCAGGGCCGGGGCCCAGGTTCCCTTCTCCTCCATCAACTACGGCACGGACACAAGCCCCGAAGGGCGCATGGTGACGCGCCAGCTCCTCCTGGCGACCGAAAGCGGTCTTGGCGGTGGCGAGACAGCCATCTTCCCAGTGCAGATCTTCAAGATGAAGAAGGGCGTCAGCTACGATCCCGAGGATCCCAACCACGATCTCTTCAAGCTGGCCATGCGCGTGTCCGCAAAGCGCCTCTTCCCCAATTTCTCAAACCTCGACGCGCCCTTCAACCTGCAGTACTACCGCCCGGGAGACTACAATTCCGAGGTGGCCTACATGGGCTGCCGCACCCGCGTCATGGGCAATGTCTACGATCCCGAGCGCGAGGTGACCTGTGGCCGCGGCAACCTGTCCTTCACCTCCGTGAACCTGCCGAGGCTGGCCATCCTGGCAGAGGGAGACGTGGACAAATTCTTTGCCCTGCTCGACGACATGATCGACCTGGTCATCCGCCAGCTTCTGCATCGCCTGGCCATACAGTCCGAGCGCAGGGTGTCCAACTACCCCTTCCTCATGGGCGAGGGGGTGTGGATAGACAGCAAGAAGCTGGCCTGGGACGACAAGATTGGCGAGATCCTCAAGCACGGCACCCTGACACTGGGCTTCATAGGCCTTGCCGAAACCCTCGTGGCCCTCATTGGCAAGCACCACGGCGAAAGCCCCGAGGCCCAGGAACTGGGCC
>CALVGM010000167.1 GCA_944327095.1 uncultured Desulfovibrio sp. | reverse complement strand
GTGACCCTGGAAGAACTTCCCCCGAGCATGCAGGCAGCCTGCGCCAGGGCTGGCTGGGCCAGACTCATGCCCGTGCAGTCCCTTGCCCTGCCCTACCTCATGGACGGGCGCGACATCATGATCCAGTCGCGCACAGGCTCCGGCAAGACAGGCTGCTATCTGCTGCCCCTTGTGCCGGCCCTGCGGCCCGCGAACCCCTGTACCCAGGCCATGGTCCTTGTGCCCACGCGCGAGCTGGCCCTGCAGGTGGCAAAGCAGGCCGAAGTGCTCATGGAAGGCACAGGCATGACCATAGCAGTCCTCTACGGCGGCGTGGGCTACCAGAAGCAGCGCGAACAGCTGCGCAAGGGCGCGCAGCTTGTCATAGGCACGCCTGGCCGCATTCTGGATCACCTTTTGCGCGGCACGCTCTCGCTTGAGCAGCTGCGCGCCCTGGTCTTCGACGAAGCGGACCGCATGCTCTCCATAGGCTTCTATCCGGACATGAAGCAGGTGCAGCGCTATCTCCCCAACCCGCGCATCTACACAAGCCTCTTTTCCGCCACCTATCCCCACCATGTCCTCAATCTCGCAAAGGAGTTCATGCTCAACCCCTCCCTGCTCTCGCTCTCGCAAAAGCAGGTCTACGTGGCCGAGGTGCAGCACTGCTTCTGCGCAGTGGACCGCATGGACAAGGACAGGGCGCTCATCCGCCTCATAGAGATGGAAAACCCTGCCTCGGCCATCATCTTCTGCAACACCAGGGCCAATGTGCACTATGTGACCGGTGTTCTGCAGGGCTTTGGCTACAATGCGGACGAGCTCAGCGCGGACCAGAACCAGAACGCGCGCGAAGACGTCATGCGCAGGGTGCGCGAGGGCAAGGTGCGCTTCCTTGTGGCTACGGACGTGGCAGCCCGCGGCATAGACATTCCAGCCCTCTCCCACGTCTTTTTGTACGAGCCACCAGAGGATCACGAAAGCTACATCCACAGGGCAGGCCGCACAGGCAGAGCCAACGCCGCGGGAACGGTCATTTCCCTGGTGGACATCATGGAGCGCATGGAGCTCGATCGCATTGCTCGGCACTACGGCCTGAAGCTCCAGGAAATACCCAATCCCACGGACGACGAGGTCGCCCAGGTGGTTTCCGGGCGCCTGCTCACCCTGCTCGAAGCGCGCTACCGCAATCTGCCCCAGCTGCAGAAGGTGCGCTCGCGCAGATACGTGCAGCTTGCCCGCGAGCTCGCAAACCTTGCCGAGGACGAGGAAAGCGAGGGCACAGGCGCAAGCCTGCTTGCCATGCTGCTCGACGCCTTCCACCACAATACCCTGAACGATCTTGCCCTGCCTTCGGGAAAGGGGCCAAGGCGCGAGGGCGGTCGTGTTGCCTCTTCCCAGGCCGGAGAGGGCGAGGAGAAGAAACGCAAGCGCAAGAGCCGCAGGGGCAAGGGCCGCGACAGGACGCAGGAAGGCGCAGCACAGGCCCAGAAAGGGGAAACCCCGGAAGAGGCTGTGCAGCCCAGTGCCGATGGCGCTGAAAACTCTCAGGGCGCGGATGACAATGTCCCTGCCGAAGAACATTCCGGGGAACGCTCCGCAGAGCGCAGCCGCAGACGTCGCCGTCCAAGACGGCGCAAGGGAGCGCGCGCCTCTTCTGCCGCACAGGAGAAAGGCGCAGGCGAGACGGGGAACGAGACCCCGGCCATGGAGCAGGACACGGCAGGCAGCGACGATTAGCGCAAGGTCTGCAGCGGGCTTGCCCCTTCATCCCCACCCGATTTCATCACAAGGACATCAAGGATATGCCCATGCCCCACGGCGAAACAGCCCGGGACACACAGGACCCAGACAAGGCCATGCACACCATACCCGTACGTCCGGCCAATGGCAGAAAATGTGCTGTGACCATTGGCAACTTTGACGGCGTACACCGCGGACACCAGCTGCTGGTTGGCACAACCCTGCGCTTTAGCTCAAAACTCGGCCTCGACAGCGTGGTTGTGACCTTTTCCCCCCACCCGCGCGCTCTCTTTTCCGGCAGGCACATGCCGCCCCTGGCAGATCTGCAGACCAGAAGGCGCCTTCTCGGCGAGCTGGGCGTGGAATTTCTGGTGGAGCTCAACTTCACAAGAGAAATCGCTGCCCTGAGCCCAGAGCAGTTCTACCTTGGCTACCTTGCCCCCCTGGGGATGGAAGTCCTTGTGGTCGGCTACGATTTCTGCCTCGGCAAGGGACGAAGCGGAGACTACACAGCCCTGTGCAAGCTCGGGGAAAAATACGGCTTCACAGTCCACCAGGTGCCTCCCCTGCTCTACGAGGGAGCGCCCATCAGCTCCACGCGCATCCGCAAAACCATCGAGGAAGGCGACATGGTGGCGGCAAGGCACATGCTCGGCCGCCCGCACACATTGCAGGGCCTGGTCATTCACGGGGAAGGCCGCGGTTCCGGCCTTGGCTTCCCCACTGCCAATCTTGAACCTGCCGAGGTGCTGCTTCCTCCGGACGGGGTCTACGCCACCAGGGTGGTGCACAGGGGAAAAGCCTATGCCGCTGTCACCAACGTGGGCTTCAAACCCACCTTTGACGGGAAAAGCAGAACCATCGAAAGCTTTCTGCTCGACTGCGACATCAATCTCTACGCAGAGCGCGTGGAAGTCCAGTTTCTGCAGCGCCTGCGCGAGGAAAAGCGCTTTGCCTCGCCCGCAGATCTCGTGGCGCAGATAGACCGCGACGTTGCCGAGGGCCGTCACATCAATCACGACTACGCACTCTCCCTTTCGTCTGGCAAGCAATA
Organism: uncultured Desulfovibrio sp.; assembly: GCA_944327095.1. Taxonomy (GTDB): domain Bacteria; phylum Desulfobacterota; class Desulfovibrionia; order Desulfovibrionales; family Desulfovibrionaceae; genus Desulfovibrio. The sequence continues at coordinate 22,232 of CALVGM010000167.1, read as the reverse complement.
GTTCAGCCCCTTGAACTGCAGAGGCAGCTCTGCCCCTCGTGCTTGCGCAGCCCCCTTGCGCATCGGGACAGCTGCAAGACAAAAAGACACGACATCGAATACGAACTGCGGCCACAGCCGCAAGGAAAAGCAATGCCCTTCTTGGATTTTGCCTGGGTAGGAGACCCTTCCGCCTGGGCCGGCCTGGGAACTCTCATACTCATAGAAATCGTTCTGGGCATAGACAACATTGTCTTCATCTCCATCCTTTCCACCACTCTGCCCCACTCGCAGCGCAGACATGCCTTTCTGGTCGGTCTCGGCCTGGCCCTGCTCACACGCCTGGCCCTGCTCGCTGCCGTGGCCTGGGTCGTCACCCTCACGGAACCTCTTTTCGCCTTTCTTGGGCACAATTTCTCCTGGCGTGACATCATCCTGATAGTGGGCGGCGTCTTCCTGCTCCTCAAGGGCACCATGGAAATGCACGAGCGTCTGGAGGGCCAGATCCTCGATCCCTCCAAGAAGGCCGAGCACCATGCCATGTTCTGGCAGGTCATAGCCCAGATAGTCATTCTGGACGCCATCTTCTCCCTTGATTCCGTCATCACCTCGGTGGGCATGGTGCAGCATCTGAGCATCATGTACATAGCGGTCATCTGCGCCGTGGGCTTCATGCTCCTGGCCTCGGGTCCGCTTGTGAGCTTTATCGAGCGCCATCCCACCATCATCATACTCTGCCTGGGCTTTCTGCTCATGATAGGCCTTAGCCTCATTACCGAAGGCATAGGTTTGCACATCCCCAAGGGCTATCTCTACAGCGCCATCCTCTTCTCCCTGGCCATCGAGTTCTGCAACCAGTATGCCCTGCGCAACCGGCGCCGCAGAGTGAGCATGCGCGACATGCGCGAGGCCACCGCGCGCGTCATCCTGGGCCTTCTCGGCGGCAAGACCACCACGGATTCCGCGTCCATGGACGCCATGGCCCTAGGCGCGGTCTCGGACGGCACAACCTTTGCCCCTGAGGAGCGCGACATGGTGGGCCGCGTCATACGCCTTTCCGGCAGGACTGCCCGCTTCATTATGACTCCTTCCCAGCGCGCGCCCTGGCTTGACGCGGACGCGGACTTTGCCAGCGCCGAGCGCTTTGCCGCGCGGACAGCCATGTCCTGGCTGCCTGTGCGCGACGCGGAAACGGACGATGTCCTGGGCGTTGTCCCTGTGGTGAAGCTTCTGGAAGCGCGCAACGACAGCTCCTTCACCCTGAAGAGCCTTGTCCAGCCGGCTCCCACTATCCTTGAGCACGCCTCGCTGGCCGATGTGCTTGCGGACTACCGCAAGCATCCCGTCCCCATGCTCTTCGTGGTGGACGAATACGGCAGCGTGGTGGGCCAGATTCTGCCCTCCAACCTGCTCTCCGTCCTGGCAGGCCAGATGGGCGACATGCCCACCAATCCGGACTCCTGCCGCATGCCGGACGGGTCCTGGAAGCTGCAAGGACGCCTCAGCGTGGACATGGCCACTTCCTGGCTTGGCATCAACCTTCCCCACGAAAGCGAGTCCGCTACCCTGGCAGGTCTGATTCTCGAACAGCTGCAGCACATCCCCCACACTGGGGAAAAGCTGCAGCTCCAGTGCTGGAACATGGAAATCACCCGCATGGACGGCAAGAGAATCGACGAGGTGCGGGCCGTCAAGGCAAGGCCCCGCTCCCTGGTCTAGAGCCCCTATTTCCCGGACACAAGGGCCCTTTCCCAGATCCCGTCTTTCTGCTACATTTTTGCAGCCCGAATTCTGCGGGCAGCAGGCTTTTGACAGTCCGGAAACGAACGTACCAACCGAATTGTCCAGTTAACCCTGGGAAAGGGTGCCCATCCCGGGCCTGCGGCCGGGGAAGCGCGCCAGTTTCCCGATGGAGGCCCCTATGGAAAATCTCCGGTTCAAACGCGTCCTGATCAAGCTGAGCGGTGAAGCCCTTGCCGGCGAACAGGGTTTCGGCATCAGGCAGGAAACCGTGCAGGAAATCTGCAAGGAACTCGCCACAGTGCTTGACTACGGCGTGCAGATGGCCCTGGTCATCGGTGGCGGCAACATCTTTCGCGGCCTGTCGGGCTCGGCCCAGGGCATGGAACGCTCCTCTGCGGACTACATGGGCATGCTGGCCACAGTGCTCAACGCCCTGGCAGTCCAGGACTATCTGGAAAAGCTCGGGCATCCCACCAGGGTGCTTTCGGCCATCTCCATGCGCGAGGTCTGCGAGCCCTTTATCCGCCGCAGGGCCCTGCGTCACATGGAAAAGGGCCGCGTAGTCATCTGCGCTGCCGGCACAGGCAACCCCTACTTCACCACGGACACCACAGCAGCCCTGCGCGGCATGGAACTGCAGTGCGACGCCATCGTGAAGGCTACCAAGGTGGACGGCATCTACGACAAGGATCCTGCCACCCATCCGGACGCAGTCAAGTTTTCGACCATTACCTTTGACGAGACCCTGAGCCGTCACATTGGCGTCATGGACGCCACGGCCTTCGCTCTTTTGCGCGACAACAAGGTGCCGATCATTGTCTGCCGCATGCTTGGCGGCGACATCCTCAAGGCTGTCAGGGGCGAGTCCGTTGGCACCATAGTCACAGGCTAGAAACCGTATCCGGCAAAACATACAAACCCGACCAGGACAGTCGCAGCCGGCTGCCTCCTGCTCGATCGTGAAGGAGAAATCCCCGTGGATCTTGACGAACTGTTTCTTGATTGCGAAGACCGCATGTCTAAGGCCGGCACTTCCCTGGGAAAGGAATTTGCCAAGCTGCGCACAGGACGCGCGACGACTGCCCTCATTGACGGCATAAAGGCCGACTACTATGGCACCCCGACCCCCATCTCCCAGATGGCCTCGGTCACAGTGCCGGACAGCCGCACCATCACCATCCAGCCCTGGGACAAGTCCGGCTTTGGCGCAGTGGAAAAGGCCATTCTCAAGTCCGACCTTGGCCTCACTCCCGTGAACGATGGCAAGATCATCCGCATCACCATCCCTGCCCTCACGGAAGAACTCAGAAAGGAACTGGTGATGGTGGCCCGCAAGTACTCGGAAGACGCCAAGGTTGCAGTGCGCAACGTGCGCCGCGACACCAACGACCAGCTCAAGAAGATGGAAAAGGAAAAGCTCATTTCCGAGGACGAGCGCAAGAAGAAGGAGGAAGAGGTGCAAAAGCTCACGGACAAGTACGTGGGCGAAATCGACAAGATCACCTCCGCCAAGGAAAAGGAAATTCTGGAAATCTGATTGCCCTTGGGCGAAAGCCCGCCAGGGGGCTGTTCCCCCGGGCGGGCTTTTGCCTGCAGGGACATTTTCACGAAGGCATACGCCACAAAAAAGGTCAGGCTGACTGATGACATCCCAGACCAATCCATCCCTATCCCCCGAGAATCTGCCAAGGCATCTGGCCATTATCATGGATGGCAACGGCCGCTGGGCGCAGGCGAGGGGCATGAGCCGCACCGAAGGCCACAGAGCCGGCGCGAACACGGTGCGTGACGTGGTCACCCGCTGTCGCGAGCTCGGCATTCCCCACCTGACCCTCTACGCCTTTTCCAGCGAAAACTGGAACCGCCCGCAAAGCGAGGTCAGCGCCCTTTTCTCTCTCCTTCTGGAATTCATCCAGAAGGAGGTCCCGCGCATGCTGCGCGAAGGCATATCCCTCAAGGTCTTTGGCGACATAGACGGCCTGCCCGTGGCTGTGCGCACAGCACTCAAGCTCGCCATCAAAACCACGGCCAGGGGCAGGGACATGGATTTGAACCTGGCCCTGAACTACGGTTCCAGAGGGGAGATTGTCCGGGCAGTGCGAAACATGATGGCCGACGGCCTTGGACCCGAGGACATCAGCGAGGAGCGCATCAGCGCCTACCTGTATTCATCCGGGCAGCCGGATCCGGATCTTGTCATCCGCACCAGTGGCGAACAGAGGCTGAGCAACTTTCTGCTCTACCAGTGCGCCTACTCGGAACTCTATTTTACTACCAAGCCCTGGCCGGCCTTCGACAAGGAAAGCCTTGACCAGGCTCTCTGCGACTACGCCCACCGCCAACGCCGCTTCGGCAGGACACAGGAGCAGGTGGACGAGCAAAAAGGCCGTGTGTAGGAGCTTTTTTCTATGAGCGTCAATCACAAGACAGACATCGTTCGCATAGGCACAGGCCTTGCCATGGCAGCCGTCATAGTGGCTGCGCTGTACTTCAGGGGCTATTTCCTCCTGGGCATCATTCTCCTTGTCTGCGCCCTGGCACTGTGGGAATTCTTCTCCATGTTCTGGGGCCCCGGCCAGCGCATTCCCTCCCGCCTGTGCAGCATAGGCCTTGGCTGGGGCATGCTCATCCTCACCTGGATGAACAGGCCGCAGGACGCCCTGGTCTGCCTTGGCGCGGGCTTTGTCCTCGCTGCCATAAGCTTTCTCTTCCGCTGGCGCGTCGTGGAGGAGGCCTTTGAGCCAAGCGGCCTGTTCATGGCCGCCCTTGCCTACATTCCCCTCCTGCTCCTGCCCGCCACCTATCTGTCCACTGTCAAGCTTGTCTTCATCATCGCGGCGGTCTCCATTTCCGACACCTGCGCCTACTTTGTGGGAACGCGCTTTGGCAAGCACAAGCTGTGGCCCAGCGTGAGCCCCAACAAGAGCTCCGAGGGCGCGGTAGGCAGCCTTGTGGGCTGCGTTCTCTTCTGCACCATATACGGCGCCATCTTCGGCAAGGTGAACTTCCTGGCCTTCATCCCCCTGGGCATACTCATCAATGCCTTTGCCCAGCTTGGCGATCTCTTCGAATCCGCGCTCAAGCGCTCCGCAAAGATCAAGGACAGCGGCCATCTTCTGCCCGGACACGGCGGCATACTGGACAGGGCGGACAGCATGCTCTTTGCCATGCCCGTCTTTGCCGTTGTCGACCAGTGGTTCTTCTTCTTTTAGCAAAAAAGGCCCAAAGCCTTCAGCTTCCCCCCATCGAGGTCTTGAACCATGTCCAACCTGTGGCCGGGCCGCAAGGGCCCAGGCATACGCTACATTACCGACATGCCCTCCGAGGAGTGGCAGCACAGGAAATGCCGCTCTCTGGTCATCCTTGGCTCTACAGGCAGCATAGGGCGCAGCGCCCTGGCCATAGCCCAGGCCAACCCCGAGACCATACGCGTCTGCGGCCTTGCCTGCGCGCGCAGCGTGAACCGCCTGGCCGAGCAGGCAGACATGTTCAGACCCGCGCACCTGGCCGTGCTGGACGAGGATTGCGCGGCTGCCCTGAAAAGGCTTCTGCCAGCCGGCTACGCACCGCACATACACGTGGGCAAGGAAGGCTACCGCGCCCTGGCCTCCCTTGAGGAAGCGGACACTGTGCTGTCCGCACAGGCAGGAACAGCCGGTCTTGCGGGAACCCTTGCCGCAGCCTTGGCCGGCAAGGTCATCTGCCTTGCCAACAAGGAAAGTCTGGTGCAGGCAGGCGATCTCCTGCGCCTTGTGTGCGACAGAACAAAAGCCAGCATCCTGCCGGTGGACAGCGAGCACTTTGCCCTGTTCGACTGCCTGTGCGGCAGAGAAGACGACGCCCAATCCCTTGTGCTCACTGCTTCCGGCGGACCCTTCAGGGGCAGGAAGGCAGAGGAACTCGAGACCGTGACCCCGGCCCAGGCCCTCAGGCACCCCAACTGGAACATGGGCGCCAAGATCACCATCGACAGCGCGACCCTCATGAACAAGGCCCTCGAGCTCATCGAGGCCTGCCAGCTCTACGGACTTTCCCCGGACAGGGTGCAGGTCCTTGTGCACCCCCAGTCCATTGTGCACTCCCTTGTGCAGTTCAAGGACGGCAGTCTGCTGGGGCAGCTGGCAACGCCGGACATGCGCCTGCCCATAGGCAACTGCATCCTGTGGCCCAGGGTGGAAAAGAGCCACATAGCTCCCCTGTCCCTGGCTGCCATTGGCACGCTCACCTTTGCCGAGGTGGACAACGCTGTCTTCCCGGCCATCGAGCTCGCCCGCAAGGCCATGCAGGTGCGCTCGGGCATGAGCATAGTGCTCAACGCTGCGGACGAGGCCGCGGTACAGGTTTTTCTGGAAGGCCGCTGCTCCTTCCCGGACATCACGCGCAGCGTGGCCGCAGCCATGGAAAACCATCTCATGGGCATCCGCGCCGCGGGCAGGGGCGCAAGCACGCCCTTCTGCCTCACAGAAACCATGTTCGCCCTCGAGGGCGAGGCCCTGGCCACAGCGTGCTGGCGGATGCTCGAAACCATGGACAGGCTGCAGGAAAAGACTGCGGGCTTTGTCAGAGACTTTCTGCACGAGGCCAAGAAGGCCTGACAGGGCTGACAGGACAGACACCACACAGCGAGGTACAAGCAGGTGCTTTTGAGCATACTAGCCGTAGTCATAGTCTTCGGCGGACTCATCTTTTTTCACGAACTCGGCCATTTTTCCGTTGCCAGGGCACTGGGCATGGGTGTTTCCACCTTTTCCCTGGGCTTTGGCCCCAAGCTTTTGAAAAAGAAGATCGGCAAAACGGAATACGCCCTTTCTCTGGTGCCCCTGGGCGGCTACGTGTCCCTGGTAGGGGAAAGCCATGACGCAGAGCTTCCCGATGGATTCACCAGGGAGGAGAGCTTCAGCCTCCGCCCGGCCTGGCAGCGTCTGCTGGTCGTTTTGGCAGGACCTGTAGCCAACATTCTCCTGGCCCTCATCCTGTGCATAGTGGTTGCCCTGGGCTGGGGAGTCACAACGCTTTTGCCAGCCGTAGGCGACGTGCAACAGGGCACGCCAGCTGCCAGGGCAGGCCTTGCAAAGGGCGATCTCGTGCTCAGCATGGACGGTGTGGCCGTGCCCTCCTGGACGGATCTTTCCGATCGCATTTCTGCCGGAAACGGCGCACCCATACGCTTCGAGATAAGCCGCAAGAACGAAAACGGTCAGGAAATGGTGTTCGAGACCACCATTACCCCGGAGCGCAGCGAGCGCAAGACCATCTTCGGCGAGACGGAAACGGCCTGGCTCATCGGCATCCGCTCGGCTGGCCTCTTTGTGAACGAGGACGTGGGCCTTGTGGATGGCGTCAAGGCTGGCTTCACCCAGTGCTGGAACATGCTCTCGCTGACCTGGCAGGGCTTTGTAAAGCTTGTGGAGCGAGTGGTTCCGGCCGATCAGGTGGGCGGCCCCATCATGATCGCGCAAATCATAGGCGAGCAGACGGACAACGGGCTTGTGGGCCTGCTTGGGCTTGCTGCCCTCATCAGCATCAACCTGGGCATCCTGAATCTTCTGCCTGTGCCTGTGCTTGACGGCGGCACAGCCGTCCTCTGCCTGTGGGAAATCATCTTCCGCAGGCCGATCAACACAAAGGTACTGGACTACAGCGTGCGCGTGGGCGTGGCCCTGCTTGTGGCGCTCATGATCTTTGCCACCTTCAACGACGTCATGCGCCTTGTGAGTGGCTAGAGCTGCAGGGGCCCGGGCAGGAGAACGTCTCATGGCCAAGAAATGGAAGAAATACTCGACCGGACTCGAGCTTGTGCTCTGTTCCTGCGAGCGCGATCTCTTGTGCGTGCTCACGGAGGACGAGGAGCTTGTCTTTTCCCTTGTCTGGGGGCTGCAGGACAGGGCCTCGGAGCTTCTGGCCCCTTCCCTGAAACAGATGTTCGAGCTCTCGGGCCGCAAGATTTCCGACCTGCGCCGCATAGGCTGCGTGCGCGGGCCGGGTTCCTTCACGGGCATACGCCTGGTGCTCGCCACGGCGGCTGCCCTGCGCAGGACCACTAGGGCCCAGCTCGCGGCCCTCGACTACATGCAGTCCCTGGCCACAAGCCTTGCCATGAACGAGCAGCTGCTCTTTGGGCGTAGGATTTGGATAGCGACACACGCAAGAAGGGACCTGGTCCATCTGGCTGGCTACATCTCCTACGGCCCGGTCATACCGGCTGTCTGCGTCGAGCCTGTACACCTTGTCTCCCCAGAAGGGGCCTGCGAGAAAATTCTGGCAGGCCTTGAGGGCAAACCCGAGGATCATGCGGGGGGCGAAACAGGCCAGGTCCTGCTCGCAGGATCGGCCCTTGCACGCCACAAGGAGATTTTTGCGGATCTTGAGGCCAGATCCGCAGGCAGACTTGCCACCCGTACTCTCCTCTCTCCCACCATTGAGGCCCTGCGCCTGCTCGGACGGCACGGGGACTACTTCCCGCAGGATGTGGAGCCCCTGTACATCAGGCCCTGCGACGCTGTGGACAACCTGCCCGAACTCTCAAGGCGCATGGGCCAGGACGCAGACAGGGCCACAAGGGAGCTTGAACGGCTTTTGCACAGCGAGGTTCGCGATCTCAACGCTGCCCGGGAAGACAGGCCCGATTAGGGGCTCTTCCAGACAGGGGACAGGGCAAGAAGGCCTGCAGACTCGAAAGCATCTGACGCCCGACAACACAGCGCAAAGTGCCCGCGCGAGGGATATGTCCTCCGCGCGGGCACTTTCACATTGCACAAATGGTGTGGCGGAAAAGCCTACCTTGCGCTTTCCTTCCTGGTGGCAAGGAGGGAGGCCACAATGCCGATAACCAGCACGCCCAGCACTATGACCAGGGACTGATTGGGCGTAATGTCAAAGCCTACGCCAAAGATGTGGTTGCAGCCGGACAAGAGCAGCTTGGCTGTGATGAAGAAGAGCAGGACAACAACGGCCTTTTCCAGGTAGACAAGCCTGTTGCTCAGGGATTCGAGCACAAAGTACAGGCTTCTCAGGCCCAGGATGGCAAAAATCATGGCCGAATAGATGATCAGCGGCTCGCGGCTCACGGCAATGACAGCCGGCACCGAGTCGAAGGCGAACATGACGTCGCTCACTTCAATGACTGCCAGGCACACAAAGAGCGGCGTGACTGCGTAGGCAGCCTTTCTGCCCAGGCCATCCAGAGGAATGTTCTCCTTCTTCGATTCTTCCTCTGCCCAGGAACGCTTTACAAAGAAGTCGTGGCCATTGATTCTCGGCCAGACAGGGAAGACCTTGCGCACCATACGCAGGGCTATGTGGTTGGAGTAGTCCTTGATTTCTTCGCTCTCGCCGCGTTTCTTGAGCATCATCACGGCCGTGTAGCCCACCAGGGCAGCAAAGACCAGCTCCATGTAGGGGCCGAAGGAGAGCAGTTCCGTGCCAATGGCCACAAAAATGCCGCGGAAGACAATGGCTCCCAGCACGCCCCAGTAGAGCACGCGGTGGCGGTACTTCTCGGGTACGGAAAACCAGGAGAAGATGGCCATGATGACAAAGAGGTTGTCTACGGAAAGGACCTTTTCCAAAACGTAGCCAGTGAAGAAGAGGCTGGCCATTTCGGGGCTGTGGTGGAAATACAGGTACAGGCCAAAGGCCACGGACAGGACTATCCAGAAGATGGTCCAGGCGCAGGCGCTTTTCAGGCTTATGTCTTCGTCCCTTTTGTGGGCATAGAGGTCCAGAAAAAGGGAGGCAAAGACGATCACGACAAAAAGGATGACTGTTTCGGTGGGAAAGCCAATGTGTTCCATGGTTGAGGCTCTTGGGTCTGGCAATGCTTTCTGCCAGGCTGAGTGGAGATAATGCTTGACGTATTGCGCAGCTTGCGGTTGCTGATGGTGCTGGCCATTGCGGCAAAGCCTTCACTGGCCCTGCGGGCTTTGCCTCATGCGGGACGCGCTGCGCGCAAGGTACCGTCTGCAGCCCCTTTTCGCAAGATATAGCGCGCTTTGCGCGTCACCATCACGAGGGCCTGGGGCCGGATCCCAAAAGCCCGCTTCCCTTTTTGGGGGGAAGCGGGCAGGGGAGGCTTGCTTCTGTGAGGAGGAGAGATGGAATGCTCCGGGATGGTCCCGGTTTGGTTGAGGAGTTTGAGATTATATCAAGGAAAGGAGAGAAATGGCTTGCACCCAAAAACGTCACTTGGGTTGGTTGAAAATGAGAATGCACAATGCGTGCCAAATCTGAAAATCTGTCCCCGGAAAGGCCATTGTGGCCGATCCCAACCCCACGTCGTGTCCCTGTGCCTGTCTGCAGGGGAAGCGCGCAAGGCCTTGCGCTGCATATGTTTCGCACACCCCGCACCTGCAACTGTCTGATTTCTAGACAGGCCTGCCAAAGCCATTGTCCGCATCCTGTCCGCATACGGCCGGGTGAATGTCGGCAACTTCCAGGTATTACAGGTTGTTTGTGAAAAACAAGCCCTTTTGGCACACTGCGTGCATAGAGACAGACAAAGGCGTTCAGCCAGAGCCTTGCAACTGCATTCAGACCTCCTCCTCAAAATCCGGCCGGATCCAGCAAATCTCCCGGTGGCTGAGCACCTCCCATGTTTCTCCTCTAGCGGCGGCGTGACTGCCCAAGGCACGCCGCCACAAACAGGGACAATGTCCGTCCCGCACCAAGCGGGCAGCGCGACTTCATATACAGCCAAACCAATTCCAGCCTTCCTGACCAGCAAGCTTCCTCCTCAACGCTTTTTCATTTTCCCAACCATCCAGGACCCGAAGAACCGACTTCGGGTCTTTTTTTTGGCAATAGGCCTCCTGCCGGCCATTTCCCTGTTCGCACCCAAGCCGAGGCTGTGGACAGAGCGGCCAATAGTTGGCAAAAAAACCTCCTGAACGCATTGGCATCCATCCACGAATACGACAATCGAAAGGGAATCTGCCCTGGCAAAACTGCCTTTCCCTGCCCCATGTTCCGGATTCTTTTGGACTGGCCACGGGAGACAGCCGACAGGTTCTCCAAGGAGACACACTTGAATACGGAATTCACACTTGTCGAAGAGCGCAGCATGGCCGAAGTCAATGGCACGGCCCGCTTCTACAGGCACAATGCCACAGGCGCCCAGATAGTGTCCGTCACCAACGACGACGAGAACAAGGTTTTTGGCGTAACCTTCCGCACCCCGCCCAAAAACAGCACGGGCGTTGCCCACATCCTCGAACACTCGGTCCTGTGCGGTTCCCGGAAGTACCCCACCAAGGAACCCTTTCTGGTTCTTCTGCAAAGCTCCCTGCAGAGCTTTCTCAACGCTTTCACCTTTCCCGACAAGACCTGCTACCCTGTGGCCAGTGCCAATCTGCAGGACTTCTACAACCTGATCGACGTCTACATCGACGCTGTCTTCCACCCCCTCATCAGCCCGAACATCTTCCGCCAGGAAGGCTGGCATCTCGAGGCCGAGACCAGGGACGGCCCCTGGCTCTACAAGGGCGTTGTCTACAATGAGATGAAGGGGGTCTACTCCTCTCCGGATTCCCGTCTGAGCGAGGAAAGCCAGCACGCCATCTTCCCCGACACCCTCTACAGCCTGGACAGCGGCGGACGCCCGGACGAAATCCCCAGCCTCAGCTACGAAGAGTTCAAGGACTTCCACAGCCGCTACTACCACCCCTCCAACGCACGCTTCTTCTTCTGGGGAGACGATCCCGAAGAAGAGCGTCTGGCCATAGTGGCCAGGGCCCTGGCCGGTAAGGGACACTGCGACGTGGACTCGCGCATATCCCTGCAGCCGCCCTTTGCGGCCCCGACCCGCACAAGCAGGCCCTATCCTGCGGAAAAGGGCGCAAAATGCCTGTTTACCGTCAACTGGCTCACAGGCAGACGCGGGGATCTTGAGCGCACCATGACCCTCGAGATGCTGCAGCACATCCTGGAGGGCATGCCCGGCTCCCCCCTGCGCCGCGCTCTTATAAGCTCAGGCCTCGGCGAGGACACCACAGGCGACGGCCTACAGATGGATCTCGCCCAGACAAGCTATTCCACAGGCCTCAAGGGCGTAGCCGAGGAAAACCTGGACAAGGCCATGGAGCTCATCTTCTCCACACTGAAGGATCTGGCCGACAGGGGCATTGATCCTTCCCTGGTGGAAGCTGCAGTGAACACTGTGGAGTTCAGCTATCGCGAAAGCAATACCGGCAACTTCCCGCAGGGCCTTGCCGCCATGCTGCAGTGCCTTGCCACCTGGCTCTACGACGAAAATCCCCTCGACGCCCTGGCCTGGGAAAAACCGCTCGCCAGCATCAAGGCTCGCTTGGCAAAAGGCGAACGCGTCTTCGAGGAAGCCATCCGCACGCTCTTTCAGGAAAATCCCAGCCGGGCCACTGTGGTCCTGACCCCGGACGAACACCTTGCCGCCAGGCTGGAGGAAGAGGAACAGGCCCGTGTGCGCGCCATTCAGGAATCCATGAGCGAGGCCGAGCGGGACGAGGTTGTGCGCATCACAAGAGAGCTGCAAAAGGCGCAGGCCACTCCCGATACTCCCGAAGCCCTGGCTTCCATCCCAAGCCTTGGCCTTGATGACCTGCCTCCTGCCAACCGCAAGATCAGGCGCGACATCAGCTCCACAACCGACTTCACGCTGGTTGGCCACGAGCTTGCCACCCGCGGCGTGGCCTATGTAAACCTGCTCATTCCCCTGCCCAAGCTGCCCGTGCGGCTCATGTCCTCGCTGAGCCTCTTTTTGCGTACCTTCAGGGACGTGGGCACAGCCAGGCGCGACTACACTGAGCTTGGCGCGCTCATCGCGGCCAAGACAGGCGGCCTTGGCGCAAGCCTCACCATGGTGAACCATGTGGACGGAGCCTTGCGCTGCTACCTCAACCTGGCCGGCAAGGCCGTCAGCTCCAAGGTGCAGGATCTCTTCGACATCCTGAGCGAAATTCTGCTCGAGCCCCTCAGGGACAGGGACGTGCTGGCCCAGCGCCTCAGGGAAATGCTTCTGGAAGACAAGGCCGGCCTTGAGCAGGATCTTGTGGCCTCTGGCCACAAGGCTGCCTCCATGCGGGTTCTGACCCACTTCTCGCCGGCTTCTGTCATGGGCGAGGACATGGACGGCATCCACTATCTCGAAACCCTGCGCCAGAAGCTCGACAACTGGGATGCGGCTCTGCCCCAGCTTTTCGAGGATTTGGACGAGCTGCGCAGACTTCTCGTTGTGGCCCGCCCTGGCGTTGTCCACTGCGTGGGCAGCCTGAAAGACGCGGAAAGCGTGTCCCGCCTTGCCGAGGGCATCTGGCACGCCCTGCCTGGCGGTGCCAAGGCTGACGGCACCCAGTGCATTTCCCTGGCCGCTCCCGTGGGCGCCGAAGTCTTTGCCACCCCAAGCCAGGTGAACTACGTGGCCAAGGGCTGCAACCTGAAGACCCTGGGCTACAAGTACCACGGCTCGGCCGCTGTCATCATGCGCCACCTTGCCCGCAGCTATTTGTGGGAACAGGTTCGCGTCCTTGGTGGTGCCTACGGAGCCTTCTGCTCCCTGGACAGGGTGAGTGGCAATTTTGTCTGCTCAAGCTACCGTGACCCCAATGTGGAAAAGACCGTGGCTGCCTACGACTCCATGGCCGACTACCTTGCCGGCATCTCCCTCTCGAAGGAGGACCTGACAAGAGCCATAGTGGGAACCATTGGCGATCTGGATCTGTACCGCCTGCCAGAGGCTCGCGGCGCCTACTCCCTTGGTCGCTGGCTTGCCGGAGAAAGCGACGAGGCCCTGCAGAACCTGCGCGAGGAAATTCTCGCCACAACCAACGACGATTTTCGCGCCTTTGCGCCTGTCCTGAAGGAAGCGGCCCAAAAGGGTGAAATCTGCGTCATTGGCGGAGCAAACGCAGCGCGCACTGCCGAGGCCAGGGGCTGGCGCTGCACACAGCTCCTCTAGCCCTTCCCCCAAAAAAAGCCCGCGCGGCAGGAACAGCACCGCACGCACTTTGGGGAGGAAGCCGGGAGAAGTCCGGCTTCCTCCCCATTCCCAGCCGGCACTTTCGTACCCGTTTTCGTACCCCCGAGCCCTTCATCATGCAGGAACACCCTGCTTCCCGCTGGGCTGCCTCCTGGGGCGTGCCCGGATCGGTTGCAGCAAACTGCCGCTTTCTTGCCGGCAGGACTTGCTCCTGTCTGACAGCCGCAAGCCCTGGCACAGACGGCCTGTGTCTGGACCTTGGTCATCTTGTGCGTTACCATCAGACCGACTTGCTGGAGCCTGCGCTGCTGAGCCAAACAGCCATGGTACACTGGAATCTGACGGATGCTACCGGCAGGCATCTGCCTCTCACGGCCATGGGACAGAAGCATGAAGGCCTCTTCTCTCATGTGATGGAGCACGTTGCCACAAACTGGCTGCACGTGCTGGAAATCTTTGACTGGGAAGGCGTTGCGGCAAGCCTTCCCATTGTGCGGAACCTGTAGCGCAGGGTACATGGCCTCTTGGCCTGAGTGCAGCACCCCCGCGCCCCTCTCCCCGGAAAGTTGCCGGCCAGGCCAAGCACCCGACAGGCCCGACAAGGAAGGATCCATGCCCAAGGTACCAAGAGGAAAAACACTGCAGGCCCTGAAGGACTGGCTCAAGACCGTGAACAGGAATCAGCACTGGTGCATTCTCATCAACGCCGATCCCGACGCCATGGCTTCCGCAGCTGCCCTCAAGCGCATTATGGCCAGCCGGACAACTGCGGACATATACCGCATCAACGAGATCACAAGACCCGACAATCTGGCCATGATGCGCTACCTGCATCTGGACATTCCCATGTGGGACGAAAATCTGCGGGAAAAGTACACCCACTTTGCCATTGTGGATGGCCAGCCCCACCACAACAGGGCCTTTGCCGACATCCCCTTCTCGGTCATTGTGGACCACCATCCCGTGCCCCGCAAGGAAAGCCAGTCGGAATTTCAGCCCCAGTTCGTGGACATACGCCCCCAGACAGGGGCCACCTGCACCATCTTCTGCTCCTACCTGCGCGGCCTTGGCCTGCGCCCGAGCCCCACACTGGCCACTGCCATGACCCTTGGCATACGCACGGACACGGCGCTGTTCGAAAGGGGCGGAGGCAAGGACGATCTCGAAGCCTACCAGTGGCTGTTCAACAAGTGCAACCAGCAGGTTCTGCGCCGCATTGTGCGCAGCGAATATCTGCGCAGCTGGCTGCCCCTCTTTGCCAGGGCCTTCCGCAACCTTTCCGAATGCCGCGGTTCCGGAGCCCACGCCTGGGTGGGAGACGTCACCAATGCCGATCTTCTGGTGGCCATAGCGGACTTCTTCACCCGCGTGCACGGCCTCAAGTGGATCGCTGTGAGCGGCCTTGTGCTCAAAAAGACCGTGGTTGTCATCTTCCGCGGGGACGGCAGCAGAGACATAGGCAGGCTGGCAGACGCCTGCTTCTACGATGTGGGTACAGCCGGAGGTCACCGTACCCTTGGCAGGGCCGAATTTCCCTTTTCCAGCATTCCCGAGGGCAAGGGCTGCATGGAATTTGTCCAGGACAGGCTGCAGCGCAGAAAACTGCGGCCGCGCGTCACCGAGGGATAGACAGGCTTGCGTGAAAAAATTCTCGCACATGGCTTGACAAAAAACAGGCTTTGGACGTATGCACTTGCTGCAAACTTTCAGTTTGCCACTACCCCAACACTCTTATGACGGGTCGATCATGAACGCTGCTTCCACCACAATCTCCTTCGCAAACATTGCCGGCATGAGCTGGTTCTACTTTGCGTACTTTAGAAGAGCCTGTGGTCGGGAGCTCGGCTGACGCCCCAAGAAAACGAGCTCAACAAGGCCGCAGGCTTCTCTTTCAAGCCGGCGGCCTTTTTCTTTGCCGCCGGAAACCACGCAGATTTCATCCCGGACATTCAGGGAAAGGAGCACTCCAATGTACTTCGGCAAACAAATCCGCCTCGAACGCATCATCAACCGCAACAATGGCCGCACCATCATTGTTCCCATGGACCACGGTGTCTCCATGGGCGCGGTGCCGGGCCTCATCGACATGAAGGAAACAGTCAATGACATGGCCCAGGGCGGTGCGGACGCAGTGCTCATGCACAAGGGCCTCATCCGCTGCTCCTACAGAAGGGCGGGATCGGACATCGGCCTCATCGTGCACCTGTCCGCCTCCACTGACCTTTCTCCCCAGAGCAACTACAAGGCCCTAGTCTCCTCGGTGGAGGAAGGCATTCGCCACGGCGCCGACTGCGTGTCCATTCATGTGAACCTTGGCGATCCCAACGAAGAAAAGATGCTTGCCGACTTTGGCCGCGTTGCCGAGGCCTGCGACAACTGGGGCATGCCTCTGCTTGCCATGATGTACGGCCGCGGCCCCAAGATCAAGAATTCCTACGCCCCCGAAGTCGTGGCCCACTGCGCCCGCGTGGGCGTGGAACTCGGCGCAGACATCGTCAAGGTGAGCTACACCGGCGACATGGCCAGCTTTGCCGACGTTGTTGCCTCCTGCTGCGTGCCTGTGGTCATTGCCGGCGGCCCCCGCATGGAATCCACCCGCGACGTGCTCAACATGGTCCACGACAGCCTGAAGGCTGGCGGCTCCGGTCTCTCCATGGGACGCAACGTCTTTGCCCACCCGAGGCGTGTGCAGATGGTCCGCGCCCTGCGCGCTCTCGTGCACGAGGACGCAGACGTCGAAACCGCTCTCAAGATCGTGGGAGAGTAGTTCCAATGGCGCAAATTCTCTACAAGGCCATCCCCTACTCCAAGGAGGACGTGACCCTGGCCCTGGAGTCCGGCGTTGACGCGGTGATTGTGCCGGCCGAGGCAACAGAGATCGTGTCCGGCCTCTCGCGCTGCAGGGTCCTCGCGGCCGAGGAGGTACCCTCCATTGCCCTGACGCAGAAGGAGGACGAACAGACCTATCTCGACGCTGCGAAAAAGGGCCTGTGCACCCTTGCCCCGGGCTGGGAAATCATCCCCGTGGAAAATCTCCTGGCCCAGAGCGATCAGGTCTACGCCGAGGTGCGCAACCTGAAGGAAGCCGAGCTTGCCGCAGGCATTCTCGAGCGCGGCGTCACAGGCGTGGTGGTCCTGCCCGAAGCTCTGGCCGATCTGAAGGCCATTGTGGCCAACTGCAAGATTTGCCTGGAAAACGAGGTTCTTTCCGAGGCCGAAGTGACCTCTGTGGAGCAGGCAGGCCTTGGCCACAGGGTGTGCTGCGACACCATTTCCCTCCTGCACCGCGGTCAGGGCATGCTGGTGGGCAATTCCTCGGACTTCACCTTCCTTGTGCACGCGGAAACAGAGCACAACGAGTACGTTGCTGCCAGGCCCTTCCGCATCAATGCCGGTGCAGTGCACGCCTACACAAGGCTGCCCCACGACAAGACCTGCTACCTGGAGGAGCTGAAGTCAGGCAGCGAGGTCCAGATTGTGGACCAGGACGGCAAGACCATGATCACCACTGTGGGAAGGGTCAAGATCGAGGTGCGTCCCATGCTCCTTGTCAGGGCCAGGGTCAAGACGCCCGAAGGCGACAGGGAAGGCGCGGTTTTCCTGCAGAATGCCGAGACCATACGTCTCACAGCCCCTGGCGGGAAGCCTGTCAGCGTAGTGACTCTCAAGCCCGGCGACAGGATTCTCTGCCGCATAGACGAGGCAGGCAGGCACTTCGGCATGCGCATCAGGGAAGAGATCGCCGAGGTCTAGCATGGCACAGCAAGAATCAGCCCCCTCCCTGTCCAGAGAGGAGCTTTTGTCCAGAACCAGGGCCCGCATCGACGAGATCGACGAAAAGCTTCTGGCTCTTCTGAACGAGCGATCCACTCTGAGCAGGGAGGTCGGACGCATCAAGGCCGACGACAAGAGCTCCATCTTCAAGCCCCAGCGCGAGCAGGAAATCCTGGAACGACTGTGCGCGCGCAACACGGGGCCCCTGCCCGAATCCGCCCTGCGCTCCATCTGGCGGGAAATCATGTCCTCGTCCAGGGCCCTGCAGCGTCCCCTGCGGGTGGCCTATCTCGGCCCGGAAGGCACCTTCTCCTACTTTGCTGGCCTGGAATTTCTCGGGCACAGCGCCAAGTACCGCGCCTGCGTGGATCTGCCTGCCGTGTTCGAGGAAGTGAACGCCACCACCTGCGATCTCGGCATAGTGCCCCTGGAAAACTCCCTGCAGGGCACAGTGGGCATAAGCTTCGACCTCTTCCTCAAGTTCCCTGTCATTATCCAGGCCGAGCTCTTCTCGCGCATTTCCCACTGCCTTTTGAGCAGGGAAGAGAGCTTCTCGGATATCCGCACTGTCTACTCCCATCCCCAGCCCCTTGCCCAGTGCGCCTTCTGGCTGCGTGCCCACCTGCCAGGTGCAGTACTCATTCCGGCAGAAAGCACTGCGGCAGCTGCCCGCAAGGCAGCCGAAACTCCCAATGCTGCCTCCATTGGCAGCGGCAGCCTTGCCAACCTCATTGGCATGAACGTGCTTGCCAAGCGCATCGAGGATGCTCCGGGAAACTGGACACGCTTTGTGGTCATTGCCCGCGAGGGAGAGCAGAACAGGCTCGGCAGCCTGCCCCTGCACAAGAAACCCCTCACCAACGGCTACAAGACATCCATTCTCTTCACCCTGCCGGACAAGCCTGGCGCCCTGTCCTCCGTACTGTCGCTCTTTGCCAGCAACGGCATCAACATGCGCAAGCTGGAGTCGCGCCCCCTGCTGGGAGAACGCTGGAAGTACGTCTTCTTTGTGGACGTGGAGGAGGATCTTCTGCGCGAGGACTTTGCCAAGCCGGTACAGGAGCTGAGCGAATTGTGCAATACCTTCCGCATTCTCGGATCCTACGCCACAGGGCCGCAGCTTGACCGCGTCTGGGAGCCGGAAGACAACATAGACTGATTGCAGACACAAAAAAGACGTGATCCGCGCTGCAAAGAGCTCGTGCGTTTCCTGCAGAGCTCTTTTCAGTCACAGACGATTTGTCTGTCTTTTCGACTTCCGCCATCGGTCGGCGCATGCAGGCCTGCAGACCCAAACTTCCTGTCCGGCCTGTGAGCCTGCATGCGCCGGAATGGCTCTTTTTCCAAAGGTTTTTTGTGATGATTGAAGTAACAGCGCCAGCATCCAAGTCTTTCAGCCACCGCTATCTCATAGCAGCGGCTCTTGCCCGCGGGACGAGCA
The DNA here is from genome assembly GCA_944327095.1 of uncultured Desulfovibrio sp. Lineage (GTDB taxonomy): Bacteria > Desulfobacterota > Desulfovibrionia > Desulfovibrionales > Desulfovibrionaceae > Desulfovibrio. The sequence goes on along the minus strand of CALVGM010000167.1, from coordinate 3,348 downwards.
CCATACACAACGTGCTGGACAGCAGAGACACCACCTGCACAAGGGAGATCCTTTCCCTGGCAGGAGCAAGGTTCACGCCCCTTGCCGACGGCAGCTGGCAGGTACAGGGTACGGCCGGCAAGCTCCTCGGGGGCAAGACCGATCCCCTTTCCTGCTATGTGCACGAATCCGGGACGACCTGCCGCCTTTTGACAGCAGTCCTTGCTTCGGGCAGAGGCAACTTCCGCATCCATGGTGCCCCGCGCATGCACGAGCGTCCCATGGGTGCCCTTGTCAATGCCCTGCGAGCCCTTGGCTGCGACATTGTCTGCGAGGAACGGGAGGGCTATGCCCCGCTCCTGATCCGCACCCGCGGCATCAACGCCGAAATGCTTCCTGCCCAGGAACACGTGGGCAGGCATGCCCTGGCCGTGAGCATGGACGAGTCCAGCCAGTACTTTTCAGGGCTTTTGCTGGCGAGCCCCCAGTCGGAGGAAATGATCACCCTGGTCCTTGGCGGAAACCATGTGGTCTCCTGGCCCTATATTGGCCTCACCCTGCAATGCATGCACGACTTTGGCGTCAAGTTCCTGGTCGAGACAAGGGACAGCGTGGACGACGACTGGTTTGCCGCGGACTGGCGCAATATCAGCCATGTGGAGCCCATGTGCCTGCGCATCAAGGTGCAGCCAGGCCTCTACAATGCAGGCGACTTCTATGTGGAAGGCGACTGGTCCGGGGCATCCTATCTTGTGGCGGCCGGAGCCCTTGGCAGGCAGGCCACACGCATCAGGGGCGTGCGCACCGATTCCCTGCAGGGCGACCGCGCCCTGCTCGACATTATCCAGGCCATGGGCGCCAAGATTACCAGTTCGGAGAATGGCATTACCATCACGCCCACGCCCCTGCATGGCGTTGACGTGGACATGTCCCAGTGCCCGGATCTTGTGCCCACCATTGCCGTCCTGGCGGCCTTTGCCAACGGCAGGACACGGATTTCCAACGTTGCCCACCTGCGCATCAAGGAAACAGACCGCATCAAGGCTCCTGCCACTGCGCTGCGAAGCATAGGCGTGCAGGTGGAGGAAAAGTCGGACGGCCTGGTCATCGAGGGTCTTGGCAACGATGTGAGCCTGAGCCTCCAGGGCATGCGCTTTGCCACAAGCAACGATCACCGCATGGCCATGAGCCAGGCACTCTTTGCCCTGCGCTCCAACGACGTGCGCGCTCCGGAAATGTTCCGCCTCATGGACGATCCCAAGGTTGTCAACAAGTCCTTCCCGAATTTCTGGAAAACATTCGAGGCCTTTGTCGATGACTAGCAACAACTGCTGCGCCGAGCTGCGCGTCCCCTCAAGCGTGGTCATAGTGGGCTGCTTCGGACGCATGGGGGGCATGCTCTTTCGCGAGGCAGGCTCCCGAGGATACGGCGTGCGAGGCATAGACAAGCCTTTCGACGACCTTGAGCCCCTTGCGCGGGCAAGGCTTGTCCTTGTGTGCGTGCCTGTAGCCTTTTTCGAACAGACCCTGCACAAGATCTGTCCGCACATGCAGGACAACGCCATCCTCTGCGACATAACCTCGGTCAAGGTAGCGCCCATGCAGCAGATGGAAAACATCTGGCTGGGCAACGTGGTGGGCACGCATCCCCTCTTCGGGCCCCAGCACGGCATGGACGAGGATTTGCCCATAGCCCTTGTGCGTGGCACAAGGTGCGGGGACAGTGCCTTTGACCTTGTCCGGGACTTCTTTGTCTCCTTAGGCTACCGCGCCTTTGCCACGGACGCGGACACGCACGATAAGGCCATGGCGCGCATCCAGAACATGAACTTCATCACCTCGCTGGCCTACTGCGCCCAGACTGCGGACGACGAAAACCTGAAGCAGTTCATAACGCCTTCCTTCAGGCGACGGCTCAACGCAGCCAAGAAGCTTCTGACAGAAGACGGAACCATGTTTGCCGGCCTGTTCGACTCCAATCCCTACAGCATGCAGGCTGTCCGCCAGTTTTCCAAACTTCTGAGCCTGGCTTCTGCAGGCGACATCGACCTGCTCCTGAACAAGGCAAGGCGCTGGTGGGCAAACGATCACAGTCACTCCGACTGAGCCTTTCTCCAGGCAAGCACTTGTATGCCCCCGCAAGGGGGCTTTTTTTGCGGCTTTTGCCCGCCGAAGGCGGCATGACAGTGGGATTGCCGAAAGTCCAAGACTTGCGAGTTTTGGGCAAGAAACGGGTTGTCCTTTCCTTGAAGAGAGCCTTGAGAAAATTCTACAAGACTTGCTGCCTGAAGCGACACGCACCCCGTGCGCGCCCTTTGGGCAATTACAGTGGAGAGGATCTATGGAAACCATACAGGGAAAGACCTACGATGAGGAACGCGCCCTCTACGGCAAAAGCCACATGCATCTTGTGGATTGCGCCTTCACCGGAACTGCTGATGGCGAGAGCGCAGTGAAGGAATGCAGCGACGTAGTTGCCGAACACTGCCTGTGCAACTTGCGCTACCCCTTCTGGCACGTGCACGGCCTTGTGATTCGCCAAAGCGAAATCACCGAAAACGGACGCGCTGCCCTTTGGTACTCGGACCATATCGACATCACGGACACACAGATGCACGGCATCAAGGCATTGCGCGAATGCCACGACGTACATGTGTGTCGCTGCGACATTGTTTCCAACGAGTTCGGCTGGTTCTCGTGCGACTTCGCCATGGAAGACTGCACTCTTGTGGGCGACTACAGCATGCTCAGAACCCACAACGCAAGCTGCTGCAAGGTGACCTTCAGGGGCAAGTACATTCTGCAGTACATGCACGACAGCACTTTCGAGTACTGCGATATCACAAGCAGAGACGCTCTGTGGCACGCAAACAACGTCACAGTGAAAAACTGCGTATTGCGCGGCGAGTTCCTTGGCTGGTATTCCAATCACCTGACCCTGGACCATTGCCGCATCATCAGCTCGCAGCCCCTGTGCTACTGCACCAATCTCAAGCTTGTGGACTGCGAGGTTGTGGACAGCGACCTCTGCTTCGAAAAATCGGAAGTGGATGCGACCATCCTGACTCCCGTAGACAGCATCAAGAACCCGCTTTCCGGCACCATCAGGCTGCCAGCCCTGGAAGAACTCATTCGCACAGACCCGAATTCACAGGCAAAAATCGTGTATACAAAAACCTGCGCCTGAATCCTGGCCAAGGCCGCACCATTTTTCTTTCGCCCTGCCCGGGACCTTCCAAAGTCTAGTATTTTGTTCTTGAAAAAACTTTAGAAGTTGTATACGCTAGGTATGTGTAATTGAGAGTGGTAGGTGTCTATAAAACTGAAGTGGTCTAGCGTGTGGAGGGTATGTTGCTCCTTACATCGCCC
>CALVGM010000166.1 GCA_944327095.1 uncultured Desulfovibrio sp. | reverse complement strand
GTGCCCCGAGGTCAAGAAGGACCTGGCCAAGAAGTTCGAGGACTGGTGGGTCAACCCCAAGACCCAGAAGCGCATCAGCGAGTACAAGCTCGAAGGCAAGCAGCTCTTCTTCCCCAATGCCGGCAAGTAGGGGCAAACCCTTCACCTCTCTGATCGCACAACCAGACAGCTGACACACGGGCGGGTCTTCGGGCCCGCCCGTTCCATCCGGCACAACAACAGGAAAAGGGGCAGATGGGATACTTTTCCGACGGAATGCGGCAGGCCGCGGACCTGCTCGTGCACATGGACGACGCCACCATGTCGGCCATCGAGGCAACGCTTGTGTCCACAAGCTGGGCTCTTGCCGTGGCAGCCCTTCTGGGCCTTCCCCTGGGCTTTGTCCTTGGCTACGCAAACTTTCCGGGCAAGAGGGCCATACGCCTTGTGTCCGACACATTGCTGGCCTTTCCCACTGTCCTCATTGGCCTTTTGGTGTACGTCTTCATCACGGCCCGCGGCCCCCTGGGCGAATTTGGCCTTTTGTTTACCCTGCCAGGCATGGTCATAGGCCAGACCATCCTGGCCCTGCCCATCATCGTGTCCTGGACAGCCCAGGCAGTGGAAAACCTGGACCCAAGGTGCAGGCAGACCCTGCTGACCCTTGGGGCAGGCCCTGCCCAGACAGTGCTGCTCACCCTGCGCGAGATACGCTACGATTTGGCCATGGTCTGCGTGCAGGCCTTTGGCCGCGTGGTCACGGAAGTGGGCGTTGCCATGATGCTTGGCGGCAACATACGCTATTCCACCAGGACCATGACCACGGCCATCTCCCTGGAGACAAGCAAGGGCGAGTTCGCCCAGGGCATAGCCCTGGGGCTTGTGCTCTTGCTCATAGCCTTTGTGGTGAACCTGCTTGTCACCTGGTGCAAGCACAGGGGGAAAACGGCATGAGCGCGCTCTTCGAGGCCCATGACCTTGCCAAGAGCTACGGCGGCGTCCTGGCCCTCTTCCTTCCCGAATTCTCTGTGGATCAGGGCGAGTGCGTGGCCCTTACCGGGCGCAACGGCAGCGGCAAGTCCACGCTTTTGCGCATCCTGGCCTTTCTGGAAAAACCTGATTCCGGAACGCTCGTCTACCACGCAAAAGGCTCCGAGCCGCGTCGCGAGGTGACGCTGCTCTTGCAGGACCCCTATCTTTTGAAGTGCTCGGTTTTCGACAACGTCACCCTGGGCCTGCGCCTGCGCGGGGACAGGACACATCTTGAGGAGCGCTACTGCCAGGCCATGGCCGAGGCGGGCTTTGCAAACCCCATGGCCCTTGCCTCGCGCACCCAGTCCATGCTCTCCGGAGGCGAGCGCCAGCGCGTGGCCCTGGCCGCACGGCTTGCCCTCTCCCCAAGGGTGCTGCTCCTGGACGAAGCCACAGCGCACGTGGACGCGGCAAGCGAAAAAATCATCTACGCGTCTGTCAAATCCTGCCTCGCAAGGGGTGTTACAGTCGTGTGCGCCACGCACGACAGGGCCATCTTCGACTTTCTTGACGCCCGCGAGGTTGTCCTGCGCCCCAGGGACTGAGCCCCTGTCGCATTCCTCCACGTCCTCCCCTTCCTCATTTTCTCCTGCACAAGGCGCCCACAGAAGCGGACAACACCATGGCAAACACAAGACAGACCCTTGACCCGGAAGAGCTCGCGAACCTCACCCTGGCCTGGGAGGCCTGGGAACAGGCTGTTTCGACTCCAGCCAGAAGGGTTGTGCGCGCGCGGCTGCACCTGGTTTTTTTGCTTGTGCGCTTCGGTGCCCTGCGCCTCAAGGAAGTTCTTGGCATGCCTGTGCGCAACTGCCTGGATCTGCAAAGCGGGCTTTTATCCGTGCCAGGCGACAATGCCCGCGACATCATGCTCCCCTTGGGCTGCATGCACCACTTTCGCAGGATCCTCTCCCTGCCCGAGGCCGAGGCCGCGGACTTTCTCTCCCTTGACGAGGGCTTTGTGCGCAAGAAGTTCTACCTTGTGGCCGAGACCTGCGACATAGAACCTGCACGGGCTGCGCCAAGGGCCATACGCTACGCGCGGGCCATCGAGCTCATCTTTCTGCACGTGCCCCTCTCCATGGTGCAAAAGTACCTTGGCCAGCCGGGGCCTGCCATGGGCTTTTTTCTGAACTTCGCTGGCGGTGATCTGCGCAGCTACATCGTGTCCAGGGCCAGGGAAAGGAACGGATCCAGGGACAACATCTTTGTGGGCATAGCCACCAGGGCCAAAATGGGCCTTCGGCGCGCGGAAATCGAGATCACCACCTTCGAGAACACGACTGTCTACGCCCAGGTCTCCCTGGACAGGCTCCAGGATCTCGATCTTGGCGAGCACAGGCAGGTCGTGACCTTCCATATCCCTCCGCAGGCCCTGGTGCTCAGCCTCGAACCCTGCCCCACGAGCCTTGGCAACTGCCTTGAGGCCACCCTCACAAGCCTGCACGCGGACGCTGTGGAAGGCTTTGCCAGCGCGCGCCTCGACGATGGCTCGGCCCTTGGCGTGGCCCTTGAGTGGGGAGCCATCCCGCCCTCGCAGCTCTACGAGGGCCGCAGGGTCTGGCTGCACTTTGCGGCCGCAAGCGTCGAGCTGCAGCCGTAAGACAATCGGCTGCCAGAGCCCTTTTGGGCAAAATGCACGCTTTGCCCAAAAGACAGGGCCCGAGAAGAAAAAAGCGTGACTGCTTTTGCAAAAAGTGTACACGCCGGCCTTGCCTGGGGTACAGAAGCTTCTATGGGGAAAGGCTGCCAACACCTACCCCCTTTGCGGATTTTCAAGATTAGACAACCGGGAGTTTTCTTATGTCCTTCGAGTTTCGTATTCTGCGCGTCGATATGGCCGCCAGGACCTGTACCTTCGAGCCTGTGCCCCAGGAGTACACAGGCCTTGGAGGCAGGGCTCTGACCTCGACCATTGTGGCCAGGGAAGTGGATCCCACCTGCACGCCTCTTGGACCCCACAACAAGCTTGTCTTTGCCCCTGGACTTCTTGGCGCTACCAACAGCCCCAACTCCAACAGGCTTTCCGTAGGCTGCAAGAGCCCCCTGACAGGCGGCATCAAGGAGAGCAACGCAGGCGGACAGCCTGGCGGGCACCTCGCGAAACTGGGCATTTTGGCCATCATTGTGGAAAACATGGCCCCGGAGGGCGAGTGGTGGCAGCTTGAGCTTGGCAAGGACAAGGCCTGCCTTGTGCCTTCCACGGTCACCGGCCTCAACAACTTCGACGCTGTGGCCAAGCTTGTGGAGCACTACGGCGACAAGTGCAGCTACATCACCGTAGGCCGCGCAGGCGAGGTCAAGCTCACTGCCGCGAGCATTGCCTGCACGGACCGCGAGCTGCGCCCCATGCGCCACGCTGGCCGCGGCGGCGTTGGCGCTGTCATGGGTGCCAAGGGCCTCAAGGCCATTATCGTGAACCCCGAAGGCGGCGAGGCAGCGCCCCTGGTGGACGCAGATGCCTTCCGCAGCGCCTCCAAGCGCTTTGCCAAGGCTCTCGCCGAGCACCCCATCACAAGCAAGGGTCTTGCCCAGTACGGCACGGCCGTGCTTGTGAACATCCTGCAGGAAGCAGGCGGCCTGCCCACCAAGAACTTCACAGTGGGCCAGTTTGCCGAACACGAAAACCTCTCCGGCGAGACCCTCAACAAGCTTACCAAGGAGCGCGGTGGCGAGGGCAAGGTTGCCCACGGCTGCATGAGCGGCTGCGTTATCCGCTGCAGCGGCATTCTCCCGGACAAGAAGGGCAAGTTCCAGAGCAAGTGGCCCGAATACGAGACCCTGTGGTGCTTTGGCCCGCACAGCGGCATCAGCGACCTCGACAAGGTCTCGCGCTTTGACTACATGTGCGACGACTTTGGCGTGGACACCATCGACGTGGGCGTTGCCGTGGGCGTTGCCATGGCCGGCGGCGGCATCCCCTACGGGGACGCGGACGCGGCTCTCGCGGCCGTGGCCCAGATCAGCGAGGGCACGCCCCTTGGTCGCGTGCTTGGCTGCGGCACTGCCACCACGGGCAGGGTCTTTGGCGTGCGCCGCGTGCCCTGCGTCAAGGGCCAGAGCCTGCCTGCCTACGATCCGCGCGCTGTGAAGGGCGTGGGCGTGACCTATGCCACCACCCCCATGGGCGCTGACCACACTGCAGGCTACGCGGTGACAGCCAACATCCTCGCTTGCGGCGGCAAGGTGGATCCCTTGAAGAAGGAAGGCCAGATCGAGCTTTCCCGCAACCTGCAGGTGGCCACAGCCTCCGTGGACTCCGTGGGCCTGTGCCTGTTCACGGCCTTTGCCATCCTCGACGTGCCGGACGCGCTGCCTGCCATTGTGGACATGCTGAACGCCAAGTTCGGCTGGAAGATGACCGGTGACGACGTGGTCACCCTTGGCCAGCGCATCCTGACCACGGAAATCGACTTCAACCGCAAGGCCGGCATTGGCATTGGCCAGGATCGCCTGCCCGACTTCTTCACGGACGAGCCCGTGGCGCCGCACAACACCAACTTCGACTTCACCAACGAGGAGCTCGCCACAGTGTTCAACTGGCGCGACGAGGTGAAGGAACTGGAAAAGAACAGGAAGTAGGACCTGCAGATCCGTTTCCTGACAAGGGGTCCCGGCCAGTCTTGCGGCTGGCCGGGACTTGCGCGTACAAGGGGGAAGCGATTTCCACGCAAACCGAGGAGGAAGGCGCCCATGCACCTGCTTGTCAAGCTGAGCACAACCCTCAGGGACCATGTCCCCGACTACCAGCCAAACCCCGGCCTTGAGCTCTCCGATATCCCGGAAGAAAGCACTGTGGCCCAGGTGGCTGCCGGGCTGAACATCCCCGCAGAAGAAATCAAGATAGTCATGATCAACGGCCGCCAGTGCGCCCTGGAAGACGTTTTGCGCGATGGCGATCGCCTGGCGCTCTTCCCTGCCGTAGGCGGCGGCTAGAGAGGAAGGTTCCATGTCCAGGACTCGCCAGGACTTTTGCGACTTTCTTGCCGCGCGCTTTCCCTGGAAGGCGGAGAGTGTGCCCCAGGACGATGACTCTCCCCTTTTTGCGGAAGACGCCTGCCTCAAGGCCTGGGCAGGGCAAAAGGATGTGCCCGTGCCAGAGGCCATGATCGACCTTGTGCAGGCCAATGTCTGGCCCGAACGCTTCAGGCAAAACCTGGATGTGTACACAGCCAAACAGATGCAGCTCATCCTGGGGACACATGTGGCCATTGCCGGCCTTGGGGGGCTTGGCGGCCATGTGACAGGGCTTTTGGCGCGCCTGGGCTTTTGTCACTTTACCCTCTGCGACATGGACGAGTTTTCGCAAAGCAACCTGAACCGCCAGGCCTTTTGCACGGAAAGGACCCTTGGCAGGAGCAAGGCACAGGTTGCCGCGCAGGCCGTGTCCGACATCGCGGACTACGCTTCCGTTCGTACCATGCGCGTGTGTCTGGATAAGGACAGCATTTGGGAATTTGTCCAGGGCGCGGACATTGTCTTCGACTGCCTGGACGACATCAAAACCAAGATGCTCTTGGAAAGGACCTGTGCTGCGTCCGCCATTGCCTTTGTGCACGGCGGGGTGAGCTATCAGGAAGGCCTTGCCTTTGCGGCGCGCGCAGAACGCGGCCTGGCCCGCCTCTATGGCTCAACCCCTCCCCCAAAGCCCCCACGTCAGCCCGTGTCCGTGCTGGCCGTGGCAGGCACTGCCTGCATGATGGTCTCCCTTGCTCTTGAACTCCTCTTCAGGAAGAGCGAGGAGAAGCCCGGGGAAGGTGGCGGGCAGTTGAGCAGGCTCTACCATCTCGACTGCGGCGAGCCAGAGCTTTCTTCCTTCGAGCTTGGCAAGCAAGAAGGTTAGCGAGGCAGGGCCAGTAGAAGACAGGGCCGGGACAGCGGCATGAACCGCTGCCCCGGCCCCTTTTTCATGTTCCTCTTGCCCTTGGCCTACTTGTCCCGGCCCTGGTACTCCCAGACTATCTGTCCGGTCTTCTCCACGCCGTAGCCGCCCATGGCAAGGACCTGCTCCTTGAATTCGTCCGAGCGGATGGTGGCCACAAGGGCCTGCATGCGCTCGTCCTCCCAGAACCGCCGGGGAATGACAAGATCGTATTCCTCAACACCCACGGGGATGAAATCAAGCCCCAGGGCCCTGGCCGAGGCAAGCACGCCAAGGCCCACGTCCGCCCTGCCGCTCAGGACCGCGGCGGCCACGTTCATGTGGGTGAATTCCTCTGCCGTGTAGCCCTTGATGGCCTGGGGCTTCAGCCCTTCCTTGCCAAGCAGACAGTCGAGCAAAACCCTGGTGCCGCTGCCGCGCTGGCGGTTGATGAAGGTGACGTCCTCGCGGACCAGGTCGCGTATGCCCTGTATGTTCAGGGGATTGCCCGGCCGCACCATAAAGCCCTGCACGCGGTCCACAAGGCGCATGAGGATCACGGGCCGGCTTATGTTGTCCATGATGGCCTGGCGGTTGTAGACCCCGTCTTCCATGTTGAGCAGATGGGAGCCCGCAAGGTGGCACTGCCCCTGCTCTATGGCGCGCAGGCCGCCCAGGGATCCCACGTGCACAGAGGTGAGGCTGCAGCCAAGGGAGGTGCGCCTGCGCACAAGGCTGTCCAGCAGATCCAGGGTGTTGTCGTGGCTGCCAATGGCGAGCAGCGCGGACTGTATCCTTTCCTCTGGCCGCAAAAGCGCCACGCTCACCGCAGCGCCTGCGTCCAGGCCCTCGCAGGAGGCAGGGATGGTCAGCATGCCGTCCGCGCGGCTCAGGGAAGTCACTGTGCCGGCCCCCCTGGCCAAAGGCACGGCCATCATGGTGCCGTCCACATCTCCGAGCTTCACGCGTATGCGCTCTTCCATGCCCGGCCTTGAGGGAAGCGCCTGGCACAGTCTTGCGCTGACCTTCTGACGGGACTTTGGCAGGGTATGCTGCAGCCTTGCCAAAAGGGGCAGGAGAAATTCTTCCACCACAATGGTAGCGGACACCGGGTACCCGGGCGCGCCAAGCACGGGGTGCCCGTCCACAAGGCCGAGCACTGCCGGCTTGCCTGGCATGACGGCCACGCCGTGCACAAGGACCTTGCCGAGAGACCCTATCACGTGCGCCGTGTAGTCCCTGCTGCCCGCGGAAGAGCCCGCGTTCAAGAGCACTATGTCCGCTCCGTCCGCAAGGGCGCCTTGTACGGCCTTGCGCAAGAGATCCGGATCGTCCGGCACAATGTCGCGCACAACGGCCTGTGCCCCTGCCTCCTCCACCAGGGAGGCAAAGATGAGCGAGTTGAACTCCGGCCAGCACCTGCCCTCGCGCAGGGCTTCCTCGCTTGCCCGCATGAGGGGCACAATTTCCGAGCCGCTGGGAATGATGGCCACCACAGGCTTCTTGCAGACCGGCACGGCAAGGACCCTGGCTGCTGCCAAGGCGCCGATCTCGTAGGGACCAATGCGCGTTCCCGGGGCAAGCAGTATCTCCGAGCTCACCATGTCCTCGCCAAGCTTGCGCACGTGCTGCCAGGGAAAGGCCGCGCGCTCGATGCGCACGCTCTCGCCCGAAGGCGAGGCCACCAGGTGCTCGATCATGATGACCGCGTTGCAGCCTTCGGGGAGCTTTTGGCCTGTGTTGATCCAGAAGGCCTGCCTGCCTATCTGCAAATCCAGCGGGCGGCGGGGGCTTGCCCCGAAGGTGTCCTCTGCCCTGACCGCAATGCCGTCCATGGCCGCCGCGTGGAAGGGCGGCGAGGAAAGGTTGGCCTGCACAATGCGCGCGGTGATCCTGCCCCTGGAATCGGGCAGAGCCACCTTTTCCTCGCCCAGGGCAAAGCCGCTTTCCTCTATGGCGGAAAACCACAGATCCCTTGCCTTGGCCAGGGGCTTGAGATCCAGATAGGTGTTGCGCTTCATGCCCTTTTCAAGGTGCCGCGCTATGTCCTTGCCAGCATTGCTCTCTGTTGTTGCCATGTCTGCCCCCTATCGCAAAAGTTCCACCTGCACAAGCTCACCCTCGTAGAGCCCCTCGCTCTGTTCCGGGCAGACCACAAGGCCGGCTGCCCCGGTCAGGCTGGAAATGCAGCCTGACGGTGTGGTGAGCGGCACAGCGCGCCAAAAAACACTCACCCTGTCCTGGCAAATCTCTTCGCTTTCTAGGGGCTCGAGGGCGACCCGGATGTAGTCGCGCCTGCCCTGGGCCGAGGCTATGGGGCGCGACAGCCTGGCCAATACCCTGCCCTCCAAAAAGTCGATTTGGCCTCCCTGCAGCCTGCGCAGCAGGGGTCGCACAAAGCAGCGCGCGCACACAAGGGCGCTTGTCACGTGTCCCGGCAGGCCCATGAGGCACACCTGGCCGCGCCTTGCCAGGATAAAGGGCTTGCCGGGGCTTAGGGCCACGCCGTGGCACAGAAGCTCGCTCTCCTCGCCCTGGCAAAAGGCGTCGAGCGTGTGATCGCGCATGCCTGCCGAAGATCCGCCGGACACAAGCACAACGTCAAAGTTCCGGCAAAGTTTCTCCACCATGTCGCGCAGGCCGCATGCGTCGTCGCGCACAATGCCCGCAAACTCGACCTGAGCACCTTCCTCGCGGCACAGGGCCGCAATGCTGTGCGAGTTCACGTCGCGTATCTGGCCTGGCGCAGGTGTTGCTTCTGCCGGGACCACCTCGTCGCCTGTGGAGACAATGGCCACCCTGGGCCTTTGGGCCACAGCGACCCTGGTCCTGCCAAGGGCTGCCAGAAGACCCACGTCCTGGGGACGCAGGCGCAGGCCCCTTTTCAGACAGAGCATGCCAAGAGCCACGTCCTCGTCCCTGGCAAGCACATTGTCTCCGGGCGCCACGGAGCGGGTGAGTTCCACAAGACTCTTTCCAGCCGGGCGGGAATACTCCAGCATGACCACGGCGTCGCTGCCCTCGGGCAGCATGCCACCTGTGAGTATGGGCGCAGCCTGTCCGGGCTCAAGACGCTGCGTACAACGCACGCCCATGCGGCAGGCCTCTGCAAGCTCGAGCAGGGCCGGCTGGCTCTCCCCTGCCCCGAAGACATCCTGTGCACGCACGGCATAGCCGTCCACAGTGGAGCGGCAAAAACCCGGTACATCCTGGTCCGCAATCAGATCCCCGGCAAGATAGCGCCCAAGGCTTTCGTCCAGAGACACTTCTTCCGTTTTGCCCTGTCCGGAAAAATTCGCAAGCTGGGCAAGAACCTCGGGCATGGACTGCAACTTGAGAAAAGGCTTCATCACAAATACTGGCGCGGATTGCCCAGCGCGTTGAGCGAAAGACTGCGCCGCCTCCTTGACAAAAAATGCCCGGGCATGCCCTGGGCCCCCGAAAAGGGTAACGCCATGCTATCGTATTTGCCAAGATATTGGAAGACTTGACAAAGAGGGATCTCAAGCCCCTGCTTTTTGCACAGATTAGGGCCATGCTAAAAAGTGTTTGACTTGGGAAACCAATACCGGTCATAATGATCCTAAAGCCTGTACGCGACACGACTAGTCTCTTGCTTAAGGGAGAAAAATTGTCGCACAGTACCAAGCTTCCCAGGAGTTATGAATCTACTCGTCGTGCCTTGGAAAAAATGGTTCAGGCTTTGTACTCCCCCAGAGAAAAAGTGTCAGGCATCCACCCACAAATGCGAAAAGGTGTGAGCAATCACCCAAGACAAGGAAGTTACCGTGAAAAAGATCGTGAATCGCACAGACGACTTGTATTTCAAGTACATTTTTGGCAATCCCGAGAACAAGAGCATTCTGCTCGACCTTGTCAACTCCATCCTCTATCCCGACGAGGGCAAAGAAAGAATATGTGATCTGGACTTTGTAGATCGCGAACTGGATCCAGAACTTAGCGACGGCAAACAGTATCGGCTCGACCTGCTTGCCAAGACATCAAATGGTGTACAGCTCAACATAGAGGTACAAACCAAAAAGCAACCCTTCTTGGCCAAACGAATCATGTGCTATTGGGCCAGGCTCTACAGCAGCCAGCGATTAAAAGGACACAATTATGACAAACTTTGTCCAACATATAATATTGTAATACAGAATTTTGTTTTTTTCAAAGACAATAATTTCTATATTCATCATGTTAATACTAATGTTTCTACGACAGGAAAACCACTCAACGAAGATCTAAAATTTGTTTTTATTGAACTTCCCAAATGGATTTCATTGAAAAGAAAAGCTGAAAATACCCTTGAGCAATGGATATCATTTTTTTCAAATGATAATTCTAAAATAATTGAGGAGTATGCTATGATAAATAATAATATACGTGCAGCATTAGAAGCAGAAAAAAAATTTGTTTCCGATGATGCCATGTGGCATAGATATCTTCAACATGAAAATGCCATT
>CALVGM010000165.1 GCA_944327095.1 uncultured Desulfovibrio sp. | reverse complement strand
TGGCTGAAGAAACACGGGCTCCTATCGCTTCTCGAGATAACGGAATGTCTCAGAGCCAAGAAAGCCTTGTTTAGTTGAACCGCCGTGATACGTGACCCGTACGTCCGGTGGTGTGGGAGGTTGGGGCAAGAAATCGCCCCCGCCTACCCGATGCTGGGCATGATCTGCGTGGGCATTTCCGGTGCCATCATCGGCGCCATCATCGATCACGTGGAAAAGAAGCTTCTGGCAGGCATCAGGAGCTAGGCATGTCAGGCAATTCCATAGCCAACGAGACCATCAGTCAGAAACGCACCCGCGAACCCTTCAGTCTCTACCGCTTTCTGACCAACAAGTATTTCCTCTACTGCGTGTCCATTGCCCTCCTTCTCTCCCTCTGGGACTATGTGGCACGGGAAAAGATCTTTCGCGACTCCCTGGCAAGGCCCCTGGAGGTCTGGGACCAGCTTGTCCTGCTCACCCAGATCAAGTTTGCGGGCACCCATCTGTGGGGCCATATCTGGGCAAGCCTGCAGCGCGTGCTCATAGGCTTTGTGCTGGCCTCCATCGTTGCCATCCCCTTGGGCCTGTTCATGGCCCTCAACAAGTATGTCAACGCCATAGTGAAGCCCCTCTTCGACCTCTTCAAGCCCATGCCCCCCATTGCCTGGGTGTCCATAGCCCTCCTCTGGTTCGGCATAGTCGAAACCTCCAAGGTCTTCATCATCATTATCGGCACCTTCGTGCCCTGTCTGCTCAACGCCTACAATGGTGTCCGCCTGGTGGATCCCGAGCTCTACGACGTCATCCGCGTGCTTGGCGGCAAAAGGCGCGACGAAATCATACACGTCTGCTTCCCTGCCTCCTTCCCGGCCATCTTCGCAGGCCTGCAGATCTCCCTGAGCTCTGCCTGGACCTGCGTGCTGGCAGCCGAGCTCATGAACTCCCGCAACGGCATGGGCTTTCTCATCAAGCGCGGCATGGACACGCATCAGCCCACACTGGTGCTGGGCGGCATGATCCTCCTAGCTGCGGCTGCCTGCGCCACCTCGCTTGTCATCACCATGGCGGAACGCAGGCTCTGCCCCTGGCAGCGCAACATCGAAAACCTGTAGGAGGCATTGCGCAGGCAAATGGCCTGCGCGATGCGTGCAGAAGACACAAACAGGGAGGCGGCACGCAAGTCCGGCCTTTTCCGGACGCCGAAAAAAGACATGAGCGACAAGAAACTGAAACTGCACTGCTCGGGCGTGAGCAAGACCTTTATCCAGAAGGGCAACCAGCAGGTGCCCGTTATCCGCGACATCAACATTGACGTGTACGAGAACGAGTTTCTGGTGGTCCTTGGGCCTGGCCAGAGCGGCAAGTCCACCCTGCTCAAGATCTTCGCAGGACTGGAACAGCCGGACACAGGGGAAATCACCCTGGACGGCAGGTCGGTGGAAGGGCCCGGCCCGGACCGCGGCATTGTCTTCCAGAGCTACATGCTCTTTGCCTGGAAAAACGTGCGCGACAACGTGGAGCTGGGGCTCAAGCTGCGCGGCATTGCGGCAGAGGAGCGCCACAGGATTGCCCAGCACTACATCGACCTTGTGGGCCTCACAGGCTTCGAGAAGCACTACCCGCACCAGCTGTCCGGCGGCATGAAGCAGCGCGTGGGTATTGCCAGGGCCTATGCCAACACCCCCAACATCATGCTCCTCGACGAGCCCTTCGGCCAGCTCGACGCCCAGACCCGGCTTTTCATGCAAAAGGAAACGGCCCGCATCTGGGAGCAGGAAAAGAGGACCGTGATCTTTGTCACCAACAACATCGACGAGGCCCTCTACCTCGGGGACCGCATTGTGCTCATGGAGGGCAAGCTTCCGGGCACCATCAAGACCGAATACGTCATTGATCTGCCCCGCCCGCGCGAGCACACGTCCATGGATTTCCTTCGCCTGCGCAAGGAAATCACGGACAACACGGAACTTGTCCTCTAGCCCGAGTCCTCCGCAGAAAACGACAGGAAAGGCTCGACAGGTACAGGAGCAACAGCAATGGATCCCCTCGCAATGGCCCTTTTGGTCGGCCTTTTCGGCGTCTGCGCAGTCTGGGCAGCGACAAGAGCCCTGGCAAGACCCCCTTCCGAGAAAGCCTGCCAAGGCAGCGCCAGGGAAAGCGCGCAAGGCTGTACAAAAAAGCTCTTGCGTCTCTTCGAAGAGGAAAGTACCCGGGGCGTGTACAGCAAAATCCTTCGCCTGCGCATTCTTGGCCTTGTGCTCTGCCTTCTGGCCCTGGCAGTTCTTCTCACAGGATCCGGCAGCGCCCTGCCTTCTGTCCTTGCCTTTGCTCTTGCCCTTGGCGGATGCCTTGCGCAGTACGCGGCCTTTCGCGTCAGGTACAGGCATCCTGGCCAAGGAAATCCTGTTCCCCAAAAGGACACCCGGGACAGGGAACAGGAAAAGCCCCTCTGACACATTTCCCCCTTCTTGCACATCGGTAACGCTATAGTTCCCACGCATGACACAAGACTGACATGGAGGTTTAGCATGCGCATGAAAAGACTTCTGATGGTTCTCCTGCTGGCCATGTTCGGCTTTTCCCTTTCCGCCACGAGCGCAAGGACAGCCGATCTGGTGGAGCTGCCCACGGCCTGGATGGACGAACACGAAACCTTCCTCATCTGGTACGCCAAGGAAAAGGGCTGGGACAAGGCCGAGGGTCTTGATATCAACATTCAGTACTTCAGCTCCGGCATGGACATCCTCAATGCCCTGCCCTCCGGCTCCTGGGTCTTTGCCGGCATGGGCGGCGTGCCTGCCATGATGGGCAACCTGCGCTACGGCACCAGCGTCATAGCCATTGGCAACGACGAGTCCATGACCAATGCCGTGCTTGTGCGCGCAGACTCCCCCATTGCCAAGGTGAAGGGCTGGAACAAGGACTACCCGGATGTCTACGGCAGCCCGGACACAGTCAGGGGCAAGACCTTCCTGACCACCACGGTTTCCTCAGCCCACTACGCCCTGAGTTCCTGGCTCAAGGTGCTTGGCCTCACGGACGCGGACGTGACCATCAAGAACATGGATCAGGCCCAGGCCCTGGCAGCCTTTGACAACAACATCGGCGACGGCGTGGCCCTGTGGGCCCCCCATATGTACACTGGCGAGGCCAAGGGCTGGGTCATTGCCGCAGATCTGAACAAGTGCAGGGTGGGCAATCCCATTGTGCTCATCGCCGACACCAGGTTTGCCGAATCCAACCCCGATGTGGTGGCCAAGTTCCTCAGGGTGTACCTGCGCGCAGTGAACATGATGCAGAAGGAGCCTCTGGAAAACCTTGTTGCCGACTACCAGCGCTTCTTCCTGGAATGGGCTGGCAAGAACTACACAAGGCAGCTCTGCCTCACGGACATGAAGACGCACCCTGTCTTCAACCTCGAGCAGCAGCTTGCCCTCTTTGACGACAGCAAGGGCCCGAGCACTGCCCAGCAGTGGCAGGCGGCCATAGCCAAGTTCTTCAACAGCGTGGGCTCCATCAACAAGGACGAGCTGAGCAAGGTTGGCAGCGGCTCCTACGCCACAGGCAAGTACCTGAAGCTCATCACAGGCCCCATCCCGGGCTACAGGTAGTCCCGCAACAACGACGATCCCCAGGGCGGGGCAGGAGCCGTGCGGCTTGCGCCCCGCCCTTTCCGCCCTTCAAGGAGACATGACATGCCCCTGAAACAATGGTGTTGCCGCCTGTCAGTCCTTCTCCTGTGCGCACTGTTCCTGTCCCAGGCACATGTTTTGGCAGCGCCCCTGCAGAAAGTGGCCACGGCCTGGATGGGCGAACAGGAGACCTTTCCCATCTGGTACGCCAAGGAGCAGGGCTGGGACAGGGAAGCGGGCCTCGACATCACCATGCTCTACTTCAATTCCGGCATGGACGCAGTGAACACGCTTCCGGCCGGCTCCTGGGTATTTGCCGGCGTAGGCGCTGTGCCTGCCCTGCTCGGAGCATTGCGCTACGACATGTCCGTCATCAGCATGTGCAACGACGAGGCCCAGGCAAACGCGGTCCTCGTCCGTCCGGACTCCCCCATTGCCAGGGTGAAAGGCTACAACAGCGACTGCCCCAACCTTTTGGGCAGCCCAAAGACGGTCAAGGGTATCACCATTCTCACCACCACCATTTCCTCGTCCCACTACGCGCTTTCCACCTGGCTTGCCGCCCTGGGACTCACGGAAAAGGACGTGACCATCAAGAACATGGAGCAGGCTTCGGCCCTGGCTGCCTTCGAGTACGGCATTGGCGACGCTGTGGTGCTCTGGGCGCCGCTCACCTACGTGGGCCAGAACCGCGGCTGGCTTGTGGCCTCAACTCCGCACATGACTGGACACCCCCTGCCCCTCCTCCTTTGTGCCAGCAAGCGCTTTGCGGAAAAACACCCGGACATTACGGCACGGTTCATCCAGGTCTACCAGCGCGGCGTGGAATACATGAAGAACACGCCCATGGACAAGCTTGTGACGGACTATCTGCGCTTTTACAGCAACTGGGCCGGAGCAGAGTACACAAGAAAGCTTGCCGAGCGTGACCTCAAGACCCACAACATCTACACCTTGAGCGATCTCGAAAGGCTGTTCGACACAAGCAACGGGCCATCCCAGGTTCAGCAATGGTTCACGCACCTTGCGGAATTTCTGGCCAGTTCCGGCCGCATTTCCCACCAGGAACTCGAAAAGCTCCACGGCAGCGGCTATGTGACCAGCAAATACCTGAAGCTTGCAGCGCAAACGCCGCAGCCTTCGGCTGCGCAATAACACTGCACGCGGGAAACAGACTGGGGAGAAGGGCAGGCATTGCCCCTCTCCCCTCTGTTTTTTTGTCCTGCGCCCCTGGCAACCATGTCTGCCAGGGACAGGAAAGCGGCTTTGTACAAAAGAGCGTTTCGTCTTCTCCCTGCGAAAGCTGTCCCCTGATGTTGTTCCTGCGAATCAGGGGCTTGCCATGACTCTGTCTTGTCCGTAGAGTCCGCAATCCCCCGCGTGCCGCTCCAGAGAATACAGTCTGGCGGCACAGTCACCACAGCAAAAGCTGTGCAAACACATCCTTGAAGGAGCGATTCATGAAGCGCGTCTTTTTCGCTACCGTGGCAGCGGCCCTGTTGGGCATGGGCCTTGCGGCTCCGCTCCAGGCAGCGGAGACCATCAAAATCGGTGTTGCCGGTGCCCACACAGGCGATCTGGCCTGCTACGGAGTTCCGGGTCTCAATGCGGCCAAGATTGTGGCAGCCAAGGTCAACGCCCAGGGCGGAGTGCTCGGCAAGCAGATCGAACTTGTCATAGGCGACGATCAGTGCAAGCCAGAACTTGCCAACAATGTGGCCACAAAGCTCATTTCCGAAAAGGTGGCAGCTGTCATGGGCCCCATCTGCTCGGGGCCTGCCAAGGCTTCCCTGCCCCTGTACAACGCAGCCCACATCATTGCCATGTCCCCCACGGCCACTACCCCGGCTCTCTCCGCGGATGGCAAAAACCCCATGTTCTTCCGCACCATTGCCAAGAACAACGATCTGGCAAAGCTGAGCAGCCGCTTCATGCTCGAAAGCCTCAAGGCCAAAAATATCGCCTACGTGCATGACAACGGCGACTACGGCAAGAGCTTTTGCGACGACAACCGCGCCCTCATGGAAAAGGCTGGCGCAAAGACAGTGCTGTTCGAGGCCATCACCCCGGACGCTGTGGATTTGAGTCCCATTGTGCGCAAGCTGCGCCACGCAAGGGCGGACATCATTGTCTTTGGGGGCTACCAGCCCCTGGCCTCCAAGCTGCTGCAGCAGATGCGCCGCTCCCGCGTGAAGACACCCCTGATTGGGCCCGACAGCCTCAAGGACAACGCCTTCCTCAAGATGGCAGGCCAGGCTGCCGAAGGCGTCTTCACAGCCTACCCCAAGGACACATCCTCCATGCCCATCTACAGGGAAGCCCGTCAGGAGCATATCGACACCTTCAAGGCCGAGCCGGGTCCTGTCTACTACAATGCCTACAGCGCCATGCTGGCCCTTGTGAATGCCATCAGGGTGGCAGGCACCACAGAAACGGACAAGGTCATCGAGGCCCTGCACACAAGCAGGGTCGCAACACCTGTGGGCGAGCTTGTCTTCAACAAGAGCGGCGACGCATCCGGCCTTGCCCTTTCCATCTACATCATCAAGGGAGGAAAGTACGAGGAAACAGGCTACAGCCTGACACTCGACTAGCTCCGGCACGCACGTATCCCGTTGCAAGGGCTTTGCGAGCACAAGGCCCTTGCGGCTTTTGGACAGGGGGAGAAGGAAAACACAGCCTTCTCCCCCTGTTCCATTATCCGGCATCAGGCAGGCCATGTGTTCCTCCGCAAACTGTTCGCTCCCTGCCAAGGTGCTGTCCTGGACGCGGCCTTGCCAAGACCAGCCACATCCCCTTGTGACAAAAGGCGCAATCAAGGAGGACACTTTTTGTTTTGTGGCACAAAGACAACTACAACAAATATTCTTCCTTGTTCTATTTAACAACCAGAAATATTTTCTTTGTACAGTTTTCAAACCAAGCAATAGTATCAAAAGAGCATAAGACAAATTGCAGAACTGAACGTGCCAATCTTGTTCCATATTGGCAGATTGTACAGAAATATTTTGTCTTTGCAAAAACTACAGCATGATTCAAAAACCACACTCCGAGGCTCGGGTTTCGCTCTTTTGGCAAAAAGCGTCTTGTGAAAATGCGTCATTGTCCAAGGATCACTAGGGACACAAGCCAAGCCTGCGTTCTTTTTGCACAAAAGCCTTGCGTAAACATGCGGGTTCAGGCAAAATATGCAAATACACCAGAACAGCCCGCGCGTCTTTCGCGCCCCCGGGGAAGACAGTTAGCGCGGGGCCCCCACGGAACGCGGATCAAGGCTTGCCATGCAGGGCCTTTGTCCGTAAAATCCGTGACCTTTTGCGAATTCCGCACATTGTCAAACGCTTCCTTCAAGGAGGGATGTCATGAAACGCGTCTTCCTCAGTGCCGTGGCAGCGGCTCTTCTGAGCATGGGCCTCGCGGCTCCTCTTCAGGCCGCAGACACCATCAAAATCGGCGTCGCCGGTGCCCATTCCGGTGATCTGGCCTCCTACGGTGTGCCCAGCCTCAACGCAGCCAAAATCGTGGCTGCCAAGGTCAACGCCCAGGGCGGAGTGCTCGGCAAGCAGATCGAGCTTGTCATAGGCGACGATCAGTGCAAGCCCGAGCTTGGCACCAACGTGGCCACCAAGCTCATTTCCGACAAGGTGGCCGTTGTCATGGGACACATCTGTTCCGGTCCGGCCAAGGCTTCCCTGCCCCTGTACAATGATGCCCACATCATTTCCATGTCCCCCTCCGCCACCACCCCAGGCCTCACTGCAGGTGGCGCGAACCCCATGTTCTTCCGCACCATTGCCAAGGACGACGATCAGGCCAAGCTGACCAGCCGCTTCATGCTCGAAAGCCTCAAGGCCAAGAAGATAGCCTACGTCCATGACAACGGCGACTACGGCAAGGGCTTTTGCGACAACAACCGCGCCCTCATGGAAGCAGGCGGCGCCAAGACCGTGCTCTTCGAGGCCATCACCCCCGACGCAGTGGACTTCAGCCCCATCGTGCGCAAGCTGCGCCACGCCAAGGCCGACATCATCGTCTTTGGCGGCTACCAGCCCACAGCCTCCAAGCTGCTGCAGCAGATGCGCAGATCCCGCGTCATGACTCCCGATGTCGGTCATGATGGGCTCAAGTACGACGCCTTCATCAAGATGGGCGGCGAGGCAGCCGGAGGCGTGTACTGCTTCTATCCCAAGGACACCGCTTCCCTGCCCATCTACAAGGAAGCCCGCCAGGCCCACATCGACATGTTCAAGTCCGAGCCCGGCTCCTTCTACTACAATGCCTACAGCGCCATGCTGGCACTCATCAATGCCATCAAGGAAGCCGGATCCACCGACACGGACAAGATTGTCGAAGCCCTGCACACCAAGAAGGTCTCCACTCCCCTTGGTGAGCTCGTCTTCAACAAGAGCGGCGACGCTGCCGGTCTTGCCCTTTCCGTGTACCAGATCAAGGGCGGCAAGTTTGTGGAAACCAACTACAGCGTGACGCTCGACTAACGCATCCTTTTCAAGACGGAAGGGCTGATCGTCCTTCCGTCTTTTCAACCGGGGTCAAGAGACCGGCATGGACTTTCAATACTTTATAGAACTCTTTTTCGGCGGACTGACCAGAGGCAGCATCTACGCGCTCATCGCGCTCGGCTATACTCTGGTCTACGGCATTATCGGCCTCATCAACTTCGCCCACGGCGAAATATACATGATCGGCGCCTTCACGGCCCTGCTTGTGGCAGGCCTTTTGGGCTACCTTGGCTTTCCCGCCGGAGGCATTCTCATTGTTGCCGCCCTGGCAGCCATAGTCTGGACCTCGGCCTATGGCTACACCATGGAAAAGATCGCCTACAAGCCCCTGCGCAACGCCCCAAGGCTCAGTCCGCTCATCTCCGCCATCGGCATGTCCACCTTCCTGCAAAACTACGTGCTTCTGGCGCAGACTCCCGACTTTGTGCCCTTCCCCATGCTTTTGCCGGACATCGACTGGCTGCTGGAAAAATTCAACTACGTTCTGGGTCCAAGCGACTTCTTCATCCTGGTTGTGAGTTTCATCACCATGATCTGCCTCATGCTGTGGATACGCTACACCCGCATGGGCAAGGCCATGCGCGCAACTGCCCAGAACCGCACCATGGCCATGCTGCTCGGCATTGACGCCAACCACATCATTTCCGTGACCTTCATCGTGGGGTCCGCCCTGGCAGCCCTTGGCGGTGTTCTCATTGCCTCCCACATGGGACAAATCAACTTCGGCATAGGATTTCTGGCAGGCATGAAGGCCTTTACCGCCGCAGTGCTCGGCGGCATAGGCTCTGTGCCCGGAGCCGTGCTCGGCGGCCTTACCCTTGGCCTTGCCGAATCCTTTACCACAGGCTACGTGGCAGGCAACTACGAGGACGTGCTTGCCTTCTGCCTGCTCATCCTCATCCTCATTTTCAGACCTGACGGCATTCTCGGCAAGCATCAGGTCCAGAAGGTTTAGCCATGAAACGGATAGTGCATGCACTTGTCGCGGCTGTCTGGTTCATGGTCCTCTGCTCGCCCATCATGGGCCTGCAGATCCAGCCGGACAAGTCCGTTGTCTTCCTCTGGAAACGCCTGGCAGCCCTTGGCGTGGGCATCTTCTTCGCCTCGCTGCTCTGGCAATGGTACTTCTCGAGCCAGCGCGCCAGCGTGAGCCTGAGGATGCCCGCTGCCGTGACCTCCGCCATTGGCCTTTTCAAGCAGAAAAAGACCAGACGCGCAGGCCTCGGAATCCTGCTTGTCTTCATGCTGCTCATCCCCTTCCTGCCCGTGATCGGCAGCATCTACCAGATTTCCATTCTCATTTCGGCCCTTATCTACGTCATGCTGGCCCTGGGCCTCAACATCGTGGTAGGCCTGGCAGGACAGCTTGTGCTGGGCTACGCTGCCTTCTACGCCATTGGCGCCTACACCTACGCGCTGCTCACCACCTATTTCGGCTTCGGCTTCTGGATCTGCCTGCCCATTGGCGGCGTCATGACCATTCTCTTTGGTCTGGCCCTGGGCTTTCCCGTGCTGCGCCTGCGTGGCGACTACCTGGCCATTGTCACCCTGGGCTTTGGCGAAATCGTGCGCCTCATGCTCCTGAACTGGGTCTCGATCACTGGCGGCAGCCACGGCATCAGCAACATCCCCAAGCCCGGGCTCTTTGGCATTGACATGGACATTCAGCAGGCCACTGTCTACCTCTACTATCTGTGCGTGGCAGCGGTCATTGTGGCCATAGTCATCATTTCGCGCCTCAAGAACTCCCGCGTGGGCCTTGCCCTGCAGGCCCTGCGCGAGGACGAGATCGC
This sequence comes from uncultured Desulfovibrio sp., assembly GCA_944327095.1. Taxonomy (GTDB): domain Bacteria; phylum Desulfobacterota; class Desulfovibrionia; order Desulfovibrionales; family Desulfovibrionaceae; genus Desulfovibrio. The sequence continues at coordinate 7,978 of CALVGM010000165.1, read as the reverse complement.
CTCCGAGGCCATGGGCATCAACCTGACCAGGGTCAAGCTCGCGGCCTTTGCCCTGAGCTCCGCCTGGGCTGGCTTTGCCGGCGTCTTCTTCGCTGCCAAGACAAGCTTTGTGAACCCGGCCTCCTTCACCTTCATGGAAAGCGCCATGATGCTCTCCATGGTCGTTCTCGGCGGCATGGGATCCATTACGGGCGTGACCCTTGGCGCGCTCATACTCATCCTTGTGCCCGAATACCTGCGCGCCTTCGCGGACTACCGCATGCTTCTCTTTGGCCTTGTCATGGTGCTCATGATGATCTTCAGGCCCCAGGGCCTTATCACAGGGGAGCGGCGCAAGTACCACGTGACCGCCCTTGACGGCAAGGGGGAGGCCGCATGAAACCCGTTCTTGAAGTACACGAGCTGACCCAGGACTTTGGCGGCCTGCGCGCCCTGAACGAGGTCTGCCTCGAAGTGGGGGAAAAGGAGATCGTGGCCCTCATCGGCCCCAACGGTGCCGGCAAGACCACCTTCTTCAACTGCGTGACAGGCATCTACAGGCCTACGTCCGGTTCCATCAACCTCACGGTGAACAATGTCACGCACTCGCTCATAGGCAAGAAGACGCACGAAATCACTGCCCTCGGCATGGCCAGGACCTTTCAGAACATTCGCCTTTTCAGCCAGATGACCGTGCTCGAAAACGTCATGGTGGGCTGCCACTCCAGGACACGCGCAGGCATTCTCTCTGCCCTGCTGCGCGACAGGCGCACAAGAAGGGAAGAACAGGAGACAGTGGACAAAAGCTACGAGCTTTTGAAGACCGTGGGCCTTGAGCGCCAGTGGGACGAGACAGCCTGCAACCTGCCCTACGGCGACCAGAGGCGCCTGGAAATAGCCAGGGCCCTGGCCACAGAACCGCACATGCTCCTGCTGGACGAGCCTGCGGCAGGCATGAACCCCAACGAGACCAGGGATCTGCGCGAGCTCATCAAGAGACTGAGGGACAGGTACGATCTGTCCGTGCTGCTCATCGAGCACGACATGAGCATGGTCATGTCCCTGTCCGATCGCATCTACGTCATGGAGTACGGCTCCCCCATTGCCAGCGGAACCCCTGCGGAAATCCGCAGCAACCCGGACGTCATCAAGGCCTACCTCGGAGAAAGTCGCGATGCTTGAGCTCAAGAACGTCAATACCTACTACGGTGTCATCCAGGCCCTGCGCGACGTGAGCCTGCACGTGGACGAGGGGGAAATCGTGACCCTCATCGGCGCCAACGGCGCGGGCAAGTCCACGACCCTCATGACCATCTGCGGCATACAGCACCCGCGCTCGGGCTCCATCCTCTTCAAGGGCAAGCCCATACACGAGCTGCAGCCAAACGAGATCGTGAAGCTGGGCATTTCCCAGGTCCCCGAAGGTCGCCTCATCTTCCCGGAACTGACTGTTGCCGAAAACCTGGACCTTGGCGCCTTTTTGCGCAGGGACAAGGACGGCATAGCCCGCGACATGGAATACGTCTTCAGCCTCTTCCCTATCCTGAAGCAGCGCATAGGCCAGGACGGAGGCACGCTTTCCGGTGGCGAGCAGCAGATGCTGGCCGTTGGCCGCGCCATCATGGCCAGGCCAAAGCTTCTGCTGCTGGACGAACCTTCCCTGGGGCTTGCGCCCATCATCATCCAGCAGATCTTCCAGATCATACAGAAGGTCAACAAAGACGGCACCACTGTCTTCCTGGTGGAGCAAAACGCCAACCAGGCCCTGCGCATTGCCCACCGCGGCTATGTCATGGAAAACGGATGCATCACCATGGAGGACAGCTCCGCAAACCTGCTGGCTTCCGAAAAGGTGCGCACAGCCTACCTTGGCATGGAGGCCTGATGCTTTGCCTGCGCAACGCGACAGCGGATGACCTTGAGGCCATAGCGACGCTTGAAAGCGCTTCCTTTCCAGTGGAAGAGGCTGCGGACAGGACACGCCTTGCCGAGCGCCTGGCTGTCTACCCGGACTGCTTCTGGCTTCTCTATGACGAAAAGAACCTTCTGTCCTATGCCTGCGGCCTGGCCACAGGCCACAGGGACCTGGCGGACGCCATGTACGCCAATGCTCACATGCACGAAAAGGACGGCCCCTGGCAAATGCTCTTCAGCGTCTGCACGGATCCCGGGCACAGAGGCCTGGGCCTGGCCCACCATGTCCTTTGCGCAGCGATAGAGGCCTCGCGCGCACGCGGCAAGGCCGGCCTTGTCCTCACCTGCAAAAAGCCCCTTGTGCCCTTTTATGGCTCGTTTGGCTTTGCGGACGAGGGAGTGTGCACCTCCACCCACGGAGGCCAGGTCTGGCACCAGATGCGCCTTGTCCTTGGCGCATAGGGCCTTCGGACTAAGGACGGCAAGAAGCCGAATTTGTCCCCCTGCGCGCAAAAAAAAGGCCCAGGGCTCTGGCAAAGGTCATTCTCCTTGTGCTACAGACAGGACAAATGCACTCAAAACTGTGCTGGCGCTGTCCGGACAGGTATTGTCTCCGACCTGCCCGGCATGACCCGACAGACAACACCGGCCCGCTGCATTCCAGGTCGCGACCGGTCCTTCATCAAACAACAACAGGGGGGATAAGAATGTCCATATCCTTCGTTGCTCCCTCAGCTGCCTGGTTTGCCAAGGCCTCGGGCCAGGACGATCTGCCCACTCCCAATGCCGGATCCATACATTTTGACGGCCTCAATGGCGGCAACAGCTTTACCATTCTTGCCGCGAACCAGACCACTCCCGTAGGTCACGGCTTTCTTTCTGCCGGACGCATCTATACCCACTTTGGCTTTGCCGAACAGCCCAATGCCGGTGAATGGCTCTTCTATCGCGTGACCCTGAAAGACAAGGTCATGATCATCCATTCCCCCATTCTGGAAACGGACAGGATCGTGCTCCCGGTCAGCGGAACCTTCTGCGAACGCGTCATGGAAAACGTGCGCCTTGTGGCAAACAATGACGACAATCAGAGCTGGTCCTTCCTGTACACAAGGCCGGACGGCACGGAATGCGAGCTCATGCAGACCTCGCCCCAGAACTGGCTGAGCGATCAGATAAACCCCACGCTTGTGAACGTCTCCACCTACGAAGATTTTCTGCTGGTCTCCTATTCGCCAAGGGCCGAAGGAGACGAGTTCCCGGTGGAGGACTTCCTCTACACCATTGTGGCCAACCGTCAGACAGGCGTGTTCCTGGGACAGGGCATACGGCGCGAGTACTTCGCCATGTCCTCCCGCTTCGACGCCTATATCGAGCATGGCACCACAAGTCTCGGTCCTGTCAATGAGCACGACTGGTGGCCAATCTTCTACCACGATATCTGGCATCACGCCCTGCACAACACAAGGCAGCCGCTGTGGACCTTTGCCAAGCAGGCCATCACGGTCAGCTATCCCACAGGGCATGCGGGCCAGCGCTTTGTGCTGGACTAGGGAGATTGTCCTCAAGATATTGTCCTGTGCAACCTCTCTGATTTGCGCCTGTCACAAAGCCTAAACAGGCACAAACGCACAAGACATTGCGTATTGTACATGTTGGGGCCGGCCTTCGAGAACTCGAAGGCCGGCCCCAAGTTGTCAGGAGGATACGGTACGGCCTACTTCGAACCTGCTCCAAAGCCGAAAAGCGCATCGTGTTGCTGCAGGGTCTGGCTCAGGGCCGCAACAAGCCGTCTGGCTGCTTCGGGGGGCATGACAATGGCCGCCTGCGGCTGCAGGGCAAGGACTTGGTTGTCAAGCGAAAGTTCCACTGACCCCAAAAACGAACGATAATTGACCCCCTCCGTCCTGACCAGGAAGACAAGGGCAATACAAGGAAGAGGCAGCCATTGATCCCCCATTTGCCTGTGTGGGGGATTCAGACCAAACCCATGCCCCCCAAAACCCGCAAGCCATAAAAAAGCCCCCTCATCCAAGTCGGAAGAAGGGGCACAAAAGAATGCAGAAAAAAGACGTTTAGCCGCCAAGGTAGGCAGCGCGCACCTGTGGGTTTGCAAGCAGCTCCTTGCCTGTTCCCTCAAGGGCTATGCGGCCCACTTCCAGGATATAGGCGTAGTCCGCCACATTGAGGGCTGCATAGGCATTCTGTTCCACCAGAAGGACCGTCACGCCTGTCTGGTGAATGCGCTCGATGATGGCAAAGATTTCCTTGACCAGGAGCGGCGCCAGGCCCAGGGAAGGCTCGTCCAGCATGATGAGGTCTGGCTGGCCCATGAGCGCCCTGCCCACAGCGAGCATTTGCTGTTCGCCACCGGACAGGGTTCCGCCCTTTTGCCAGCTGCGTTCCTCAAGACGTGGGAAAAGCTCGTAGACGCGCTCCATATCCCTCTGTATGCCTGCCCTGTCATTGCGAGAGTAGGCTCCGAGCAGGAGGTTTTCCCGTACTGTCAGATGGGGGAGGATGCGCCTGCCCTCGGGAGAGAGGCTGATGCCCCTGCGAACCATGTTCTCGGGCTTGAGGCCCAGGATGGACTCGGGCTTGTCGCCCTGCTTGCGCGAAAAGAGAATGTCCCCGGTCACCTGGCGGTTCAGGCCGGCAATGCTGCGGATGATGCTGCTCTTGCCTGCTCCGTTGGCGCCTACCAGGGTCACGATGCTGCCGCGCTGAATGCTCAGGTTGACGCCCTGCACAGCGCAGATGCCGCCGTAGTTGACGTACAGATCCTTGATTTCCAACATGATGTCGGGCGTGGACATGTTTGCCTCCTAGTGTCCCTTGACGAAGTCATCGCCAAGGTAGGCGCGAATGACCTCCGGGTTTTCCTGAATGGCCGCGGGCTCGCCCTCGGCAATCAGGGCTCCGTATTCCATGACCCAGATGTATTCGCACACACCCATGACAACCTTCATGTCGTGCTCGATAAGCAGTATCGTCAGATTGAATTCCTCGCGTATCTGGCGAATGAAGTGCAGAAGATCAAGGCTTTCCTGGGGATTCATGCCTGCCGCGGGCTCGTCGAGCAAAAGCAGGCTCGGTTCCGTGGCAAGGGCGCGCGCAATCTCGAGACGCCTCTGGGCACCGTAGGGAAGCGATCCAGCCTTCTCGTTCTGCATGGCCCCAAGGTCCACCTTTTCCACCAGGGCGCGGGCCTTGTCCCTGATCTCGTCTTCCTCGCGGTAGTAGTTGGGAAGCCCCAGGGCAGCCATCCACCAGGAACAGTGGCGGCGCACATGGCAGCCCACCATGACGTTTTCCAGCACGGTCATCTGGCTGGAAAGGCGGATGTTCTGGAAGGTTCTGGCAATGCCAAGCTTGCAGACGCGATCCGGACTCTTCTTGCGTATGGACTTGCCCTTGAAGAGCACGTCCCCCTCGGTGGGCGTGTAGAAGCCGCTCAGGATGTTGAACAGCGTTGTCTTGCCAGCGCCGTTGGGGCCAATGATGCCGCAGATACTGCCCTGGGGCAGGGCCACGTTCATGTCGTTCACGGCCACAATGCCGCCAAAGCGCATGGTGACGTTCTGGGCCGCCAGAATGGCGTCCTTGGGACTGGGAACAGTAAAGCTCATTGCGCTTCCCTCCCGGCTGTTCTGGTCGCAAGACGGCGGAAGAACCTGCCTATGCCGGCAAGGGTGATTTCCCTGGAACCCATGATGCCCTCTCTGCGGTAGAGGATGATGGCAAGCAGGAGCACGGAGAAGACCACCATGCGCATGCCCGGAATGCCGGGAATCTCCACCAGGCCGAAGAAGTCCATGGGTTCCTCAATGGCGCGCAGCCACTCAAGCAGCACGGTGATGATGCCGGCTCCGAGGATGGAGCCCGTGAGGGAGCCAAGGCCACCTGCCACCACGTACATGAGCACCTGGAAAGTCAAAAGGAAGTTGAACATCTTGGGGTCGATGGTGGAAAGGTGGCTTCCGAGCAGGGCGCCGCCAACACCGGCGAAGAAGGCACCTACGCAGAAGGACATGACCTTGTAGCCAAAGACGTTGATACCCATGACCTGGGCTGCGATCTCGTTGTCGCGGATGCAGCGCAGTACATTGCCGAAGTTGCCGTAGACAATGCGTGCTATGACCACAAGCGTTATGAGCATCCACACATAGCAGGTGAGCAGGGTGGCCGAATCGGGTATGCCCTTGATGCCCAGGGAGCCGTTGGTGATGGGGGTCGCGTTGGTGAGAAGAACGCGGATGATTTCCGCAAAGCCCAGGGTTGCGATGCCAAGGTAGTCATCGCCAAGCCTCAGTGCGGGCACGGCTATGAACAGGGCAAAGACAAAGGCCACAAGGCCACCCAGAATAACGGCCAGCCAGAAGGGGGTGAACAGCTCAGAGAAGGGCCATATGATGGGCTCGAGAATCCACATCATCTCCTTCTGTTCCGGGGGCAGGATGCACAGGGCTGCCATGTAGGCGCCAAGAGCCATGAATCCCGCGTGCCCCAGGGAAAACATGCCCGTGAAACCGTAGATGAGGTTCAAGGACAGGGCCAAGATGGCGTTGATGAAGAAAAGCTTGAGAATGTAGAGCTGGTAGTTGCTCAGAAACATGTCCGCCTGGGTCAGAAACAGCGCGCCCGCAGCCATGAGTGCCAGGCATATGAAGGTAGTACGATTGAAGCGCATCAGATCTTCTCCTTCAGATTCTCACCAAGCAGGCCTGTGGGCTTGAAGACGAGCACAAGAACCAGGATGATAAAGGCAAAGGCGTCGCGGTAGCCGGACAGTTCCGGAAAGAAGGCAATGGACATGATTTCCACAAAGCCCAGGATGACACCGCCTATCACTGCGCCCTGAACGGATCCTATGCCTCCCACAACTGCAGCCACAAAGGCCTTCAGCCCCGGCATGATACCCATGTAGGGATGCACCTGGGGGTAACGCAGAGCCCACATGATGCCGGAGGCAGCAGCAAGCGCGGAACCGACCGCGAAGGTAAAGGCAATGATGTTGTCAACACGCACGCCCATGAGCCTGGTCGTCTCGATGTCCTTGGAAATGGCGCGCATGGCAAGGCCCGGTTTTGTGCGGTAGAGAATGTAGAGCAGTGCTGCCACCAAAACTGCGGTCATGACAGGCACAAAGGCTGTGAGCTTCAGGATGTGCACCCTACCCCACTGCCATTCGCTGATCAGCCAGTCGGGCTGCAGCACGGGGCGGGGCTGGCCTGTGAAGACCACCACGGCCAGGCTCTCGATAAAGAAGGAAACCGCAATGGCAGAAATGAGGGCCGAAATGCGCGGAGCTTCGCGCAGGGGCCTGTAGGCCACCCTTTCCACCAGAACGCCCAGAAGGCTCGCGCCGCAGACGGCGGCTATGGCGGACACTCCCCAGGGCCAGCCGAAGGCAAAGGTCCCGAAGAAGACAAAGTACGCGCCCACCATCAGGATGTCGCCGTGGGCAAAGTTGATGAGTCGCAACACGCCGTAGACCATGGTGTAGCCTATGGCTATGAGGGCGTAGAGCGACCCCAGCGTCAGGGCGTTGAAAAAGTGCTGAAAAAACATTTCCAGGCTCATTGATCCCCCCAGGAATATCTTTATGACAATGAGCAAAAGCCGGACATGCCACCGGTTGTGTGGGGCATGTCCGGCATGAAAGGAGAAAGACTACTTGGGTGTGACTTCGGTGACGTACACGCGCTGACCGTTGCGGTACTCGATGATGCCAACAGGCATTTCTGCGTCGTGGGTAGCGTTGATGGTCAGGTTGCCAAGAGGCGTGGGCAGATTCTTGGTCTTGGCCAGGGCATCCGCGATGGCCTGCTGCTTGGCGGACTTGGCACGGGTGATGGCGTCAAGAATCAGGTAGTAGGCGTTGTAGCCAAGGGCAGCGTTGACGTTGGGATCCTGCTTGGGATTGGCAGCGTACCACGCTTCGGTGAACTTCTTGGCTTCGGCGCTCATGTTGGGCATCTTGGCGTCGTAGGGGAAGGTGGTATGCATGAAGCCTTCCACGGCCTTGCCGCCGAGCTTCACTGTGTCGGGGTTGTCCATGGCGTCAGCGCCCATGAGGCGGAAGGTG
>CALVGM010000164.1 GCA_944327095.1 uncultured Desulfovibrio sp. | reverse complement strand
CCTCGGCAAGAAACATATTCTTCCATTCCTCTGCTCTGTTTTCCAGCATGGCTCCTGTCTCCTGCACAGAAATGGGCCGAGAGCCTTGTGCATCGGTCCTTGTCCTGCGGAATTCTATTCCTGCTGCCCCCTGGGAGAAAGATGTTCTGTTGCAGATTTGGCTTCGAAGTCCTGCAGCGAATTTGTGGTGCAGGCAAGGATGATGAAATCCATGAGGACCTCAGGATCGGAAATCCTCTCGATGGAAACAGCCAGATAGGGAGGAAGATGGCCAAACCGTTCTTCCAATAGATTGATAATACGCCTTTTTTGCAAGGCGGTTATCTGCTGATCCCTTTCCTTTCTGCCTTCGGCTCTGCCCTTGGTCATGCCCTCGGCAAGAAACATATTCTTCCATTCCTCTGCTCTGTTTTCCAGCATGGCTCCTATCTCCTGCAAATCGCAAACTTTGGAAAAATCTACTGTGATGCCCAGTTTTTCGAGCAAATAGTGAACAACCCATGTGGCCAGTGCCTGGCGCAGGAGGGCAAATTCTGGTCCCTGGACCAGCGAGTACAGGTACCAGTAGACTTTCAGGAATTGAACGGGACTTTTTTCCCTTTCCAGTTTGAGGATTTGTGCCGCAATCCCACGAAGCGGATCCAGCATTTCCTTGGGAAATGTACTCACATTCAGAAGAAAATGTTGCTGTCTGGGAACAAAGGGGCACAATTCTTCAGGGAAAGGTGGCCCGAACAGGTCTGCTACATTGGTGGGCGCGTTCCAGGACTTTGTGCCGTTATAAAGCACAATGGGCAAGACAAAGGGCAAGGGCGCTTGGGGGCCCAGCTTTTGTGCCTGAATCAGGTCCTGGAGCAAAAGCGTGGTATAGGCATTGATGCGCAGAGCCATCCAGTAGTCGGGAGAGCTCTGGAACTCCAGCATCACGACAAGATAGCTGGCAAGGCGGCTCTTCTTCCAGCGGATCCGCCAGACAATATCGTTGTACCTCTCCTTGAAGGAGTCCGACACGTAGTTGCCGGAGAGACGTTCGAGTGTGGAAAAATCCAGATCCCTGACAAGGCTTTCCGGGACAAAGTCCTGCAAGAAGGATGCAACCACATCGGGATTGCTGAAAAATCGCTTGTACAGGGCGTCATGTGGCGTCTGTATGCTTGGCATAGAAAAAGAAGTAGCCAAAAACAGGCATGCAGGCAAGCCTGCATTTTGAGGGCTTTTCAGAGTTCTTGCCTTGCCTCGTGATGCGTGCTAAGGTCGCTTTTTTAGTGAAATTATTTGTTTTTTGCAATTGGATTTCTTCCCTCTTTTCTTCAAGGAGACCCTCACATGGCGAAGAAACCTGCCATTTCTCCCGAACAGGCCAAAAGCAACGCGCTGGAAACGGCTCTGACCACCATCGAACGCAAGTTCGGCAAGGGAACGGTCATGCGCCTCAAGGATCAGGCCATCGAAAAGATCCCTGTTATTCCCACCGGCTCGCTTGGTCTGGATCTGGCTCTTGGCGTTGGCGGCATCCCCAGGGGACGCGTGACGGAAATCTTTGGCCCGGAGTCCTCGGGCAAGACGACCCTGACGCTGCACATCATAGCCGAATGCCAGAAAAGGGGCGGCACCTGCGCCTTCATTGACGCCGAGCACGCTCTGGACGTTGCCTACGCCAAGGCCCTGGGCGTCAACACGGACGAACTTCTGGTGAGCCAGCCCGACTATGGCGAGCAGGCCCTGCAGATCGCCGACATGCTGGTGCGCTCGGCAGCAGTGGAACTCGTGGTCATTGACTCCGTGGCAGCCCTGGTTCCCCAGGCCGAACTCAACGGCGAGCTTGGCAGCATGCAGGTTGGCAGCCAGGCCAGGCTCATGTCCCATGCCATGCGCAGGCTGACAGGCACCATCCACAGGTCCAACACGGCTGTCATCTTCATCAACCAGATCCGCATGAAGATTGGCAATGTTTCCTATGGCAGCCCGGAAACGACCACAGGCGGCAATGCCCTGAAGTTCTACTCGTCGGTGCGTATCGACATACGCCGCACCGCCACCCTCAAGGACAACAAGGAAAATGCCATTGGCAACCAGACCAGGGCCAAGGTGGTGAAGAACAAGGTGGCTCCGCCCTTCCGCGTGGCCAACTTCGACATCATGTACGGCCGTGGCATATCCAGGGCCGGCGAGCTCATAGAACTCGGTGTTGCCGGAAACATCATCGACAAGAGCGGTTCCTGGTTTGCCTACAAGGGCGAGAAGCTTGGCCAAGGCAAGGAGCGTATCCGCGAGCTTCTGGAGGAGGACGACGAGCTGCGCACGCAGGTGGAAAACGATGTGCGTGCCTTTCTCGGCATGCCCTCCATCGAGGAAGCGGAGGCCAGTACCATGGCTCCCATGGGCGAGCCTCAGCCCCTGGTGGATGTGGCCGAGCCCAGGAATTCGCTTGTGGAAAACGCCTTTGGCACTGGCGAGGAAAACCAGGCCTACAATGGCGAGAACTACAGCAACGAATAGGCCCCTTGCCCGAGAGGGGCTGTTCTTTCGACACATTCTTTCGGCCGGACGCAAGGTCCGGCCGAAAGCACAACCCAAGACAGGGAGAAGGGGCAGGAACGAGGCTGCCCGGGAACAACTATGCTAACACCACAGGAAATACGACGTCGCTTTCTTGAATACTTCCACAGTCACGGGCACGAGATTGTGCCTTCCGCACCCCTGATCCCGCCGAACGATCCGACCCTGCTCTTCACCAATGCCGGCATGGTCCAGTTCAAAAAGTGCTTCACAGGGGAAGAGGATCGCGGCTACCACAGGGCCTGTTCGGCACAAAAATGCCTGCGCGTGTCCGGAAAGCACAACGATCTCGAAAACGTGGGTCGCACTGCCCGTCACCATACCTTTTTCGAGATGCTCGGCAACTTCTCCTTCGGGGACTATTTCAAGAGGGAGGCCATCACCTGGGCCTGGGAGTTTTGCACCAAGGAACTCATGCTGCCCAAGGACAAGTTGTGGGTGACAGTCTTCCGTGAAGACGACGAGGCCGCTGCCCTGTGGCAGGAAATTGCCGGACTTCCGGCAGAACGCATTGTGCGCATGGGCGAAAAGGACAATTTCTGGACCATGGGCGACACCGGCCCCTGCGGCCCCTGTTCGGAAATCTACATCGATCAGGGCGAGGAAATGTCCTGTGGCCCGAACTGCGGCATAGGCAAGTGCGACTGCGACCGCTTCCTGGAAATCTGGAACCTTGTGTTCACCCAGTTCGAGCAGTTTGCCGACGGCCACCGCGAGCCCCTGGCAAAGCCCAACATCGATACCGGCATGGGTCTTGAGCGTATTGCCGCGGTCTGCCAGGGCAAGAAGTCCAACTTTGACACGGAATTGTTCCAGGGCATCATTCAGTATGCTGCAAGTCTTGCCCACGTGCAGCACTCCTTCCCCGACCCGCACACGAACGACGTGGACACCGCCCTGCGCGTCATAGCGGACCACATTCGCTCCGCTGCCTTCCTCATTGCCGGCGGCACCCTGCCTTCCAACGAGAGCAGGGGCTATGTGCTGCGCCGCCTGCTGCGCAGGGCCCTGCGCTTTGCCAATCTCATAGGCGTGCACGAGCCCTTCCTCTACAAGGTTGTCTCCAAGGTTGTGGAGTGCATGGGCGACGACTATCCGGAGCTGCGCGAGCACGAGGCCTTTATTTCCAGGGTCATCTACCAGGAGGAGCAGCGCTTCTCCCTCACCCTGGACAAGGGGCTGCGCCTGCTCGAGGAGGAGATGGAAGAGATGGAGAAGAAGGGCGAGAAGACCATACCCGGCTCCTTCTGCTTCCTGCTTTCGGACACCTACGGCTTCCCGCTGGACATTGTTTCCGACGTGGCCCAGAAACGCGGCTTTGCAGTGGACGAGAAGGGCTTTGAGGTGGAAATGGCCGAGCAGCGCGCCAGGGCCAAGGAAAGCCAGAAAAAGATGGGGCTCCTTGGTCAGGGGGCCGACAAGGGCCAGGCCCTCTTCCTGCAGCTTGTGGAAGACGGCATCGAAAGTACCTTTGTGGGCTACGACACCCTGAACGCCCATGGTCGTGTGGTCAAGATTCTGGACGAAAACGGCCTTGCCGTGGAGGAGCTGAAGGCTCCCCACACGGGCTATGTTGTGACAAACCAGACCCCCTTCTATGGCGAGTCCGGTGGTCAGGTAGGCGACACGGGCACCATACTGGACGAGGGAATGAAGGCCGTTGTGTCCACCACTATCAAGCCCCATCCGAGCCTCATGGTCCATGTGGTCCAGGTCGAGGAGGGCACGCTTGCCCTGGATCGCGAGGTGTACCTGTGCGTGGACGCGCAACAGCGCGCGGCCACAGCCAGAAACCACACGGCAACGCACCTTCTGCACGCTGCCCTGCGCAAGGTGCTCGGTACCCATGTCCATCAGGCAGGTTCCCTGGTCTCGCCCGAGAGGCTGCGCTTTGACTTCAGCCACATTTCCGCAGTGACCCCCGAGGAGCTGCAGAAGATCGAGGACGAGGTCAATGAGGCCATACTGGCGGACTGGCCGGTGAAGACGGATCTCATGGGCCACGACGAGGCTGTGGCCAGCGGCGCCATGGCGCTCTTTGACGAGAAGTACGGCGATGTGGTGCGCGTGCTCACTGTGGGCGACGCATCCACTGTGGTGTCCAGGGAACTGTGCGGCGGCACGCATCTGCGCCGCACGGGTGAGGCCGGCCAGTTCATCATTGTTGCGGAAAGTGGCGTGGCAGCCGGCGTGCGTCGCATCGAGGCCGTGACAGGTCTCGGGGCTCTGGCCTACATGCGTTCCCAGCGCGAGACCATTGGGCACCTCTCGCACACCCTGAAGGCCAGGCCGGATCAGCTCGAGGAAAGGGTGGAGGCATTGCAGACCAAGCTGCGCAAGCTTGAAAAGGCCAGCGAAAAGGCCCAGGCCTCCAGTGTCTCGGCAGCGGACATCGTGGCCGCAGCCGAGGAGGTCAAGGGTATCAGGCTGTGCTCCGCAGCTGTGGACGGCATCAAGGTCAAGGCCCTGCGCTCGCTCATGGACGATGTGCGCTCCCGCCTTGCTGGGCCGTCCGTGGCCGTTCTGTTCGGCCAGGACGAGGGCAAGGTGGCCATCATTGTCTATGTCTCCAAGGACCTGCACGAAAGGTTCACCGCACCCCAGCTGGTGCGCGAGGTGTCCAGCCTGTGCGGCGGCGCAGGCGGTGGCGGAAGACCGGATCTGGCCCAGGCAGGCGGCAGCAATTTTGCCGGTGCCGCAAATGCAATTGCCAGAGTGAAGGAAATCCTGCAGGACTAACCGTGCGAGGGGCCTGTCCTGGCAGGCCCGCTTCACACGCACAAAAATCCATTCTCAAAGGGAGGAGCAGGGGCACCAGGCCCCTGCCAGCATACATATGATCGGCATTTCCAAGTTGTACTGCGGACAGGTGGAGGAATCCGACGTTCTGCGCTACGGACGTCAGTCCGGCAAGCTGCCCTCGCACCTTCTGCAGTTTTCCAAGGACAAGAAACCTGTTGTGGTCTGGAACATGACCAAGCGCTGCAACCTGCGCTGCGTGCACTGCTACGCTCAGGCCGTCAGCCTGCAGGGCAAGGACGATATCTCCACCGAGCAGGCCAAGGCCATGATCGACGACCTGGCTGCCTACGGCTGTCCTGTCATGCTGTTCTCCGGCGGCGAGCCTGTGGTGCGCGAGGATCTCGTGGAACTGGCCAAGCACGCCAAGGCCAGGGGCATGCGCGCTGTCATTTCTACCAACGGCACGCTCATTACCCCCGAAAAGGCAAAGGAATTGCGCGAGGTGGGGCTCTCCTACGTGGGGATTTCCCTGGACGGCCTTGAGGAAGTGCACGATCATTTCCGCGGCGTGGAGGGCGCCTTCCGCCTGGCGCTCAAGGCCATCGAAAACTGCAAGGCAGAAGGCCTGAAGGTCGGCCTGCGCTTTACCATCAACAAGCGCAACGTGTCCGAAATCCCCGGGATATTCGACCTGCTGCGCGATCTCGAGGTGCCGAGAGCCTGTTTCTACCACCTTGTGTATTCTGGCCGCGGCACAGAACTCATCAAGGAAGACCTGGATCACGCCGAGACGCGCGCCTGCGTGGATCTCATAATGGACGAGACCAGAAAATGCTTCGACATGGGCAAGCCCAAGGAAATCCTCACCGTGGACAACCACGCGGACGGTCCCTACGTGTGGATGCGCCTCAAGCGTGAGGATCCCAAGCGCGCGGAGGAAGTGTTCCGCCTTCTGCAGTACAACGAGGGCAACAACTCCGGCCGCGGCATAGGCTGTATTTCCTGGGACGGCAAGGTGCACGCGGATCAGTTCTGGCGCGAGCATGTCTTTGGCAATGTCCTTGAGCGTCCCTTCTCCCAGATTTGGGACGATCCCAATATCGAGCTTCTGCACAAGCTCAAGAACAAGAAGGCCTATGTGGGTGGCCGCTGTGCCAAGTGCCGCTTCCTCAACATCTGCGGCGGCAATTTCCGCGCCAGGGCCGAGGCCTACTACGGCGACGAATGGGCGCAGGATCCCGCCTGTTACCTCACGGACGAGGAAATAGGCATCAAGTAGCCAAACACGGCCAGCAGTTCCTGCTGAAAATCCGGATACAAACAAAGCCCCCTGCGGGGCAGAAGCAGTGTCGGGGGTGTTCCCAAGCATGGCCTTGGGAAGGCTTGCGGCACTGCTTTCACAGTATGTGGGGCAAGCCCCCAGTCAGGAGATCATACCATGGTTCATGATTTCTTCCGCGGCCGCCGTCTGCGCCAGTCCGAGCAGATGCGTGCCTTCTTTGCCGAAACAGCCCCTGTACTCAGGGAAAATCTCATAATGCCCTATTTCGTGGTGGAGACCGACGACGCCGGCTTTGCCAAGGAAATCCCCTCCATGCCGGGCCAGCACCAATTCTCTCTGGCGAAGCTCGAGGAACGCGTGGCCAGGGCTGTTGACAAGGGCCTGCACGCCATCATTCTCTTTGGCGTCCCGGCTACCAAGGACGAGAAGGCAAGCCAGGCCTACGCAAGCAACGGCATCGTGCAGCAGGCTGTGCGCCTTCTCAGGAAAAAATTCCCCAAGCTTGTCATCATCACGGACGTGTGCCTGTGCGAGTACATGAGCCACGGCCACTGCGGCGTGCTGACCAAGGAGGGCCTCATCCTCAATGATCCCACCCTCGAGTATCTTGCCCGCACAGCGGTGAGCCACGCCGAGGCCGGCGCTGACATTGTGGCTCCCTCGGACATGATGGACGGCCGCGTGGCTGCCATACGCGAGGCTCTGGACAAGGCAGGCTTCACCATGACCCCGATTATGTCCTACGCGGCCAAGTACGCGTCCGCCTACTACGGCCCCTTCCGTGACGCAGCCGAGTCCGCTCCTGCCTGCGGAGATCGCAAGACCTACCAGATGAATCCTGCCAACGTGCGCGAGGCTATGCGCGAGGTCTTTGCCGATCTCGACGAGGGCGCGGATTCCATCATTGTCAAGCCTGCGGGACCCTACGGCGACATTTTGCGCATGGTCAGGGAAAGCGTGGACGTTCCGGTCACAGCCTACCAGGTGAGCGGCGAGTACTCCCTCATCAGGGCTGCGGGTATCAACGGCTGGGTGGACGAAGAGAGGATCATGATGGAATCCCTGCTCGGCCTGAAACGCGCAGGAGCAGACAGCATTATCACCTACTTCACCGAAACCATACTGGAAAAGGGACTGGCCAGATGAGCGAAGCCATGCATACAGGATGCCCTGCGTCTCCGCTGGATTGCCACGCGGACCTGGCCCCGTCCGGGGACAGGCCCGCAGGACACCCTGGAGGGCACCCCGGGGGACATCCGGGAGGACACCCCGGTGGGCACGGCATGCCCGGCAAGCCACACGGAGCCATGGGGCCGGCAAGGCTCGAGGACGGCACGCCTGCCTGCCGCATCATAGCCTGGGAGGTGACGCGTTCCTGCAATCTTGCCTGCAAGCACTGCAGGGCAGAGGCACACCTTGAGCCCTATCCGGGAGAACTGTCCCACGAAGAGGCCATGGGGCTCATAGACACGTTTTCCCAGGTGGGCAAGCCCCTTATCATCTTCACCGGCGGCGATCCTATGATGCGCCCGGATGTGTACGAACTTGTGCACCATGCCCACTCCCGCGGCCATATCTGTGCCTTTTCTCCCAACGGCACGCTGATCACCAGGGAAAACGCCAGGCTCATCAGGGAAAGCGGGGTGGACCGCTGCTCCATTTCCATTGACGGGGCAGACGCGGCAAGCCACGACAGCTTCCGCGGCGTGCCTGGCGCCTTCGAACAGTCCCTGCGTGGCATGCGCTACCTGACCGAGGCCGGCGTGCCCTTCCAGATCAATACGACTGTCACCAAGAACAATCTTTCAAGCTTCAAGAAAATCTTCGATCTGTGTCAGGAACTTGGTGCCGTGGCCTGGCACATCTTCCTGCTTGTGCCCATGGGCAGGGCCTCCGAACTGGCGGATCAGGTGATTACTGCCGAGGAGTACGAAGAGGTCTTACGCTGGTTCTACCACTTCAGGAAGACGACCAGCATGCACCTCAAGGCTACCTGCGCTCCGCACTACTACCGTATCATGCGCCAGATGGCCCATGAGGAGGGAGTGAGCGTGGACGTGGAAAACTTCGGCATGGACGCCCACACAAGGGGCTGTCTCGGCGGTACGGGCTTTTGCTTCATCAGTCATACAGGCCAGGTGCAGCCATGTGGCTACCTGGAACTCGACTGTGGCAATGTCCGCACCACCCCCTTCCCGGAGATTTGGCGCAATTCCCGGTACTTCAAGCAGTTCAGGGATCAGAGCGCCTACGAGGGCAAGTGTGGAGTGTGCGAGTACCACAAGGTCTGTGGCGGGTGCAGGGCACGCGCCTACAGCATGGAGGGAAACCACATGGCCGAGGAACCCCTGTGCACCTATATTCCCAGGAAGATGCGCAAGGATCAGGGAGAAACAAGATGAGCGCACTGGACGCCACAGACAAGGCCCTTTTGGACATCATACAGGCGGACTTTCCCCTGGTGCCCCGTCCCTATGCCCTCCTGGGGGAAAGGCTCGGCATAGGGGAAGATGAGGCCCTCGAGAGAGTGCGTCGCCTGCGCAGGGAGCATATCATTCGCCGCATGGGGGCAAATTTCCAGTCGAAAAAGCTCGGCTGGGTATCCACCCTCTGCGGCGCCAAGGTGCCTGCCGAAGCCATGGATCGCTTTTGCGAGCTGGTGAACGCAGAAGCCGGCGTGACCCACAACTACGAGCGCGAGCACAAGTACAATATCTGGTTTACCTTCATAGGCCCCTCGCGTGCGTACATACAGGAACGCCTGGACAGCATCACTGCGCAGACAGGTGTGCCCATCCTCAACCTCCCGGCAACCAAGCTGTTCAAAATCCGCGTCAATTTCCGCATGGGCGACGAGGAATAAGACAAATGAGGCGGTTGTATGGCAAAAGGGAAAAATTTTTTGAAAAAATCCTGTTTTTTCTCTTGCCAAGCACAGCCAAAACGTATACAAGTTTTCCTTGTGCAGTGCCGAGGTAGCTCAGTAGGTAGAGCGAGGGACTGAAAATCCCTGTGTCGGCAGTTCGATTCTGTCCCTCGGCACCATGAACAAGCTAGCAACAAGGGTTATGGCAAAACGCTATAGCCCTTTTTTTGTATCTCCGACATTCTGAACATACTCCTGTTGTAGAGAGTCATCAGCCAGTACACTATATTATAGAACTGTACTATCTAATGTATTCGATAAAGTAACTCCATTGTTTGTTTTAATAAATTAATTTATTGCATCAGGTGTTTTAGAAGAAACTGCTATACAAAATATACAAATTCTAGTTGATATATTGTCGCAACAATTGATGGTTCTATTGAAGTTCCTCAAAAACTCAATGCCATAAATAAGAAAATTTTTTCTTATATTTAATAATGTTAAAAGATGAATATTGAACTTATCAGATATCTGCTGATAACTAAGATAAGGTTTTTTTGACAATGGTCCTCGATCACATGCCAAAATAGCATTTGCGTATATGTATTGTTTACTATGTTTATCAGCGGAACACCGCATCTTATCTAAGTCCTGAATTTGTCCAGGGCCTAGATGTAGTTTATACCTATACATTATTTTGTTTCTCCCAAATAATTATGGAAAAATTATTGTTAGTTAATTATAATTTTCCATTAGTCTGGCAGCAACACACCTATTGATAAAACTTGATATCATACACACTATTATAATATTTTATATATAAGATTATACAAAGAATTATGGTGGCCTTGTATCATATAAAGTATGATACAGTTTATTTTTCTTGAAGTTTTCCATGTTTGTTGCGTTGATTGGTTTCACGTCCAATTCTCCACTGTCCAGAGAGGTCTTGTTCGCACAAGATAGAAATTGCGTTTGAGACTGACGGGACGCCATTGATGAAGGCCTAGCGTTCAAGGGTCAAGGACAATTCCAAAAGTCCATGTCGCAGACAGCATCGTTGACGTCTCCGAGAAGGCGGTCATGTCAAGGTTCTGTTCATGTATGGGGACAGAAAGCATCTCATCCGCGCGGTCTGCAGTGCTTTGCATCCACATTGCTCTTGTGTGTGAGAGATTCGATGTGTGACTAGGCTTTGGAACCGTTGCTTCCGCTCCCTGCCTCCCTGAGGATGTCTCACACAAGGAATTCGTCTTCACTGGCCTTGCCTGTGGGTGAAGTAGGGCTGGCAGCCGCATCGACGCCTGCGGACTCCCTAGTGCCAGGGACAGCTTCAGCGTTCCCCCATGTGACAAGGACTGGGTTGAGCTCGTAGCGAAGCATGGGTCTCCCGTTCTTGCCCTTCACGGAAACTGTGCGCAGGTAGCCGTGCTCGACAAGCGTTTCGAAAGCTGCGTTGAGGGATTTCATGGTGCGAAAGAGCGCCTGCCCCTTCAGAGCCTGGAAGCACTCCCTGGCGGAGAAGATGTTCCAGGAGTTGCTGGTGACAACGTCAAGGACCCTGTGGGCAGCGTCAGTCTGCGTGTCCCTGAGCAGCGTGCCCCAGGCAACCCTGGCGTGCTCGAAGAGAAGATCCCCAAGGCTCAGAGCCTGGCTCATCTGTTCGGCGGATATGACAAGGTCGCTCTTGGGATCCGCGCAGGCCAGAAGATGGAAGAGGGCTGCGATTCTTCCCACCACGTTGCCAGCAAAGCGGGTTGTCCACTCCTGCAGTCCAGTGGCAAGATCGCCTTCGAGACAGAGACGTTCGGCCTTG
>CALVGM010000163.1 GCA_944327095.1 uncultured Desulfovibrio sp. | reverse complement strand
GCCCCGCTCCCTGCGCGTACGGGACTACAATCCGGACACGCCCTCGGTGACCATTGCCGCGCGCAAGAACGTGGACGAGCATGGCCAGGGCGATGTCTATCTCTTCGACACCTTCCTGCGCTCGCCTGAGGAAGCCTCCTTCATTGCCAAAATGCGGGCCGAACAGCTTGTTGCGGAAGCCAACGTCCTCGAGGGAGAGGCCGACTCGGCCTCCCTGCTCCCGGGACATGTCTTCACTCTGGAACAGCACCCCTCGCGTGCCTGCAACACGTCCTACATGGTGATCTCGTCGCACCTGAAAGGCGATCAGTCCGGCAGCCTTGCCCGACTTCTCTCCATGGACGGTCTGTCCGACGCAGCCTCCCCTGCCGGGGAACCCTTCTGCCACACCTTCTTCACCTGCCTGCCAGCGAGCATTCCCTATCGTCCCGCACAGACAACGCCCATCCCGCGCATTGCCGGCGTCATCCAGGCGCGGGTGGACGCCGAAGGCGGCGAAACCTACGCGGAACGCGACAGCGAGGGACGCTACAAGGTGGTCCTTCCCTTCGAAAACTTCGAGCACCCTGGTGGCCGGGCATCCTGCTTTGTGCGTATGGCCCAGCCCTACGCAGGCTCGCACAACGGCATGCACTTTCCCCTGCTCAAGGGCTCGGAAGTGGGCATTGCCTTCACAGGCGGCAACGTGGATCGCCCCTACATCGAGTGCGCCCTGCCCAATGCCCGCAACGTCAGTGTCTCTACCGAACGCAACCAGTCCCAGGGAAAAATTGTTTCCCTGGCCGGCAACACGGTTCTCTACGAGGATCTTTCCGGCAGCGAACGCATAGAGATGCACAATCCCGACACGGAATCCCTGGTTGTCTATGGCCACTTCCAGTCGAATACGGGCATTCTCAAGTCCACACCCCACACCTATGCAGACTTTGTGGGCGGCCAGCGGCACATTGTCATAGCCGGATCCGGCTCCTACGACGGAAAATCCGCAGGGCTGTACCGCTATGTGGGTGGAGACTTCTTCATGCAGGTCCAGTCCGCAAATCGCATCGAGGACACGTCAAGCTACCAGACACAGGAGACGATGCTTGATCGCAACGCCACCATTGCCGGCAACCGCACCCTGGATGTTGCGAGCGACACCGATCTTGTGGTGCACGACAACCTCACCGAGGAAATTGGCGGCAACAGGACAATCACGGCCAAAAACATGTCCCTGACCACAGTGACGGACTACTGGCACTCGAACGCGCAGGGGAACATGTCCTGGACCACTGCCACCAGGCACACGGACGAGGCAGCGACGAGCATGGATCTGGAGGCACCAAACATTTCCATGACCTCCCAGCAGCACATGGAGGAAGTGACCAATACCTACACGGAAAACACTGTCCTGCGTACGGTCAACACAATGCAGAACGATCAGAAGATGACAAATCTCGTCAAGATTGGCCTGCTCAATCTCACATTCTGCCCCCTCAATGTCGCGTCCAACTCCCTGTCTGGCAAGATCTGCGCAGTAGCCAACATTTCCCTGGAGGGCAGCGCCCTTGCCAGCACATGCCTCAAGATTGATGCCATGGTCGACAAGGTGTCCGTCACAGGCCCAAGCAACAGCGCAGAAGTTGTCAAGCTCACCACCAAGGGCAAGAAGACGGACATTGCGCCCATCAGGCAGCTGTGCATTGGAGCGCTCTTTGGCTGGGCCGGCATAAAAAGTGGCCTGCTCAACCCGCTGTGGGTAGGCGCACAGCTGTTTCTGGACGCCAGGAAGTTCTGGCCCTTCCTGGCAAACATTGGCATCAATATCACACATTGGGTTGCCGCGGACGACATCAAGTCGGCCTACGGGAACATGGTCGCCAACAAGACCAACGTCACCTACCCGCCCACAAGCGCCACGGTCAATCCTGTCTCCCTTGTTCCCAAGTCCCCACCACAGGCCCAGTCGCAGTCACAGAACACAGGCACTGCTCCCCTGAGCGACACAGAGCGTCTTGCCCAGAACCAGAGCACTGCCGAAACCCTGTCCGAGTCCATGGACGACGCGCACGAAAACGCACACGAAGACGCGGAAAACGCCCACACAAGCCATGCCGAACCAAACTGGGAGGCACCTGTCCCGCCTGTGGACAATGCCGTCCTGCAGTCCTGGAACACCCCTCCGCCTGAAGATCGACCCTTTACCCATCTGCCGGAAATTCCCGACGGCAACCCCTAGGTACTACTCGGAAGGCGCCATCTGCCTCCTCCTGACCACATTCCCCACAGCAAAAACGTTTCCACAGCGCGAATTTCGAGGTTCAGATGCGCATTCTGAAAGGCGACGAACACATTCTCATGCCCTCTCCTGTTGCCGTGCATGGCAAGCGCTTCTGGAGCCTGGGCATCCTGAACTACTTTTCCTTTGACGATCCCGACACACTGCTGTCCGAAACACGCATGTGGAAGGAGGTGTCTCCCCTGTTCGGCAACGCGCCAGTGGTGCTGGATACCGGCGCCTTCAAGCCCAGGGGCGAATTTCTGCTGGCTGGCAAGTGCTGGGCGCCACGGGGAGAAACCAGGGTCGCCTCCAGGGTGCGGGTACGAGTCGGCAGTCTGGTCAAGACCCTTGCCGTCTTCGGCGACCGCTACTGGAACCTTGTGGCAGGCATGATGACAGGCATTACCGATCCCGAACCCTTCAGCTCCATGCCCATTGCCTGGGAGCAGGCTTTCGGGGGGCCGGACTTTGCCTGGAATGCCGCAGGCAAGGGCCTTGTTCCAGTGGAAGGGCCCAGGGGTACGCGCCTGCCCCTGCCCAATGTGGAATATCTCGACCGCCTTGTGACGCATCCCTCGCACAGGCCGCAGCCCGCGTGCTTCGGGCTGGTGGATCCCTCCTGGAAGCCCAGGCGCGACCGCATCGGCACCTGCGACGCCGAGTGGCGCGACACGCTCTGGCCGGGGCTGCACAGGGACTGCGACTTGCGCTTTTTCAACTGGGCGTCCGACGATCAGGTGCTGCCAGGCTTCTTTGCCGGCAACGAGACCTTCGAGATAGAAAACATGAACCCGGACTTTCCCCTCCTGAAGGGGCGTCTGCCGGCAGTGCGCCAGCGCGTCGTCCTTGAGCGGGCAGATCCCGAAAGCGGGGACGTCCGCATCCAGGAGCTGGAGGTTGTCGTGGACACGCTCTGGCTCTTTCCGGAAATCAGAAGCGGCATTGTGGTGCACAGGGCAAAGACAGACTCCCTGTTCGAGGACAACCGCGACATCTTGGTCCTGCACGTGGTGACCGAAGCCAAGGACACGCAGCCAAGGCCTGTACGGGAACTTCTGGAGACGCCGGACGAGCACTATGCCGCGAAGGTGAACATGCCGCGCACCGTGGAATTCGAGGACATGAAGGGCCTCGACGTCTTCAAGCCCGGCTTCAGGGAGCGCTTGAGCCTTGTGCAGACCTCCATGGCCAGGCGCGCTGTCAAGAAATCGATCCTGGCACAACTGCCGCACCCGGTCATGCTCCGCACGCCCAGGGAGGACAACGCGGTCCTTGTCGCTGCCTATGACAGGCAGCTTGCGGATCAGGCAAGGCTGCACGAGAGCATGACTGCGCTCATCCGCGAGCAGGCAGGAAACACGGACGCGGAGCTTGTCGTGCTGGAAGAGGCCATGGCCATGCTCAGGGAACGGCAGGAGATCCTGCGCGCAAGAGAAAAGACCCTGCCCGACGTGCCCTTTGAAGAGGCCGCCCTGCCCGTGCGAGGCTCCGGTCCCCGGGAGCCCCACTTTTTCGGCCTTCTCCCAGCCGGCCGCCCATCGCTGCAACAGGCGGCCGCCCCGCCGGGGCGCCCTGCCCCCTGCGGCCTCGACAGGGGGCGTCTCGAAGAAC
>CALVGM010000162.1 GCA_944327095.1 uncultured Desulfovibrio sp. | reverse complement strand
ACGCTCCATTTCCTGACGCATGGCGTCGTTCAGCGCCTGCAGCTATGTCTTGCGAGCCATAGAGTTCTCCGTTTCGTCCTTGAAAGGTTGCTTGCATGTGTCTGACAGATTTGTGTCCGCTATGGCTGGGCCCCTAGGCGTACACGTCTTCCACGAGGTTCGCCTCCGAGGGAGTGGGGCTTTCCTCGGCAAAGCGCACTGCCGCTGCCACGGCCTCGGCCACCTCGCTGGTGATGGCGTCGAGTTCCGCCTGGGTGGCCACTTCGGCCTCCACAAGCTGCCTGGCAAAGCGGGGGATGGGATCCTTGGCCTTCCATTCGGCCAGCTCTTCCTCGGAACGGTAGACGCAGGCGTCACCCTCGAAGTGGCCGCGCCACCTGTAGGTCTTGCACTCGATGAGCGAGGGACCAAGGCCGCTGCGGGCGCGATTCAAGGCCTGCAGGGCAGCCTCGTAGACAGCGAGCACGTCGTTGCCGTCCACCACCACGCCGGGCATGTCGTAGGCAGCTGCCCTGTCGGCAATGTCGGGGATGGCCATGGCCCTGCGCTGGGCCAGGGAAATGGCGTAGCCGTTGTTCTCGTTCACAAAGACCAGCGGCAGCTTCCAGGCCGAGGCCAGGTTCAGGGATTCCTGGGTTGTGCCCTGGTTGGAGGCGCCGTCGCCAAAGAAGCACACGGCAACGTCCTTGCTGCCCTTGTACTGGCAGCTTAGGGCAGCACCCACGGAGAGGGGACCACCGCCGCCCACGATGCCGTTGGCGCCAAGGATGCCGATGTTGAAGTCGGCAATGTGCATGGAACCGCCCTTGCCCTTGCAGTAGCCGTCCAGGCGTCCGAAGATTTCCGCCATCATGAGGTTGAGATCGCCGCCCTTGGCAAGGCAGTGCCCGTGGCCGCGGTGGGTGCTGGTGATCATGTCCGTCTTGTTCAGGGCAGCGCACACGCCCGTGGCCACTGCCTCCTCGCCGAGGTACAGGTGCACGAAGCCGGGAATCTGGCCAGCGGCAAAGAATTTCTGCACTTCGCTCTCGAAGAAGCGAATCTTGTTCATGGTCCTGAACATATCCAGAAGGACTGTCTTGTCAGTCTGCATCATGGTCGTCTCCTCTCAGTATGGTCTGGCGCTTGATGGTACAGGGGTGAAATTCGGCGCTTTCAGGACTTGTCTTCCACGTAGACCGTGAGGGCCGCGCAGGCCATCACGATGTCGCTCGAGCCCTTGCCAAAGCAGGCCACCTCGAGCCCGGGCACGCGCATGCCGCCCCTTTCCACCACAAATTCCTTTTCCCCTATGGGCACAAGGGCCTTCAGGGCCTCCACGTCCACCTGGTCCGGTTCGGGCACGCGCACTTCGGCGTGGACATGGACGCCCTCGAAGGAGGAGCGCCCGAGTATGTCCACAAGCCCGCACAGGCAGGCGTGGGAAACGGCGTCGCGCACGGCCCTGGCCGCGGCCTTGGTCATGTCTGCTCCGTGCAGATCGCAGCCGCTGCCAAGCTCGATGATAAAACGTCTTTTCATATGGTCCTCAATGCCCCTAGGCCAGCATGAGCACGGGCTTTTCCAGCATGTCGGCAAGGCAGCGCATGAAGTTCATGGCTGGCCCGCCGTCCGTGACCATGTGGTTGAAGGTCAGGGAAAGGGTCATGAGCTTGCGTGCGCAGATGCTTCCCTGGTAGACAGCGGGCTTGTCCTGCACCCTGCCCACGCCGAGAATGGCCGTTTCCGGGGGATTCAGGACAGGCGTAAAGCCGTCCACACCCAGCATGCTCACATTGGAGATGGTGAAGGTGCCGCCGCTGATCTCGTCCATGGAGAGTCCGCCCTTGCGGGCCCTGGCCGAGACGTCGCGCACCCTTTTCTTGAGTTCCTCGAGGCTGTAGGTGTCGGCCATCTTCACATTGGGAACGATAAGGCCGTTGTCCAGGGAAACGGCGACGCCCAGGTTCACGTGATGGTGCACGTGAATGCCGTCCTCGAGCAGGGTGGAGTTCATGATGGGGTGCAGCCTGAGGGCGCGGCAGACAGCGTAGGCTATGATGTCGTTGTAGGAGAGGCGGTAGCCTTCCTCGCCAGCGTGCCGCGCAAGGGCCTGCTCGCGCATGGCCACCATGTCGGTCACGTCGCACTCCACAAAGATGGTCAGCTGGGCCGCGTTCAGAAGGGAGGCGCGCATGTTGTCGGCTATGATCTTGCGCATGCCCTCCATGGGCACGAGATCGTAGTCAGCCGGGGCAGCTGCCTCGGGCGCAAAAGCCTCGGGTGTGGCAGTGCTTGCCTTGGCTGCGGGGGCCGCAGCCGAGGAATCCGCAGGAGCTGCGGCGCCAACCCTTGCGCTTTCGGCCTGGGCAGCCACGTCCTTTTCCGTGACAATGCCGTCCCTGCCAGTGCCCTTGACAAGGGTGAGATCCACGCCAAGCTCCCTGGCAAGGCGCCTTGCCGCGGGCATGGCCCGCACCTCGCGCGCGCTGGCCGCCGCGGGAGCTGGCTCAGCCGCAGCCGCAGGCTTCCCTTCCCCGGACGCCGCAGCCTCGCCGGCCTCGCCAATGCGAGCTATGACCTCCATGACGGGAACGGTCGTTCCGGCCACTTCCACAATTTCCAGAAGCACACCGTCCGCCGGCGCTTCCACCACCTTGGTAATCTTGTCCGTTTCCACTTCCAGCAGGGGCATTCCGGCCTTGACGGCAGCGCCCTCTTCCACAAGCCAGCGGGCAATCTTGCCGCTCTTCATGGTAAGGCCCCACTTGGGCATCACGACATCCAGAGCCATAAAGTTGTAACCTCCCTGGGACTTTGCCCAACACCAAGCCATGCCTGAAAACATGGCGCCTGTTTCTGCCCTGTAGACATTGCAATATCGATGCCAGTTTACAAGTATCCATAATCACTGGATGTTTTTGCAGGTCACTCCCCTACTGTTCCAAAACCGAGCAATACTCCCCGCAAAATCTACTGTTCCATTATCGAACACCTTGCCGGTCGCGTCTTTTTTGCTTGCATATGAGGGGTGTTTTTGTATTATAATGGTATGGAATCCTCGGAGACGGCCTTGGTGCTGTTCTCTTTTGGCACACTTTTATTCGCCCCTCAGCCTGCGGGGCGGCACTATCGGAAGGTACAAGCAGCAGGGAGTCCCATATGCAGGCGCGACTCCAAAACCCAGCATTTTCAGGAACAGTCACCATGTACGAGCTGCAGCACAACGGAGATATCTCGCACATCAAGGAGCACGCAAGGGAGGACATCCTCCTTGCGGATCAGGGTTTTTCCGCCCTCCAGGCAGAGGAGCGGCCCCATCTGTCCCTCGAGGACTGGAGGCGCTTTGTGGCCGGCAAGGACCATACAGGCCTGCCACCCTCCCCTGTTCTGGCTTCCTGGCAGCGCTGCCAGAGCAGGGGTGTGGATCCGTGGATGCCCAGCTGCACGGCCTTTGTGCCCATGAAGAAGATTTCCTCCCAGGTGGACCTGCTCAAAAGCCTTGGCAACAGCATAGAGCACACCGTCTACGCGGCCATCAGGGACAGGGATCTGCTCATGACCGTCGTCGACGCCGAGGGCCGCATCCTGCGCACCATTGGCAACAGGAGGATTTTGCAGCAGGCGGACAGCCTGCGCTTTGGGCCTGGCGCTGTGTGGTCCGAAGCAAGCGTTGGCACCAACGCCATTTCCCTGGCCCTGGACACGCACCTTCCCTGGCACATTCGCGGCGAGGAGCACTTTTGCCTGAGCCACCACACCTGGTCCTGTTCCGCCACCCCCATCTTCAATCCCCTGGGCGGGCTGTGGGGCTGCCTGGACATTTCCGGACATGTCACTTCCGATCACAGCCAGGCCCTGTGGCTCACCATGATGGCTGCCCGGGAAATGGAACGGCTTTTGCTCATGGCCTCGGTGAGCAGCATGGAAGCGGCCTCCAGGGATCTGGTGGGCATGCTGCTCGGGTCCGTGCCCGTAGGCGTGTGCCTTGTGAACGAACAGGGCATTATCACCTACGCCAATCCCCAGGCAGCGGGCTTTCTGGGGGGCAAGCGGGAGCTGCGCGGCACAAGCGCAGCGGACTACTTTGATCTGCGGGGCATAGACCTTGCCGCGGACATCTCCTCCTGTTCCCTGTCCTGTCGCGCAAATCCCTGTCTTCTGGCGGAGATCTCGCCCTTTGCAAGTCCCCTGCCCGGAGGCTCCCCAGGCCGCCACTACTGCATCACCCTGCACGAGGAAAGGACAGGAGCCGGCATTGTGGTGCCGCGGAGCATGGCAGCTTCGCGCAAAAATCATGCCGAGGTGCGGGAAAGGGAGGACGAGGACGATCCCTTTGGCCAGATCCTCTATCAGAGCTCGGCCATGCGGGCCGTTGTGGAACGGGCCAGGGTCATGAGCCGCTCCTCTGCGCCCATACTCCTGCTTGGCGAGACAGGCACGGGCAAGGAGCTCTTTGCCAGGGCATTGCACAGGGCAAGCGCCAGGGCGGACAAACCCTTTGTGGCTGTAAACTGCGGGGCCCTGCCCAGGGATCTCATACAGAGCGAGCTCTTTGGCCACGAAAAGGGCAGCTTCACAGGCGCTGGCAGGTCGTGGGAAGGCAAGTTCGAGCAGGCCGACGGGGGAACGCTCTTTCTGGACGAGATTTCGGAAATGCCCCTGGACATGCAGGTGAACCTCTTGCGGCCCCTGGAAACGGGCACTGTCACGCGCGTTGGCGGATCCCAGACCATACACACGGATTTTCGTCTCATCACCGCCACCAACCGCAACATCGAGGAGCTCATTGCCAGCGGATCCTTCCGCGAGGATCTCTTCTACCGCATACACGTGCTCACCCTGGAGCTTCCCCCCTTGCGGGACAGGGCCGGAGACATCACCCTCATTGCCAAAGCCTACGGGCGCAAGCTCTCGCAAAAGCACAACCTCCCCTACGAGGGCTTCACGGCAGAGGCCCTGGCCTGTCTGGAAAGCTACGACTGGCCCGGCAACGTGCGCCAGCTTGTGCACAGCGTAGAGTACGCGGTGAACATGTCCATGGGATCCTGTATCGGTCCGGAACACCTGCCCAAGGCCATACGCGTCCAAAAGCAAGCCCAGCGCGACCAAAGCCGCGAGCAGGGAACCCAGGACTTCAGCCTGAACAACATGGAGCGGCGCACCATTGTGGCGGCCATAGAGCACTACAGGGGCAACATTCTGAAGGCTGCCAGAGCCCTTGACATAGGCCGCAACACCCTCTACGCCAAGATGCGCAAGTACCACATCTCCTGAAAAAACCCTTTTTGCATGCCGGGGGACAGGAAGGATTGGGAAGACGCGAAAAAAGAGACTGGCATACCCTCGTGTTCCGTTTTTGCACAGCAGGATCCCTTGCCAGAGGCGCGTTTTTCCTTCTCTTTCCTGTTCCCTTGCCATGTTTGGCCCCTGATCCTTCTCTTGTTCCCTTTGCGAACACGTACCATGCTCATCTGTTCCAAAACAGGGCACACAAGGGGCCATGCACATGGCCTGCTCCTTGTGAAAAAAATATTTCATATGGAATCTGGGCAAATGCATTGTGTGGCATACTCCGTGCATTCCCCCGGGCATACCATTGCACAAAAGCATACGCTCGAAGGAGGAAGCTATGGCCGAAACAATGCTTGCTGCCGTATGGCATGGGCCCAAGGACATACGTGTCGACTCTGTTCCCCTTCCCCCGCCGCCCCCGCCAGGCTGGGTTCAGATCAAAGTGGCCTGGTGCGGCATCTGCGGCTCCGACCTGCACGAATACCTGGCAGGCCCCATCTTCATCCCCACAAGTCCGCATCCTCTGACAGGCAAGGCAAGCCCCATTGTCCTGGGCCACGAATTCACGGGTGACGTGGTGGCCGTGGGCGAGGGTGTCACCTCCGTACGCGTGGGCGATCGCGTGGCCCCGGACGCCTGCCAGCACTGCGGCGTCTGCCAGCCCTGCCGCGAGGGGCGCTACAACGTATGCGAAAAGCTGGCCTTCACGGGCCTGCACAACGACGGCGCCTTTGCAAGCCTTGTGAACGTGCCGGCCGAGCTGTGCTACATATTGCCGGACGACGTGGACTACGAGGCCGGAGCGCTCATGGAACCCCTGGCAACGGGCTTCAAGGCTGTGCGCATGGCAGGAAGCATCCTTGGCCTCACTGTGGTCGTGCTTGGCGCCGGCACCATCGGCCTTGGCACCATCATGGCCGCAAAGGCCGCGGGCGCAGGCCAAATCATCGTGCTCGAGATGTCCAGGGCGCGCATTGCCAAGGCCCGGGAGTGCGGAGCGGACGTGATCATCAACCCCAGGGAAGAGGATCCCGTGGCGGCCATCAGGGCCCTGACCAACGGCTCCGGCGCGGACGTGTCCTTCGAGTGCATTGGCAACAAGCACACAGGTCCC
>CALVGM010000161.1 GCA_944327095.1 uncultured Desulfovibrio sp. | reverse complement strand
CGCCTCATCCGCAACAACATGCTGGAAAACATGCGCGAGGACTACGTGCTCTACGCGCAGGCCAGAGGCCTCAAGCAGCGCTCCATCCTTGTGCGTCACATCCTCAAGAATTCCCTGCAGTCCTGCGTCACGGCCATCGGCATGAGCATACCCCAGCTCATTTCCGGCACCATCGTGGTCGAGAACGTCTTTGCCTGGCCAGGCGTTGGCAGGTTGTGCATCACCTCCATCTTCAACCGCGACTACCCGGTCATCCAGGCCTACGTTCTGCTCGTGGGCGTGCTCTTTGTCTTCTTCAACCTCTTTTTCGACATTCTGCAGTACGCGGCCGATCCACGCCTGCGGGAGAGGAAAAACTGATGCTGCAGCAACTTTTCAAAAACCCCATGGCGCTCCTGTGCATGGGAATCATACTTGTGACAGCCCTGCTGGGCGCCTTTGCACCCTGGGTTGCTCCCAACGACCCCTACGCCAACGACATCCTCAACAAGTTTGCGGGCCCCTCCTGGCAGTACCCGCTGGGCACGGATCAGCTCGGGCGCTGCGTCTTCTCGCGCATGCTCTTCGGCATCAGGCCCACCCTCTACCTTTCCCTGCTGACCATGCTCGGAACCATCGGCCTTGGCGTCATCATGGGCATCACGGCAGGCTACTTCCGGGGCACAGTGGACGAAATCATCATGCGCATTGTTGACGTCATGCTCTCCTTCCCGAGCCAGATCATCATCCTGGCCGTGGTTGCCCTGCTTGGCGTGGACATCCGCAACGTGGTCATAGCCTCAATCTTCATCAAGTGGGCCTGGTACGCGCGCATGATCCGCACTGCCACCATCAAGTACACGAACATGAACTTCGTGCTCTTCTCCCGCAGCGTGGGCTCGGGCAACTTCTTCATCCTCACAAGGCACATGCTGCCCTGCATCGCTGCCGAGCTGGCAGTGCTGGCGTCCCTGGACACGGGCTGGGCCATCCTGAACATCTCCACTCTTTCCTTCCTGGGCCTTGGCGTGCAGGCCCCCACTCCCGAATGGGGTGCCATGCTCAACGAGGCCAAGAACGTCATGGTCTCAAACCCGGAACAGATGATTGTGCCTGGCATAGCCGTCGTTGTGCTGGTCGGAGCCTGCAACATGCTGGGCGACTGCCTGCGTGACGCGCTCGATCCCAAGACCGTGCGCCAGTAGACACAAGGACACAAAGGAACAGGAGAACAATCGTCAGCCTATTGTCAGCGAGAGACAAGAACATGCAAAAAGACATTTCCGGCCAGATGGCCGGCAACAAGACAGGCAACAGTACAAGGGGCGCGCAGGATCGGGACCCCATCCTCAGGGTCACGGACCTATCGGTCTTCTTTCGCGAGGGCAAGAAGCGCCACTGCCTTGTGGACAGGGTCAGCTTTTCCGTGGCCCAGGGCGAGTGCCTGGGCATCCTCGGCGAGTCCGGCAGCGGCAAGAGCATGACCTGCAAGGCCGTGCTCGGCCTTCTGGACAAGAACTTCGATGTCACGGGCAGCTCCATCTTCGACGGCGGGGAACTTGTGGGCGCGAGCCCGGAAAAGCTGCGCCGCCTGCGCGGCAGCAGCATCAGCGTTGTGCTGCAAAACCCCATGTCCTGCTTTGATCCGCTCTACCGCATTGGGGATCAGATGGAGGAAACCATTGCCGAGCACATGAATCTTTCCTCCAGGACCATGCTCAGCATGATGATCGACATCCTCACCCTCATGCGCATACGCGACCCAAAGGACGTCCTGCGCAAGTACCCGCACCAGCTCTCGGGCGGCATGCTGCAGCGTATCATGATAGGCCTTGCCATCAGCCTGGATCCCGTGCTCATCATAGCGGACGAGCCCACAACGGCCATAGACAGCATAAGCCAGTACTCCATCATGAACGAGTTTGTGCGCATCAAGCACGGCGGCGACGTGGCCATGATCTTCATTTCCCACGACCTTGGCGTGCTCTCCCTCATAGCGGACAAGGTCATGGTCATGCACAATGGCAGGGCTGTGGAAAGCGGCGGGGTCAAGGAAGTCTTCGACAATTCGAAGGACGAGTACACAAGCCACCTCATAAGCCAGCACAAGGCAGTCATGAAACGTTTTCTCGCGGCCATACACGCACGCGCACGTCAGGGGGTACAGGCATGAGCGTTTTGCTTGAGGCAAGGGACATACGCGTGTCCTTCAGAAAGGAAAACCAGACCCGCCTGTTCGGCAGGGAGCGCCAGCAGGTGCTGCGCGGCATAGACCTGACCCTGAAGGAAGGCGAATGCCTTGGCATCATTGGCGAGTCCGGCAGCGGCAAGAGCACGCTTGGCCGCGTGCTCTCCGGGCTGCTCAAGCCCGAGCAGGGAACCATAGAGATCTGCGGCCACAGCCTCTACGGCAGGCACACCCGCGAGGAGACGCACTTTCTGCAGCACGTGCTCTCCGTGGTCTTCCAGGACTACACCTCCTCGGCCAACCCGCGGTTCAGGGTCTCCTCCATCATAGGCGAGTCCCTGCGCGCCCTTGAGCGGGCAACGGGCAAGAGCCTGGACAGAAAGAGGCGCGTGGCAGAGCTGCTCGAACAGGTGGGCCTGCCCGCGAACTTTGCCACCCGCTACCCCCACGAGCTCTCGGGCGGTCAGCTGCAGAGGGTGTGCATAGCAAGGGCCCTGGCGGTTGAGCCGCGCATCATCCTGCTCGACGAGGCCATAAGTTCCCTGGACGCGTCCACCCAGGTGCAGGTCATGGACCTGCTCGACGCCCTGCGCAAGGAGCTTTCCCTTTCCTACCTCTTCATCACCCACGATCTGACCAGCATTACCTATATCTGCGACAGGGTCGTCTTCATGAACATGGGTGAAATCGTGGAGCGCGTGGACGACATGACCCAAATCTCGGCCATACACTCGCCCTATGCGCGGCGCCTTCTGCAGGCGGTCATGGGCATTGGCGCGGAGCACGGAAGCACCGCTGCCTAGGGAAAGGGGCTTGCCAGGCCCTCCAACGCCCCGTGGCAGGCCTGTTCTGCCACGGGGGCAACAAGGGACAAGATCCCCAAATCACCCTTTGGGGCCAGGACAATGGCCACCCAAAAAATCATCAGCCGGAACCACCAGCCGTACCCATCAGCAAGCCCCAGTGCCGCGCAGGCGGCGAAGACACGAACCACACCATGTCAGAAAACGCAGCCAAAGCCACGCCTCTTTCCTCCCGCGCCTACGCGCGCGTGCTCGTCCCCTTTGTGCTTTCCACCATGACCCAGCCTCTGCTCGGCGTGGTGGACACGGCCATCATGGGGCACATGTCCAATCCCTCCTACATAGCGGGCGTGGCTGTGGGCGCCGTGATCTTCAACACCATCTACTGGCTGCTGGGATTTTTGCGCGTGGGCTCCACGGGCTTCAGTGCCCAGGCTGGCACAAGCGGATCCGCAACAGAGCTCTACAAGGCCCTGCTGGTGCCCGGCGTCATGGCCATATGCCTGTCCTGCGTGCTCCTTGCGCTGCAGTGGCCCATATTCCAGGGGGCCATGCTCATCATGACCCTGGACGAGGCAACGCGCGAGGTGGCCTGGACCTACTACAGCATCCTCATCTGGGGCGCGCCGCTGGTACTTGGCAACTACGCGCTTCTTGGCTGGCTCATGGGCCTGTCCAGGATACGCGCAAGCCTTGTCATGCAGATGGGCAGCAACGTGCTCAACATGATCCTGGCCCTGCTCCTTGTGCCTGTGCTGGGCTTCGGGGTGGAGGGCGTGGCAGTGGCCACCCTGGTGTCCCAGGCCTTCGCCTTTGCGGTGGGCCTTGTGGCAGCGCACAGGGCTTTGCCACCCCTGCCTTGCGACAGAGCCGAGCGCAAACACCTCTTGCGGTCAGCCCTCAACTGGCAGGACATGCTGGCCATGGCCAGGGTCAACGCCAACCTGCTTTTGCGCACCATATGCATGCTGGCCCAGACCAACATCTTCATGGCCACAGCCTCCACCTTCGGGACCACCACGCTCTCTGCCAACGCGGTCCTTGTCCAGATCCTGCTGGTCTTTACCTACGTGTTCGAGGGCATAGCCAACGCCTCCAGCGTCTTCGCTGGCCAGGCCCGCGGCCTGCACAGGCCAGAGCTCATGGACGCGGTCTACAGGATCACCCTGCGCTGGACCCTGGCAAGCGGGCTTTTCATGACCCTCATATGCGCGCTCTGGCACACCCCCATGCTCTCCCTCTTCACGGATCTTGAGGACGTGATCCAGGCTGCCCAGGCACTTTCCCTGTGGAGCCTCTTCTTCCCCCTTGTGTCCGGGCCCGGGCTTACGGTCTACGGGCTGTTCACCGGAGCGAGCGTCACCAGGCCGGTCTTTGTCTCCACCCTGCAGGCCCTGCTGGCCTTTGGGGCAGTGTGGGCCCTGGCAGTGCCCATCCTTGGCAACAACGGCCTCTGGCTCGCCTACATCATCTTCTACCTTGGCCGCAGCGTCTTTCTGCTCCCCCATGTCGGGAAGTTGCGGGCTGTCTGCGCCCAGGGTTCCTGAGCCTGCTCCCCACTACCACACACAAAAACAAGGAGATCCCCCATGACACCCAATTGCCAGGACACAGCCTTCAGCTCGCGCAAGGACGATGCGAAGTTCTGGGAGGAACTCGCCTGCCCCCATCAGCCGGGCAGGCGGACGTTTGCGAACTTTTCCCCCTTTGGCCTGCAGGCCACCATCGTGCACGGGGCAAGGCCCGGCAAGAAACTCTTGCTCACGGCCGGCGTGCACGGTTGCGAGTACTGCAGCATAGAGGCCGCCCTTGAGCTTGCCAGGGAACTGGATCCGGAAAAGCTTTGCGGCAGCGTGGTCCTTGTGCCTGTCACAAACATGTCCGGCTTCTACGAGCGTCTGCCCGCCCTGGTGGCAGAGGACGGCAAGAACCTCAACCGCGTCTTTCCCGGAAGCGAGGCAGGCACCTGGTCCGAGCAGCTGGCCCTTTTGGTGACAAGGCTGCAGGACTGGGCAGATTTCTACGTGGACATGCACGGCGGAGACCTGCACGAGAGCATGTTCCCCTTTGTCTTTGTGCCTGGGGTCGCCGAAGCCAGTGTCACGGAATACGCGCGGCAGGCCGCCCGCTGCCTGGATGTGGACGTGCGCGTGCTCTCGGGCGCGACCAGCGGGGCCTACAATTCCGCTGCCCTGCGCGGCACCCCTTCCCTGCTCATAGAGCGCGGAGGCCAGGGAGTGTGGAGCAGGGAGGAAGTGGACGCCTACAAGGGGGATGTCTACTCCCTGCTGCGCTTCCTGCACATGCTGCCGGGCGAGGCCTCCGGCAGGCAGGACGCGCAGCGCGAAAGCGCGAAAGTGGTCTACCTTGAGGCGGAAAAAAGGGGCTTCTGGTACCCGGCAGGGGACACAAGGCCCGGCAGGAGCGTGTGCAAGGGGCAGTTTCTCGGGGAGATACGCGACGCCTCGGACAGGGTTGTGCAAAGCTGCGTGGCAGAACTTGACGGCACCATACTCTACATGACCGTTTCCCTGGCCGTGAAGGAGGCAACACCCCTGGTGGCCTACGGCTAGGGCGCGCCGCAAGGTCTTCCCGGGGCAAGAGATCGCGCAAGCTGCGCACAAAAAAGCGAGAGACGGAGAAAATGGAAATACGACACATTGAATGCTTCAAGTACGCGGCCGAGTACGGCAGCACCAGACGGGCTGCGGAATGCCTCTACACCTCGCAGTCCAGCGTGAGCAAGAACATTGCCATGATGGAGGAGGAGCTGGGCGTCCGTCTCTTCGAGCGCAGCAACAGGGGCCTGACCCTCACGCCGCACGGCAGGGAACTGTACGAGCACGCAAGCAACGTCCTGCGCGGACTTGCCCTGTTCAAGGCAGTGCGCGCAGAGCCCGAGCCGCTCTTTGTGCGCGTGGCATGCTACCCCTCCAAGATGATCTCCCACTATCTGTGCGTACTCTACAACGAGATGCGCGAGAGCGAGGCGAAGGAGCTGGCCAGGAACCCGGAGAAGGCAATGCCCCGCAAAACCAGCTACGTCTTTCTCGAGGGCAGCATTTCCGAGGTGGCGGACTATGTGGAAAAGGGCATGGCGGACATTGGCATGGTGTACTTTGCCGGCGCCCAGGCCAAGGCCTTCAGGCACATACTCGGCCACAAGGAGCTGGTCTACGAGGAGATTTCCACCCACGAGCCCTGCATCTACGTAGGCCCCCGCAATCCCCTCTACGAAAGGGAGAGCGTCAGCTTCGAGGAACTGGAAAACTGCAGGTTCATACAGTCGACCAGGGACTACTTTTCCATAGATCACCATCTCGACTCCATCAGTCTCGGCATGGCCAGAGTCGGCGCGTTCCACAACGTGGTCACAACCAACAGCGACAATCTGCTCATCGAGATGCTGCTCTACACGGACATCTGCAACTTCGGCATCAAGCTGCTCAAGGAGGCCTACCGCATACACGCCATACGCTCCCTGCGCATAGAGGGCTGCGGCAAGTGCCTTTCCCTGGGCTACATCAGGCGCCGCAAGGAGCAGCTGGGCAGGGAGTACCTGCGCCTGCTCGAGCTTTTGCGCACGCAGCTTGTGAGCGAGGACGAGGAAGAAGAACAGACTGGCTAGGCCTGCTGTTCGCAACAAGGGACAAAACTTTCGCAAGCAGGCTGCAGGCCTGTCCTGTCGGCCTGTCTGGACCAGGGATCCTGCTTGCGACACACTTTTCTTGAGGACCGGCGCAAAGCACCCATGCCAGGTGCCAGGAGGGCAGCCAAAATCCGGGCACAGGGACAGGGCCCCTCGCTCCGCAAATGGCTGTTTGCGGAGCGAAGGAGCGAAAATCCCGTGAAACCCTGGCTTTGCGGGGTTGCTTTGGGCGCCATCTTTTGTCACTACCAACCATGAGACTTTTTAGAGGAGAAGGTATGAAAAAACGGCTCACAACCCTTTTGCTGGCTGCGGGTCTGCTTCTTGGAGCTGCCAATGCCGCGCAGGCCATCGAGTTCAAGGCCAAGGGAATCTGGATTTCCATGTTTGAATATGGCGGCGGAGGCAATTTCGTCAAGCAGGATCGCCAGGGCAAGAGCGTCACAGGCTGGGGACGCTGGGGCGAGGACGAGTTCGAGGCCAAGACCCGTGTCCGCCTGCAACTCGACGCCGTGGCCTCGGAAAACCTGTCCGGTACGGTCTACTTCGAAATGGGCGCCTTTGCCTGGGGCAGAGCCAGCAAGGGCGGCGCGCTTGGCGGCGACGGCACCATAGTCAAGATCAAGAGCGCCTACATGGACTGGACCATTCCCGGCACGAAGATCAAGACGCGCATGGGCCTGCAGCGCATCTATCTGCCGGACTACTCTTCCGAGGCCTCGCAGGTCTTTGACGGCGACGTGGCTGGCGTTTCCGTGAACGTGCCCATCAACGAGCACATTGGCGTCACGGCCTTCTGGGCGCGCCCCTTCAACGACAACTACGGCGGGGACACCAACAGGCCCGCCAACTACCTGGACAACGTGGACCTCTTTGCCCTCACCATCCCCCTGACCTTTGACGGGCTGCGCGTAACCCCCTGGGCCATGCTGGGCATTGTGGGCGAAAACGCCTTCAGAAGCACATCCACCGGCAAGTACTACGACGCTGGCTATGGCGGAGGCCTCTCCCCGGCCGCCTACCTCGACGACGGCAAGGACGATGCCTACAGCTACGGCACGGCCTTCTGGGCAGGCATTACAGGCGAAATCACGGCCGCAGATCCCTTCCGCCTGGCCTGGACATTCAACTACGGCTCCTTCTCCACGGGCGAAAAGGCCTTCAACAAGCAGGGCTGGCACGCCTCGCTGCTTGCCGAGTACAAGCTGGACTGGGGCACGCCAGGCATCTACGGCTGGTACTCCTCCGGCGATGACGGCAATATCAAGAACGGCTCCGAGCGCATGCCCTCGCTGGACTACAACAACGAGTCCACCAGCGGCTTTTCGGGCTTTGGGCAGCTCGGCACCTGGACCATTGGCCGCGACGCTGTGCTTGGCTACACCTTTGCCGGCACCTGGGGCGTTGGCCTGCGCCTCAAGGACGTGAGTTTTGTGGAAAAGCTCAAGCACACCTTCCGCATCAACCTCTACAACGGCACCAACGACGCGGAAATGGCCAGGCACATCAAGAGCGGCGCGGCTGGCGTGGAAGTGCCCAGCGCAACCTACAACGGCTACACGCCGGACTTCTACAGCGCCAATCCCAACGGCATCTATCTGACAGAGAAGGACTACGCCATGGAGGTCGGCATGATGACGACCTACCAGATCTACGAGAACCTGCGTCTGCTCATAGAGGCCAACTACATTGCCATGTGGCTGGACCAGTCCTCGGATGTCTGGGGCGGATACCGCAATGCCGCTGGCTCGTGGGTCGGCGCCAACAGCGTCGAGGACTGCTGGAACGTGAACGTGAGCTTCATCTATCGTTTCTAGGCCTGCAAGCCCGAACTTGAGCGGCCCTTGGGGCCAGGTGTGGCGGAGTGGGAACCATGGGGTTCCTGCTCCGCCCTTTTGTTTGTGCGACACGCGGCATGTTCTGTCTGCCCTGGAAAAGCCGCTCCTTGGATGGCTGGCGATCAGACCAGAGGGAACACCATGTGTGGCAGCTCGGCCGTGTTGTCCCCCTCCTCGATACGCACGCTGTACCTGTTCACGTAGCTTGTCTGATCCTCGTGCCTTGCGTAGACGAGCATGTCGCTGCAAAAGATCTGCTCGTCGTGACGCAGTCCCCTTTGCTCAAGAAGACGCACAAAGGCGGCAAGGGCCCTTTCCTGCTCCGTATAGGTGCCTTCATGAAAGCAGACGGCATAGAGTCCCGCTTTTTGCGCATAGAGGGAAAGGGGCCCGGACTTTTCCTTCCCGGCCTTGTCCGCAGGGGATCGCGCGCCTTCTCCCTGCTCGGTTGCGAGCCCAAAGAAAAAGCGGCCAGCGTAGCCCACCTGTGCGTCCAAGGACGTGGCAGAGGATGTGGCGGCAGGCGTGGCCTTGCTGGAAGATTGCTGTTCCACCCTTTGCAGTATGGTGCCAAAGGGCCAGCGCGCCATTTTGTTCTGTTCCCTGTAGAAGCCGAGATAGGCGTAGAAGGTTTCCCAGAAGGCGCGGGTGTCTTCCGCTGTGGAGGGCTCTATGGGCCAGACTTCCAGCAGTGTCTCCTCCTGTCTGGCAAAGGTGACAGTGCCGAGCCTGCTGTCGGAAAGCTCTTCCAGGGACTTGAGCATGTCGCCAAGGAAGAGCTTGCGCTGGGCAAGCCTTGCTATCTCCCTGTCCAGATCCCTGTCCTTTTCCTGCAAAAAGGACAACAGTCTCTCAGGTTTGGTGTCCTGCAGGTAGTAGCGAATGTCCTGCAGGGAAATGCCTATGTCCTTGAGCGTGGCTATGCTCTCGAAGTCCCAGAGCTGGTCCAGGGAATAGTATCTGTAGCCGTTGGAGCCAATACGCCTGGGCTTCAGGAGATTCTCCCTGTCGTAGTGGAAGATCGTTTCCTTGGTGGTCTTGCACAACCTCGCAAAGGCCCCTGTGGTGAGCATTTTTTCTGACATTGGCAAATTCCTCTTGACCGTTGGGTTACCCAATACTTTATGCTTTGCATAAAACCCTGCCCGGATCAAGGCCTGCGATCAAGCTCTCTCCAGCCCCGGGCCCAAGAAGAAACCATGTGCATTTTCATTCCTTGCCTTCCTGTCCCTGCCCCCTGTTCTTCTCTGCGTTGCGTGGACGCCTCGCCAGGAAAGCGCGCGGAGCATGCCACACTGACGCAACAGCTCGGCTGTGGCCCGTTTTTATGACCAGGGTCCTCGGAGTTGGGAGTTCAAAGGCCTTTGCCCCGGCCAGCCCGCATGGCGAACAGGCAAAAGACCCAGGATATGGCCCAACAGGAAGCGAGATGGCCAATACAACCACAGTCCCGCATCCACAGCACTGTCGCACTTTGCCGTCACGCAGTCCTGCCCATGGCGACGTTTTTTTCATCCTGTGAGCGCAGTGCCAGAAAAGGCGTCCAGGGGGTCAATTATCGTTCGTTTTGGGGGTCAGTGGAACTTGAGCTTGACGTGCGGCTCAGACGGTTTTCGAAAGTACATTTGGGAGAACGCATGCATTGGAACACACTTGCACAGGCTAGGCTTGCCTGTGCCTACTTCTTCATAGTCCCCGGGCTTGTGTACGCCCTTCTTGTCTCGCGGCTTCCAGCGCTCAGGGAACAGGTCTGTGCCAATGAGGCGGAAGTGGGCTTCATACTGCTCTCCTTCGGGTTTTCCGGCCTGATCGGCCTTCTTGTGAGCGCTCCTCTCATTCGCAAGTGCACATCACGCCGTGTGTTGCGTTTCGCGTCGCTTGCGCTCCTTGTCTCGCTTCCCCTGACAGCGCTTGCGACAAGCCCAATCATGCTGGCCTTGTGCTGCGTGCTCACAGG
>CALVGM010000160.1 GCA_944327095.1 uncultured Desulfovibrio sp. | reverse complement strand
CCACGTAGGCAGGAGCCAGACACAGCGCAAGCTCTGCCCCCTCTTTCGGGCAGGATGTTGGCCGTATTTTTCCCCTCCTCTCCCAAAAAATTTACACAATATACTTGACACTCTCTCACTTTTTATTTTGTACAAAAGTATAAGGCTCAGACTATCTATTCCTACGCCTTCCTTGGCAGCGCCCTCGTCCTTCTGCCCTTCATCTTCCCTATGGACATGGGTAAAAGCGTAGAGGTTTGGGGGTTACTCGGCCTCATGAGCGTCACCACCAACTTTCTAGCCTACATTTTCCTTGCCCTGAGCCTCAAATGTATCACACAGGTACAGTCAGCTGTGGTGGGCAATATTGAGCCTGTGCTCGGCACCCTCTGGGTCTGGCTTTTCTTTGACGAAAATTTTAGAGCCATTGGTTGGGGTGGGTGTACGCTTATCATGGGCGCCGTCTTTCTGCTAACCCTTGAAAAAGGCACAAGACGTTCATCCTAAAAACAGAAGAACTGTGACGCACTACAATATAACTCATCGAAAAGATGGTAATTGGCCCTTGTGGTCTAAGTGGCCCAGTAGAAGTGGGCCACAAAAATAACATAGAACTCTTTGAAATTTCTGTATTTGGACAAGTGGCCCAAGTGGCCCACTCAAAAAAACAAATATAAAATACGATAAGCATGCTTCCATCCCCCAAAAAAATATTTGGGGGTATCAAAAAAAAGTTGAAAAAACAGTCAAACGTATTTGGTATCCCTAATGGTATGCCTAGCGCATAACAGCAAAATACAATATAGCTAAATTCAAATACTTATAGATACTGTTCGAATCACTTCCGTACCTTCGAAAGCGCAGGACTCCGAGGCTTCCCACGTAAGCCAGGCTGGGCAGTTCACCACATCGTTGCCTGCCAGGGTGGCCATTCCCGAGACCTTGCCCAGGGCAAGTGTGGCTTCGAATTCCAGATCGTCCTGGCTTCCCCACGGGGTCTTTCCAGGTTTCAGGGGAAGCAGAGGCGGCAAATAGGGCTGCACATGCACTCTCCAAATGTGTTTGCG
This sequence comes from uncultured Desulfovibrio sp., assembly GCA_944327095.1. Classification (GTDB taxonomy): domain Bacteria; phylum Desulfobacterota; class Desulfovibrionia; order Desulfovibrionales; family Desulfovibrionaceae; genus Desulfovibrio. The sequence goes on along the minus strand of CALVGM010000160.1, from coordinate 4,630 downwards.
AATTTTGGCCCTTTCCAAAAGCCCCCGGGCTTTTTTTGTCCACTCGGCGTTTGGGCGCAACACGGGACATGGGGGCTTTTGCCAGGGCCTTGCGGGGTATGGGCTGTCCTGGCCTCAAGGAAGAAGGCCTTTTTTTTCAGCAAGGCTTGCTCTCCCGCGAACAACGGGCTCCAACTATTCCCAGCCAGAGTCGCCAAGGCGCTCCACGCGCACTATGGCCTCGCCTTCGCCAAAGCAGGCGTCCTTCGCTATTTCCGCAAAGCGTTCCACGCGCCAGTCTGGCAGGGTATTTATCTGGGCGTAGAGCGGGGCAAGCATTGAGCGAACATCCTCATTCTCCACTCTCAGCATGGTGGCTATCTCTTCCTCGGCAAGCTCAGGCTCGTCGTCCGCACCATCCCAGTCAAAGAGGCAGGAAAAGAGCACTGTCATGAGGGTGAGCACGCCAGGCAGAGGCCTTTGCCCAAGCTTCTTCCACAGGGCCACCCAGTCCGCGAGGACATCGCTTGCGGGAATGCCAAGGCCTGCCAGGGCCACAGGGTTGACCAGAAGCTCAAAGCCCCCTTCTGTCGCTGTGACCCGACTCAGGAGGTACTGGCCGGAATACAGTGTCCGTTCTCCCTGCCGCAGGACAAGAGAAAGGCAGGCGAACTTGCACAGGGTCTCCCAGGTCTTGTCCTCGAAAAAGTCCAGAGCGCTCTTGTCAAGGACAAGGCTGTAGGCAAGGCCTGCGTCGTCTTCCTCTGTCTCGGCAGCCGCCAAAGCCTCGTCCACAAGAAGCAGGAAGACAAGATCGTCCTCGGTGAAGCCCAACTTGGGTCTGACATTTGCCGCGCCTGGCAGGCGCAAAAGCGCCGCGAGCCTTTTCTCGTCCAGAACAAGGCTCCAGGAAAGGGGCCCCTTGGCAGCGTGGCCCTTCTTCCCCTTTGCCGGCTGTTCCGCGTCTTCGGACTCTTCCTCGTCCTTTTGAAGAACGCCGGACACAAGGTCGTTTCCAGGCCAGAAAAGCTCCGCGCAGAAGGGATCAAGCCCCCTCTCTCCCCTGGCCGCGCCATAGACGTCCACAGCGTCGAGCATCCTTTCCCTGGAAAGGGCCTCCTTTTGCGGCAGCCGCACGCTCTTGCAGGCAAAGCCCGCGCTTTTGCTCCAAGGCTCAAGCATTGCTTTCTCCTCGCACAAAAAAGGGGGCACAAGCCCCCGACAGATTGTTTGCGGCCTACACAAAGTACGGCGGATGCAGGACGTTTTCCTGGCCAGTGCAGAGAATGCAGCCCTGGGCCTTGGTGATCATTTCAGGCAAAGGATAGGTCTGGTAGACCCTGGCCACGCGTTCCACAAAGTGGTTCTCGTCCCATTCCTTGATGTAGTTGGCGTAGAAGTGCTTGTCTACCGCAAGGCAGAGCTTCTTGGAGAGCGGGTGGGAGAAGGTCAGCGTCCTGCAGGCCATGATCTTGCCTGTTTCCGTGGACACCAGGGTGATGAGAAGCTGCAGCTTCTCGGTCACGTGCATGAAGGGCGGCCTGATGCGCTTTTCCTCAGGCAGGGTCATGGCAGAAAAGACCGTGTCCGACCAGTGGCAACCCTCGAAGCGGTAGAGGAAGAAGAGATCCCTGTCCTCGCTGTACCACACGCCGAAGGACACCTTGCCGTTGGCCACGCGCCACACGTCCTCGCTGCTGATATTGTCCCAGAAAAGGTCAAGACGGCACTCTGGCCCAATCATGGTGAAAAAGCTGCCGGGTACCCAGCTCGTTCTTCCCTCCTGGAAATACCTGCCTACCATTTGATCGTGTTGCACTAGTTGTTCCTCGCTTGTCTTCCAGGCGCCCGTCCTCTGGCAGGGCTTGGCAAAGCTGCCTGCAGGCTCCTGGTCAATGATGCATTTTCCGCCCAGCTCCCGGGCTCATGACCGACTTGGACAAGGGGGCAGGGTTGTCCCCCTGTGCCCTTGCGTATGCCTTCTTTTGCTCTATGGCTTTTGTGCCTTTTTGTGCTGTTTGTCGTGTTTGAGATGCACTGCGTCCTGCCCCGTGCGGATACGGAATTTGCCGGTTTGTTACCAGTTTGACGGCAGTTTTCTACACTTTTTTCGCCTGCCCCTCAAGACCCCGATACTGGCAAAAAAAACGGTGCGCCGCTCTCCCCTCGGGCCAATAGAGGCTCGGGATGAAGAGCGGCGCTACCTGCTTGATTCGGGCTGACCTTTGTGGATTGGACAAGGCTTTGCGCCCTGCCCTGTGCCCAAGGGGCAGGCCCCTTGGGGGCTAGTATCCGGCGGTCTTTCCCTCGTAGCCCTGGTTCAAAAGCTCAAGGAGTTCCTTGCCTGCCTTGAAGAAAGGCAGACGCTTGCGGGGAACCTTGATGGTGTCGCCAGTGTTGGGATTGCGCCCATTGTAGCCTTCGTACTCCTTGACCTGCCATGAGCAAAGGCCACGGATTTCAACCCTTGAGCCCTCAACCAGAGCCTTGGTGACGGAATCGAAAAAGACGTTCACAATGGCCGTAGCGTCTTCCATGGAAAGCTCGCATTCCCGTGCTAGCTGCGTACACAATTGGCTTCTGTTCATGTGAGTTGAGGCATGTCCTTCCCATATGCCGGGAAGAAAACGCCATCCTCCTTTATTTGGAATAGTGGCGGATCCTGTCCGGGAACAATGTTCCCGCTTGCCGCCAACACGGCTCGGGGCTCTGCCCCGGCCGGGACGAATGCGTCTGTAGAAAAAGCGTGGCAGGGATAGCCATTGAAAGGGCAAGGACAAAGGCACTGTCCTTCCGCCTGGGCTCGCGACCCTGTCGGGGATCGGCGCGCTGGCATTCATGCGCCTTGAACGCGCAAGGTGCTCAAAGGCGGTCGTGGCTGACCTCCCAAAAAGGACTTTCCTGGCGCTGCCGCGCCTGTCCCGGGATATGGGAAAATCCTTGCCCAAAGGGCTCTGGTTTGAAGCTCGAGCATCTTGAGCCGGCCCAAAACCAGGCTGTATGGACGCGCGGTACCCTGCCCCGCGCGATCGGCGCAATAAAGTGATCTTCGCTTGGACTTTGCGCCCCCGTAAAGCCCGCACAAAGATTGTGGTTCATGCGCCAATCACTGTGGCGCCGCAAATATGGTCCTCCTCAGACGGAAAAAGTGTGTGTGAGTGACATGAAGGACTTGGAAAAGAGCGGTCGCGGACCGCCGTGTCCACGGGCTGTTCCCCTGGCCTGAAAACCCTGCCGGGCAAGAGTTCCTGCTTGCTGCGGACCTTGCCCGTGACAGACGGGGAAGAGCCGGACCGTGGGGGGAACGGTCTTGAGCTAAGGGCCCGAAACTGTGCGATTACAGCTTGCAAGGACTGGACCGCGCGTCAAATTCAGATACCCTATACCTCTCTACTTAGTAAAAATGACAAGAATACGCAAGACTTGTCTTGTCATGACACAGTGTGTTCCAGGGCAGGCCAACTTGCCAATTCCACCAGGATGTCCCCCATGCCCTGCCAAAAATGTCCTTGTCCCGGCAGGTTGCCCCAAAGAAAATACTAGTATTTTGCTCATGTTTTACGGCAGAGATTTTTTTTGCGGCAGGGGATGGGCAGTTGCAGCCTGCTGTTTCATATGGGGGGAAACCCTGGCCCCAGGGCACAAAATCCTCCCTCTTGGGGCCATACGATTGCGAGCCATGGGCGCGATTCGGGCGCAAGGGCTTTCATGGCGCAGGCCACCGTGCCTGCAAGGCACAGGCGCGCTAGCGGACAATAAGGAAAGGCCCGGCACACCCCAATCCCCGCGTACAGAGAAAGGGGGCGCCGGGCCCTGCGTCATTCCTGTTTCTTGCGTCCTAGCCGCAGTGCGAGAAGCCGCAGGCATGGCAGACCATGCAGCCTTCCTCGCGGGTCATGGGTGCCCCGCAGTCCGGGCACTTGCTCTCCACTATGTCCTGCACAGGGTTGCCGTTGGTCTTGCCGTCCATGTAGTGGCTCTCCAGGACCCAGGCTACCGCGTCCGGTATGGAGAGCAGAAGGCCCTTGCGGCGAAAGACAGGGTGCTCCCCGCCTATGCCGCGCAGCTGGGCCGCTATGTCCCGCACGTCTATGCCCGAACGCAGGGCCAGGGACACAAGGCGGCCTATGGCTTCGGCCTTGGCTGTCACGCTGTGCCCGGACTTGCCAATGGTGGCAAAGACCTCGAATGGCTTGCCGTCCATCTCGTTCACCGTGAGGTAGAGCGTGCCAAGGCCTGTCTGCACGCGCTGCGTAAAGCCGTACATGACGTCCGGCCTGCTGCGCACCTGCCGCGAGGGGCTTTGCTCGGGCTCGTCATGCGCGCTTGCCGCCTGCTTGTGCGCCAGGGCATCCCCGAGCTTGTCTTCTGCCCCGTTCTTTGCCTTCGTGCTTCCTGCCGAGAGCACCTGCACGCTCTTGCAGCCGTCGCGGTAGATGGTGACACCCTTGCAGCCGTCCCTGTAGGCCTGCAGATAGCAGTCGCGCACATCCTCCACGCTTGCCTCGTTGGGCAGATTTACGGTCTTGGACACCGCGTTGTTCGTGTATTTCTGGAAGGCGGCCTGCAAGGCAACGTGCCAGGCAGGCGCTATGTCCTGGGCTGTGGCAAAGACGTGTTCCATGTCCTCGGGAAGCCCAAGGCCCTTCAC